>JANNSS010000257.1:0-31074 GCA_031402955.1 Saprospiraceae bacterium
GTCCTCAGAAATGTGGAGTTTGATTTGGAGCGTAATGAGAAGGTTGCATTTGTTGGCCAGAATGGGCAGGGTAAATCTACGCTGGCTAAGATGATCGGTGGAAGAACTCCGCCTACCGATGGATTGCTGGAATTAAATGAAAGAGTATTGATGGGCTATTACGCCCAGGATCAAACAGAATTGTTTGACCCAACAAAGACCGTATTACATACGATCGAGGCACTGGCAGCGCCGGAAGTCAGGCCAAGAGTGAGGGCCATCTTAGGTGCATTCCTGTTTAGTGGTGAAGATTCCGGTAAAAAGGTGTCTGTATTATCAGGAGGAGAAAGGGCAAGGTTAGCATTAGCCTGTATGATCTTATCGCAGACCAATCTGCTGATCATGGATGAGCCTACGCACCACCTTGATATACAAGCCAAACAAAGATTGAAAGACGCTTTGTTAGATTATCCGGGTGCACTTATTATCATTTCGCATGACCGGGATTTTCTTACAGGACTGACTTCGCGTACGCTTGAGTTTGCGGGAGGACAGATTAAAGAATATATCGGTGATATCGATGAGATGCTGATTAAGAAAGGTATTGAAAACCTTGATGTATTATCGCAGGCAGCAGCGCTAAAAACCAAAACGGTTACTGAGCCTAAGCCATCAAATGGAGCAGAACGCAAGGCCTTACAAGTTTCTGGAATATCAGACCAGGAGAAGAAGAATCTGCAACGGCGATTTGGAATTGTAGAGAAGGAGATCAGTGGCTGTGAACTTTTCATTAAAGAAAAGGAAATAATCCTGGCTGATCCTGAGTTTTATCAATCCGCTGGATTTCAGAAAGAAGTGAGCGGTTACGAAGCTAAAAAGCTTGAGATGGAGAGGCTTATGATAGAGTGGGAAGAACTTGCCGAAAAACTGGCTGGCTAAAAGCAGTGAATTCTTACTTAGTATGGGCATTTCAGGTAGGGTATAGGCAAAAAAAAAATGCCGGTGTCACCCTTTGACGACCCCGGCAAGTCTCACCCCTTTAAAATCTTTAATCAGGAATAAACCAAAACTAAATTCCTGCTTTTATTTTTCTTTTTTGTTGAATTGCTTTATTAACTATCAACAATGTAAAGGTCATTCAATATTTTGTTTCATACATGGACGAAAACACCCAATTTTTATTTTCAGGGTTTTCCCCTACTGAAGCGCAATCTGCCTTAAAAATGACTGATCACCATCCTCTACTTTCAAATAGAACATCCCGGTGATAAATGAAGGCAACTTTATTTCAATACCTTTTGCGTCCGCCATCAAAACCGGAAGTTTAAAAATTTTATCAGCCTGTTCACGATTGAACAACACTGCAAGAACATCATTACCTGATTGCATCCTGGGATATTCAATCCACAGGGAGCGCATATTATTATTACGCCGGATGGATAGTGGTCCGGTCTTCATCAACAGTTGCATGGGAATAAATCTGATTACAAAAGCAAATATGCAGGTATAATCATATACAATACCACATGGTATACCCTGAAAATTAATTGTAAATCAATTGTGTTTTTGAAGCCAATTGAACCGTGTATGAAAATGAAACGGCTATTCTCTTGGATGGAGTTAATCGTATTTCCGCTTCAGGTAGAAATAGGTTTCATGTTGTGAGCGGATAGCAAGGTCAGCGTCATTGAGCATATACTCATTGATATGTTGATAGTTGAGTGATCTGGCTTTTACATTATCCCCGCGCTGGATCGAAAGGATATCTTTGATTTCAGCCATCAATACCGGGTCATAAATTGGAAAGGCTGTTTCGATCCTGAAAGACAAATTCCGCTCCATCCAGTCAGCAGAGGACAAATACATTTTCTCATGTCCACCATGATGAAAGAGGAAAATGCGGCTGTGTTCAAGAAAACGGTCGACAATACTAAAGGCCTTGATGTTTTCGCTCAGATTTTTCTTACCAGCTATCAGTGAGCAGATGCCCCTGATGTTTAATTCGATTTTGACACCTGCCTGACTAGCCTCATAGAGTTTCTCGATCATCTCTTCATCCTGAAGACTATTGATTTTGAGCACGATGGAAGCCGGTCTACCTGCAGATGCTTCAGCGATTTCAAAGTCCACCAGTTGTATTAATGTCTTCCGAAGATTAAACTGACCTACAAGCAGATGTTTAAATTCTTCATTCGGAAGTTTGACAGTTTCAAGAAATGAGAAAATCCTGGCTACTTCGCTGGTGATGCGTTTATCAGAAGTGAATAAACCTTGATCGCTGTATATTCTGGCTGTCACTTCATGGAAGTTGCCAGTACTCAGGTAAGAATAGAGTTGAGGCCCATCTGGCTCCAGCCTTCTGACCAGGGCTAATTTGCTATGTACTTTCAACCCAGGGAAACTATACCTGACCACAATGCCTGCCTTTTCGAGTTGTTCTCCCCATCGAAGGTTAGCTTCTTCATCAAAGCGGGCTTTGACCTCTATAAAGGCGTACACTTGCTTTCCGGACTTGACGGCATTGATCAATGCTTCCATGATCCGGCTATTTGGGGCTACCCTGTACTGAATAATCTTGATGTGTGTGACATTCGGATCCTTGGCTGCATGTTCAAAAAACTTAATGACAGGTTCATACTTGTGATATGGAACATGAATCAGGTGATCCGAAGCTTTAATGGGATCAAAAATTGAATCGGCATTTGCCAGTGGTTGGTAGTCCATTGGCGGCAATGGCTGGTCTTTGAGATGATGCATGCCAAAGGAAGGAAACTTGAAAAAATCGAAGTTGTTATGGAACCGGCCTTCCGGAAATAACCCCAGTTTCTCAACCCCGAGCACATTCATCAGGTAATGTAAAAATTGTGATGGTATTGTTTTGTCAAAAACGAGGCGCGAGGCAGGTCCCACATCTCTCTTCAGCAGGCTGTTTTTAATCTTCTTAACCAGGTCACCCTGATACTCATCATCAATGTAGAGTTCTCCATCTCTCGTCAGCTTGATGGAGTAGGTATTAATGATTTGGTAACCGGGAAATAGCCACATCACACTGTGTCTTACGATCTCATCGAGCATGATCAGTTCATAACCTTGCTTTCTTGTAGGCAGCTCAATAAACCTGGGTAGATGATCTGATGGAATTTTGATGATTCCATATTCCTCTTGCGTCGAGGCATTTTCCTTGTCCTTCATCAGGATGGCCAGATATAAAGCCTTATTGTTAAGGAATGGCCTGATCTTGTCTTTGACCAATAAAACCGGCTGAACAAACGGAAGCAGATTCTCCTGAAAGTAGGTATCCACAAATGCCTCCTGCTCCTGTGACAACTCTTCCCGTTGGACTAGGTGTATATCGTGTCGCTTCAGTTCCGGGACAATCTGGTGTTGGAAAATTTCACCAAACTCCACTGCCTGCTCACTGACAATCTTTTGGATCTTTAGTAAAACAGCTTCCGGATCAAAATCCAACTGTTTAATTGTCTTTTTCCCAACCTGTAAGAGATTTCGATGATTGGCTACCCTGACCCTGAAAAATTCATCGAGATTGCTACTGTAAATGGCCAGGAACTTGACTCTCTCCATGAGAGGAACATTCGGGTCTTTAGCCTCCTGCAAGACTCTGTAATTGAAATCAAGCCAGCTATAATCGCGGTGGATAAATCGGGTTGCCTTTGAAATATTTTCCTTAGCCATCAATCTTCGGTTACTACAGGGGTATTATAATATTTACAAACATCAGTTAATCAAACCATTGGGTATCCGCAAATATATCTATTCCGGTTCAGACTAGTCTTTACACAGGCCCTAAAGAAACAAAACGATCATGACCCGGGAAACATTGGCAGTCTGCCTGTAATAATAGGCTGCAAACATTGAACCAAAGATTATTGGATTAGAGAGTGGCATGAAGATCTAATGCCTTTAGCCGTTGCAGGAGTTTGCTCCTGCGACCACTAGAAAGCTAGATTGGATTTTTTATTGGAATTCCTTATTGGTATTTCCTTGGATATTTATTTGGTTGCAGGAGCAAACAGTTCGACTCCGCTCACCACGACGCTCCTGCAACGGCCTTCCTGTTTTAAGTTGTTTCTGTCAGGTAATTAATAGGATAGGGGGTTTGACTGGTTATCTTTGCCAACTTCAAATTACACCTTCAACTTAAAGCTTAAAAATCATGGCCCGGAAAAAAATTGTTGCCGCCAACTGGAAAATGAACCTTACCCTTTCCGAAGGGGAAAACCTGATTGGACAGTTGCTGCAAGGACTCCCTGCTGATCCAGCTTGTGAGATAGTCATTGCTCCCCCTTTTACGCATCTTCAGATGTTAGTGAACATGGTGCATGGAACTCCTTTACGATCTGCGGCACAGCATTGCCATAATGAAACAGCAGGAGCCTATACCGGCGAGGTATCCATAGGGATGCTGCAAAGTCTTGACATCAAATATTGTATAACTGGTCATTCAGAGCGTCGTCAACTCTTTTTTGAAACTAATCTTATCGTCAAGGCTAAAGTAGATGCAATTCTGCATGGTGGACTGATACCCATATTTTGTTGTGGTGAGCCACTGGAAGTAAGGCAAGCGGGTCAACAAAATGAATATGTCAAGGAGCAACTGGAAGCGTGCATATTCCATTTAGGACGTGATACATTTAGTCAGCTTGTGATCGCTTATGAACCCATCTGGGCTATTGGCACGGGCATGACTGCTTCACCTGAGCAGGCTCAGGAAATGCATTTATTTATCAGGGATACCATCCGGCAAGCCTATGATAGCGAGATCAGCGAAGGCATACGAATATTGTATGGAGGCAGTATAAAAGCAGATAATGCAGCAACGCTTTTTGCCTCGCCAGATGTGGATGGAGGACTTGTAGGGGGTGCTTCATTACAACCTGCCGGTTTCCTTGAAATCATCAATGCAGCCTGTTAATAACCTTGTGGATAATTAAGCCGGTAAATATTTGCATTTTACTTATGATCTTTTTACATTTATAGCAATGATCAATGGATCATTTGTTACTAAATAGATATGTCCGGTTATCCGTTTACTGCGTTGTTTAAACTGAACGAATCAGTTTGCAATACCCTATGGATGAAAATACTGCCAAGGCAGAAATGAGTAGCCATATACAGGAATGATAATTCGGACAGTGGGGATGGCCTAGTGGCTACAACCCTGTTACCGGTTAACCTAGAAAGTTGATAAAACCGGTTTCGTGCTTTCACATCCTAATGCGCATTTACTCAACAGAGTATCTGCCAATCCAACTTGAGATGAAAAAGGCACAAGAGGTTAAGGGATTCATAGATCAGCGATGATCATATGGATCCCTTTCCATTTTTACAGGATGGCTTATTTGTTCAATACCACTTTAGTCCAAATACTTTCTCGATTAGACACTGATAATCGTACGAAATATATTCCGGGAGCAAGGAGTTCCGGAACATAGATGTAAGCATTAGATCCAGCGCCAATCTCAAGATCGAGCGCAACAACCAGCGATTGACCATGTGTAGACCACCATGTAATTCCGGTAACAGAAGCAGAAGTTAGTCCTGTATTCAGGAGTTGCATCTTTTCACCAGCTGCCGTCATTGTAGGCCAGATTTTTATTTCATTGTCTGATTTTGTCAGGTCTTTCGTTCCTGATATCATTGGAACATTGAAGGTAAACACCTGTATACATCCAAGTCGATCCGTTACGGTCAGTTGATAGGTCCCATGTTTGATATTGAATAGGCTTTCGGTAGTCTGGCCTGTATTCCATACAAATTGAAATGGGGTAGAGCCTCCGACAATTTCGACAAGAATAGCACCTGAGTTAGTACCATTGTCGCCAATGATAGCCAGGTCATTAATGATGATGGCCGGAAGGACATTAAGGTGTAAAACGGTTTCCTCATAACAACCAGGGCGTATTTCTTCAACAAATGAATAGGTACCTTCCTGATAGACCAGGATGCCTTCAAAATCCAGTGTATCACCATTACAAATCGTTTGATTGATATCCATTGAAAACGTGTCCTCAACAAGGAGATGGAGATCAATAAAGTTAGGACATCCCTGAGTCCCTGTATACTCAATTATTTCATCTGTAGATTCCGTATAGGGTTCACCAAGTACAAATAAGGTATCACCATTGCAGATGATTTCATCTATCGATTCAGTGATAGTCGGAGCTATGGTGAGGCTCAGTATCACAACACTGTCACAATTGTTTTCAGCTTCATCTTCAAGAGTAACAGTATACGACCCTGTTTCTGAAAACTCTTCAGTTCCGACAAAGAAGGATTCACCTTCGCAGATAGTCGTATCCAAGATCACTGTACTGTTTGGTTTAACAGTTACATTGACAAAACCTGTACCCTGACCATCACAGGATGCATCGCTGAGTGTTCCGATCCTGAAGCGTCCACCGAATACAGGATCAATAGGTATCGAGAGAAAATTGCTTTCGCTGAGCACATTGGCAAATAATTCGTTATCCCTGAACAAGCCAATAGCAAAGGGTGGTGTTCCTGTACTTTCAAAATTGAACGTTACGGTGGAGCCACTACAGATAATCGTTGGACCAGTCACAGTAATACGACTTGTCGGGAGCGGGAGTACGGTTATTTCAAATTCCTCCGTATCGGTCTCGCAACCATTCCCTTCAGCTTTAATACTATACCGGACTTTTAATGGGACTGCTGTTTCATTGATCAATATCTGGTAAAAACTACTGAGATCATTTCCAGAAGTTGCGCCCATGATAAACGGATCAGGAACAGCCGTCCAGCTATATGTTACTGGTGGAAATAAATTTGTCTGAGGTTGGAAAGCAATGGTATCACCGCTGCAGACAGAAAAATTCTGAATGTTTTGTATTCCAGGATTAACACAACAAACCATGTTGGTGATAAAAACTTCCTCCTGATCATATGCACATGCCAGACCTGGATTCCGGCCGATTTCACCATCCGCAAAAGTTTTCATAGTGACGGTACAATCAAGATTAGATTCGCATTCATCCACTACCTTGAGGTAAAAGCAGACCTTCCATCTGTCTGGAGTAGGAGTACAAACTTCAATATCTCCTGTCGTTTCATCAGGCTCTGTTGTGGGTGGAGAAATTCCTGTATTGGTAAAGTACCAGCCAGCGGGCATCCCTTGTCCACCATCGAAACCATTGATAGGGTTAGACACGTTGTAACGGACATCACCTACTTTATACCATTCCCAGAAACCGGTGGTGACAGGCGCAAGCAATTCATCCATTTCGATCGGTTGTCCAAAAAGGTCAAAGGAAGTAGCATCCCATCCTGGGCCAAAAGTGGGTACTAAGCCCTGAAAGCCATTGCAATCCAGTTTGTTCCAATCTTCAAGTTCATAGCAGATTCGTACTTCTTCACCGGGCTTGTATGGTCCTTTTAACGGGCTGCCTAACGACGTACTTGTTACAAATATCCTGTCATCTTCATTACAGAATTCAACATCAATGGAGGTGGCACAAAATTCAAATTCTCCGATATTACCTTCAACGTCAGAAATAGCAACGACATAAGTTGTCAGCGGGTCAACATCTATATAGGCCATCAGTACAGTTCCATCAAGTCCTGTGGCACATTCTACCTGCTGAAAAGAAGAGCAGTTAACAGATTTGAGTAATGCGATCTGAGGTTGATTAAATTCTTCCGAAGTCACACTCAGCGTCAGCAGATCAGCTGTTGTATCCGTTGTGACAAAGAAATAAGCAGTTGGATGGACAAAATCCGGGCAACTTCCGGTGTTGAATAAAGGTCCCGGTCCATAGCCTGCCGTACATCCGCTTACGCAGATCAGCGCATCATTGGCAGGAGGATAGATATGATTGGTCAGCATTGAATCAGGCTGACACAGAAATTGTTCAGAGCAAGTATCCGGATTTGGATTGAGGGTATAATACCACAGGTCCTGCTGCGAGATTGTATTGAAAGGAACATTTTTATCAGCAGATAGGGTAGAAGAAAGAAGGTAAAAAACGCTGTCTATGGTTACGATATCAACGGACAGGTCATTGAGTGTTCCTCCATAATTCATTTGCTCAAGGATATTGCCATTGAGATCTGTGGTCAGTACCCATACATCGCTCAATCCTTTGTTACCAGTGAGATCCAAGTCTGAACTGGTACTTGTAACGGAAATAACCAGTTGGTCGTCTCCATAAAAATCTGCGTAGCCATTGAAATCGTTTCCACTGCCCCCAAAATGTTCCATATCCTCGAGGTCACCGTTAATTCCTGTGAGCCGGATCATCCATAGGTCATTTAAGCCATCATTGACATCAAAGTCACCATCGGAAGACTCAGAGTGAGCAAGCACATACACGAAACCATCAGGATGAAATAGAATATCACTTGCTTCATCATCCTCGCTGCCGCCAAATGTCTTTTGCCATAGCACCTCTCCATTGGGCGCAATCTTGAACACCCAAATATCTTTTCCACCCTGATTGTTTCCAAGTCCTGGCAGATTTGAATTGCTGGTAGCAGCCACGTAGATATTACCATTGATATCCGAGGTAATTGCTTCAGGAACATCGGTACCGTTGCCACCGAGTAAAGCAGTCCATTGGATAGTCAGTGATGCGTTGACTTGCACAAGCCATACGTCAAGTATTCCATTGTTGGTCTGTCCGTTGAGGGTAGTTGAGCCTGCTTCCATCGCCATCGTGACATCCCCATTCACGTGCCTGAAGGCATCCACTGCTATTTCGGTGATGGTTCCTCCAAATACTTTACCATCTATGATAGTACCATTGCTACTGGTTCGCATCAGCCATCCACCAGCCAGACCAATTACATCCCCAAAGAGTCCCTGGTCCGTCCGTGTTGTTCCAAAAGCCATGACACCACCATCTGAATGCGGCATTACTGTTTCAAGGTCATCGTTGCCTGCACCACCAAAGGTTTTGCTCCAGATCAGGGAGCCGTCGAGGTTTCGCTTCATGAGCCAGAAATCGCTTCCACCTGCATTACCAGGTACATCGCCATCTGTTGAAAAAGATCTTGCTCCGTAGAACAGGGTGTTTCCTGCCGGATTGACGGAAATATCCTTTGGCTCGTCTATCGAGTTACCTCCAAAAACCATGTTGGTTTCGAGGTTAGTCTGGCTTATACCCTGGAAGGAAATAAACAGAAGGAGGCTCAGTATTCGTATTATTTGCATTGGTATAATGTTGATCTATAAGTCTTTGGAAGTGAAAATTTACGGATTATTGGTGGAAGTGACAAAAATCGTTCCTTACAGATGAAAACAGGTTTCTAATTGATTCCAAATCGGCCATTTTGCCAAAATTTTTCAAAAATGACAAAAAGACATCGCAGGATGTGTTTAAACATGCTATTACTGCATTTTCATGAATCATAACAAGACAGTTTATTCGAAAGCAAGCCTTCGGTTGATCACTTATTATTGTAGCGTCTTAGCCGGGATCTCAATTGGCTGCGGACCTTCCAAAGCTAACGGCTCTGAAGAAAAGGAAGCACCCCTGGTTGAAGTTGTTGATTCTTCGGTATTGCAAGTCAGCACTCCGGTTGTCTTCGATACGCTACTTTATGACCAGCTTGTCAGAAGCCTTTCTCAACATGATACTTCCGGGATCTGGCCTGTCAGAGATGCTTATCCAGGTAAAGGGGCGCTTCTTCCTTTCTCCAGGATTATAGCATTTTATGGCAATTTATATTCGACCAGAATGGGTGTCTTGGGTGCTCTTCCTCCTGACGAGATGCTGGATAGCCTGCAAAGTGAAGTCAGACGATGGGAGGCGGCCGACACTTTAATTTCTGCAAAGCCGGCACTTCATTACATTGCTGTGACTGCTCAGCGTGCGCCGGGAAAAGGGAATAAATACAGATTAAGAATGCCAGATACTCAGATACAGAAAGTATTGGAGATGGCGAAACAAATAGATGCGCTGGTATTCCTTGATATCCAGGTAGGGCGTAGTACTTTACAGGAAGAAATCCCGCTGCTCAGGGAATATCTGAAGATTCCCAATGTTCACCTCGGCATTGATCCTGAGTATTCAATGAAGACAGCCTCGGTTCCAGGTGAAAGATTAGGTACAATGGATGCAGCAGATATCAACTACGCCTCAGAATATCTTGCTCAATTAGTTGCGGAAAACAATCTACCTCCCAAAATACTGGTAGTACATCGGTTTAAAACATCGATGTTGACCAATTATAAGCAGATCGATACACGTCCGGAAGTACAACTCGTCATTCACATGGATGGTTTCGGACGGAGAGAATTAAAACTCAGTTCGTACAAACAAACCATCACCAATGAGCCTGTGCAATTTGCGGGATTCAAATTATTCTATAAGAATGATACTGTTGATCCGAAGATGCCGTATGTCATGCAACCTTCTGAAATCCTAAGGCTTAATCCGGTGCCTGTTTATATTCAGTATCAATAAGGATTCAGGAAGCAGGAGTCAGGATTCAGGAGTCAGGAAGCAGTAATCGGTAATCAGTATTCAGTAAGCAGTGTCAGGCAGTAAGCAGTAGCTTTTATTGCTTCGCCTTTTCTCCTTGAGCGTACACTACTTGAAAGTCGTGGCAATTCAATTCCTGGCTTGGGAGCCAGTTTTTCCGCTCATGTTTTTACTTCGCCTTCGCCTTCGCCTCAGCCTTCGCCTTTTTACACTTTTCACTCTTCACTCTTCACTTCTTTCCGGTTGCTGAGCGTAGTCGAAGCATCACTCTTCACTTAAAAAGAGCCACCAAGCGGGCTCGAACCGCTGACCTACGCATTACGAATGCGTTGCTCTACCAACTGAGCTACGGTGGCTAATAAAGGTAGTCGGGACGACTGGATTCGAACCAGCGACCACACGCCCCCCAGGCGTGTATTCTACCGGGCTGAACTACGTCCCGAAATCAGTGTGCTTGAGTGTGTGTTTAGGTAGAACCAGCAGCAAAGAAAGGCTGATATGAAGGCTGAGGCTAAGGCTACGTTTGTCTAAAACTCAAATCATACATTGTCTCACGCTCTCACGTTCTCAGGCTCTCACTCTCTCACTTTCTCACGCTCTCACGCTCTCACGTTCTCACGTTCTCACGCTCTCACGTTCTCACGTTCTCACGCTCTCACGTTCTCACGCTCTCACATTTTTGGTGAGTGATAGCAGGCTCGAACTGCTGACCTCTGCCCTGTCAAGGCAGCGCTCTGAACCAACTGAGCTAATCACCCTATAGAGGATCACAAATGTACATATTTTCACTTTTTCAAGGTATCCTCATGTTCAGATCCTCACAAAAGTTTAAACAGTATTCCAGAAGATGAACGGAATCACCTACCATTCAGGATGTTAACCAGCTAATTTAGGTTTTGGGGTGTACTATTTCCATCTCCCGGATCAGGTGCTTTGCTCCGGCAAATTTGTCGATCACGAATAGGACATACCGGACATCAACCATGATGTTCCTGCAGATGGACCGGTCATAATACAGATCGCTCATGGTGCCTTCCCAAACACGGTCAAAATTGATACCAATGAGATTTCCATACGCATCTATGGCCGGACTTCCGCTATTACCACCTGTTGTATGGTTACTGGCGATAAAGCAAACTGGTAGTTTGCCATTTTCTCCGTAAGGGCCGTAGTCTTTTTTCTCGTATAGTTCAATCAGCTTTGGATGTACATCAAATTCATAGTCGCCAGGTTTGTATTTTTCCATGATCCCATCCAGGTAGGTTTGTGTTTTGTAGGCCATTCCATCTCTTGGCGCGTAAGGCTCCACCTGACCATACGAGACGCGCATGGTGCTATTCGCATCAGCCCAGAACCGACGATCAGGATATGCAGCCATCAAGGAGGTGACATAGTCTTTCTGAAGCGGTTGGATTTTAGTGGTAAGCTTGTTAAAGATTGGTGATAGTTTTTCATCCATGACTTTTTTCATACTGACAAAAGCCTGATAAGCCTGATCCGTTTCCATTGATTTCGAAAAGGTAGCACCCCCCTGTTTGATAGCTTCTGTAAATAGTAGTTGATCAGTTAGCAGCGTGTTCATATATATCTGGTTAGTCCATTCATCAAAGGATAGGTGAGCGGGCTTTAATGAAAGTACCTCGGGCATATTTGCTTGCGACATATTTTGATACAGATGTGTGGTCAAGGCGGAAAAAAGTTCCTTATCTACTTTCACCCGATACTCTTTGAAGAAACCGTCTAATGCTGCAAGCACTTTGTTTTCCATATCCTTGAATCCGGTATTTCCGTTTTCGCGATATGCTTTGAGCAGTCTGTCAGCATAGGCTGCGGGTACAAATATTTCGACATTAGTGCCACCAATCACTTCTCCCAGAATGATTCTGTCTTTAATGATCGTATCAAGTTCCTGGTACAAAAGTTTCATGTCCGGAAGCAAATGGCCGTATGCATCACGCAAGTCCTTATTTTTCTTGACCAGGTTGGTGAAATCTGTTTCCTGATCTTCTTTCACCCCGATTGCATTTTTACTTTTCAACCCAAGTACTTCACCAATCCATTTTTTCCATGAATTGGAAATGCCTGCATATTTGGCTGAATATGCAAGACGAGCATCTTCATCTGAGCGCATATGCTTATTCATGATGCCAAGGGAAATATCCCTGACACCTATTCTTGCAGGATCAATGATTTCTGCTGTTTGTTTTATGGCAAATGAAGGCAAGTATTGATTTGTCCGTCCAGGGAAGCCATAGACCAAAGTAAAATCACCTTCTTCGACACCATCGAGTGATATTGGAAAAAAATGCTTTGGTTTCAATGGTTTGTTATCAGGCGAATATTCCGCAGGCTTATTATCGGGACCGGCATAAATCCTGAAAACCGAAAAGTCTCCTGTATGTCGTGGCCAGACCCAATTGTCTGTATCCGCACCGAATTTGCCAATTGACTCAGGTGGAGAGCCGACATAGCGGACATCATTGTACGTTTCGGTAACAAAAAGGAAATATTGATTGCCTTCAAAGAAAGATCGCGTGAATACATCCTGCCAGTCTTCCCTTATTGCATTTTGTTTGGCAAGATTTAGATTACGTTCGATTAAAGCTTGTTTCTGCGGCTGATCCATCGCCGCTTCAATGCCGGACATGGCTTGAGCAGTAACATCGTCAATACGGATGATAAACGTCGCAAAGAGTCCGGGAGTAGGTAATTCTTCTGAATTGTTTTTTGCCCAGTATCCATTCTTTATATAGTTTTTCTCTAAAGTGGAGTGAGTCTGAATCGCATCATACCCACAATGGTGGTTTGTCAGCAGCAAGCCCTGGTCTGAAATCAATTCCCCTGTGCAGAACCCGCCAAAATGCACTACAGCATCTTTGAGACTACCCTGGTTGACACTGTAGATATCTTCGGCGTTCATTTTCATACCCATGGATTTCATTTCAGCCTCATTCAGCGATTTAAGCAGAAATGGGAGCCACATGCCTTCTCCCGCAAATGAAGAAAAAACAGAAACGATCAGGACAAGAAACACACCTGATATACGGTGTAAGGGTTTTAGGCAAAGTGCTCTCATGATTTCCATATTTTATTGAACGATCCAAGATATAGAAAATTGATTTTCCTGATCAGCGCTATCAGATCAATGGTTACATTTGGCAGACCAGCATTTAATCTTTCAGCTTCATGGGATCCGGATTTGAATCATTCTCCACAGAGCATTTTACAACCCTTTTTGCCTTTGGTATCATTACGTATATAGCCATCAGCAAAGGAAAGGCGGCAGATGAGCCCTTAAAATCTGGAATTGGGCAGGTTTTCGCTGGTTTGGCTTTTGCCTCCATTTTGATTGAAGCCATTGTTAAGCTGGCTTTTGGCTCCTTTGATATACTGGTCGATTTGCCGTTTTTCATGTGTGACCTGGTCGCCATGATGTTGCCTTTTATCATTTATTCCGAAAACAGGAAATGGATTGGTATACTTTATTTCTGGGCTTTGGCAGGAACTATGCAGGCCCTGATTACACCTGATGTTGAAGCCGGTTTTCCATCCTTTCATTTTTTCAGGTATTTTATTGGACATGCTTGCATCATCATAGCCGTCCTGTATACCGTAGTCGTTAAAAAAATAAATATTGGATGGGGAGATTTCCTCCATGCGATTATTTATGCGCAGGTTTATCTTGTCATCATTCATGTGGTCAACCAGGTACTGAACAGTAATTATGCCTACACGCTTCAAAAGCCTCCCGGGCCTTCCATTCTTGATTTGATGGGACCGTGGCCATGGTATATTTTATGGGGTGAATTCCTGATGGTGTTTCTATACCTCTTGCTATTGGCTCCATTTTTACTCTTTCCGGCAAAACCCAGTGCCCAATCCCATGAACAGGAATCTGTTGAGGATGATTAATCCGGCAGAAGGTGTGATATTTGTACCCTGACCAATCAAGACAACCTTGACCATGCATACCAAGAGAATAGCTGTTTTCCCAGGTTCATTTGATCCTATTACTACAGGGCATGTAGACCTGGTCCGCAGGGCACTCACCATCTTTGATGAGATCATCATCGCCATCGGCGTGAATTCCCAGAAACAAACCTTATTTCCTGTAGAAGAACGGAAAAGATGGATACAGAAGGTATTTGAAGGGGAGTCCAGGATAAGGGTAGATGTATTTGAAGGCCTTACCGTCCATTATTGCAAAAAAGTGGATGCGCATTTCCTTTTGAGGGGGCTTCGGAATGCCTCTGATTTTGACTATGAAAAGACGATCAGCCAGCTCAATCATATTGTCGGCGAGGATGTCGAAACGCTCTTTCTGATCAGCAAACCTGAGTTTTCGCACATCAGCTCTACAATCGTTCGCGAAATCATAAAAGGCCGTGGAAATGCCAAACCTTTCTTACCTGAAGGCGTTCAGTTCTAACTTAAAGGCGCAAATAGATTTTATCAAATTACCATAATCTCATAGACATGGCAAATGCAGTTTTTATTTTACCGGAAATACAAAACGAACCGGTATTATCTTATATAAAAGGGTCTGCTGAGCGAAACAAGCTAACAGCAGCCATCAAGGAATTGAAATCAAAAGCGATTGATATTCCTATGTACATCGGGGGTAAGCGAGTGACCTCTGATCAGAAAATAGAGATCAGGCCGCCACATGAACTGAAGCATTTACTAGGAAAATATAATAAAGGGGGGAACTCTCATGTCAAACAGGCTATCCAGGCTGCGCTCAAGGCAAAACCAGCCTGGGAGGCAATGGACTGGCAGGATAGAGCAGCTATCTTTCTCAAAGCTGCTGATCTATTGTCTGGGCCGTATAGAGCTAGAATGAATGCAGCCACCATGCTCGGACAAAGCAAGAATATATTCCAGGCCGAAATAGACGCGGTAGCAGAATGGTGTGACTTCCTTCGTTTCAATACGAAGTTTATGATAGAAATCTATGCACAACAGCCCATCAGTGCTCCGCTGATCTGGAATAGAATAGAATACCGGGCTTTGGAAGGTTTTGTATTTGCATTGACCCCATTCAATTTTACCTCCATTGCAGGAAACCTACCATGTGCTCCGGCGTTGATGGGAAATACCGTGGTCTGGAAGCCTGCTGAAACGCAGATCTATTCTGCGCATGTGATCATGGAGATACTGATGGAAGCCGGACTCCCGGATGGTGTGATCAATCTTGTATACGTGACTGGTCAGGTAGCGGGTGAAGTGATTTTCAACCATCCTGATTTTGCAGGGCTTCATTTTACAGGTAGCACAGGTGTGTTCCAAAAGCTGTGGCAGACGATTGGAAATAGCCTTCCGAAATACAAATCATATCCAAGGATCGTGGGGGAGACCGGAGGCAAGGATTTCGTGATAGCACATCCTTCTGCTGATGCGGTTGCGGTAGCCGTTGCTTTGGCCCGGGGTGCTTTTGAATACCAGGGTCAAAAATGTTCTGCTGCCAGCCGAGCCTATATGCCGGCATCACTCTGGCCAGTAATAAAAAAGAGATTGAGTGCAGATCTGGCTTCGATGAAGATGGGGTCGCCTGAAAATTTTGAAAACTTTATCAATGCGGTGATTGATGAGAAGGCTTTTGATAAGATCACGTCGTATATCACCGCAGCTAAGAAGGATAAAGGTGCTAAGATTGTCGCCGGAGGTAATTTTGATAAGAGCAAGGGATACTTTATTGAGCCTACAGTCATTCAGGTCAATGACCCGCAATATGTGACCATGTGCGAAGAATTATTTGGCCCAGTGCTCACAATCTATGTTTATCCGGATGAAGATTATAAGAAGGTTTTAACCGTTCTTGATACCACTTCACCATATGCACTGACGGGTGCGGTCTTTGCACAAGACAGGGCAGCTATAGCGCTCACCACCGATAGATTAAAACATGCCGCCGGTAATTTTTATATCAATGACAAACCTACCGGAGCTGTTGTAGGGCAACAACCTTTTGGTGGCGCCAGGGCTTCCGGGACGAATGATAAAGCAGGCAGTGTCCTGAATCTATATCGTTGGGTTTCACCGAGGACGATCAAAGAGAATTTTAATCCTCCGAAGGATTACAGGTACCCTTTCATGGAGGTGTGAGAGAGTGAGAACGTGAGAACGTGAGAGAGTGAGAACGTGAGAGAGTGAGAGAAACGTGAGAACGTGAGAACGTGAGAGGCGTGAGAGAAACGTGAGAACGTGAGAGGCGTGAGAGAAACGTGAGAACGTGAGAGGCGTGAGCACGTGAGATAAAAAAAAAGATTCTTATGTAGAGACGTGATTAATCGCGTCTCTACAAAAGAATCTTTTTTTAAAAATCGTTTGCTCTTACTCTCTTACTCTCTCGCTTCTTACAAGGGAAAATCGTGGACCAGGCGAAAGAAAAAGTCGGAGAGAATTTCTTTTTTCAATAAGACAATCATGAGCATGCCGGCTATAGCGCCTGCAAAATGGGCTGAGTGATCGAGACGGCCATGACCTTGATTGGCTGCCCACGAAGAATAGATGAGGTAGCCGATGCCGGCGAAGATGGCAGGCACGGGAATGATAAAGAAGAGATAGAGTATGGACCAGGGTTGAAGCAGGATGAAGATAAAAATGATACCACTGACAGCCCCGGAAGCACCGATACTTGAGAAGCCGGGATGATGTCTATGCTTGATGGTAGTGGGGATGTTGGCAAATACAATATTGAGGATATATAGGATCAAATAGATCACACGTCCGAGGATACTGCCAAATTCATTTGTGATATAAGATTCAATGTAGTTTCCAAAACTATACAACACAAACATATTGACAATCAGGTGCGTCCAGTCGGCATGTACAAAACCTGAAGTCAGCATTCTGTAATACTCCTTGAATTCGAATTCACGGGCAGGCGTGTGTTTGAGCCTTTCGATATATGCATAACTTTTAAAGCCCTGGTAAGAGACAAGCGTTGTAAACGCAATGATCAGAAGTGTGATGGAGAAGTCCAGAGGTAGAAAGTTTAAACCGTTAATAAAGATACTCAGCTGTGATGATATGATTCACCTCGTAGGATAGTGCAAGCTCTGTAAAGCTGTTCGAGCATCATCAGTCTGCATAACTGATGAGGTAAGGTCATGTTAGAAAGCCCCAACAATTCATCTGCACGGTCATAAACCTTTGGGTCAAATCCATAAGCAGAACCAATTACAAAAACCAGACGTTTATGGCTGCCTTGTCGCCAGGCTTCAAAGCGTTTTGAAAAATGTAGTGATGATAACTGAGGACCTTTCTCATCCAACAAAATTAATTTTGTCGGAGTAGCTTCACATTGCTGTAAAAGCCATTTAGATTCATCTGCAAGTACCTGGTTTTGTTGGTTGCTTTTTGAAGCCTGAAAGCATTTATATTCAAATGGCAGATATCGTTCAATCCTTTTTTTATAGAGCTCTTCACCTTGTGAAACCCAGGCATCTGAAGTGGCACCCATTGCCCATAGATGGACTTTCAATACTACTTGCTCGAAAAGAGGAAAAACTCCCAGGGCGCCAGATTGATATTCTGGCCGGTATCCAGGGTGAGTCGATCATCTGTAAATACAATATTCATTTCTGTAACAGCCACCTGTAGTGTAGTTTTTTGAGGTTTGCCTGATAGGTTGAAGACACCGATAAATTTATCCCCGTTCTTTTCCCTGATGAAGGCATACACTTCATTTGATTCATTGATACGTCTCGATAAGCCGCCATTTTCGCCATTCCACAAAGCCTGATTCTTCTTTTTCAATTGATTGAGTGTCGTGTAGAATTCTTCGTAGGCATACTCCTTGAAAGGAATTGTATCTTTTTCGAAAAAGGCCAGGCGCTTCTTGAGTGGTTCTTCCTGTCCGCTATAGATCAAAGGCATACCATCGAGGGTAGCGCACAATGCAGCAAAAGCTTTATGCCCGTCTCCCATGCGCTCAAACTCGGTTCCTGCCCAGCTGTTTTCATCATGATTGCTGGTGAAATAGATATGATAGCCATAGGTATACACTTCACGCTCTGCCGCCAATAAGGTATCAAGTGCATTTACATTGTCCTTGCCATTGGCGATATCATTCATCTTGTGATGAATCTTCCAGGCATAGGTAGCTACAAAACTGGAGTCATTCCGTAGATAGGTTTCTTCCCCTTCAGCGAGGATAAACAATGGCTTCTTGAGTGCTGAAAGTGTGTTGCTCACTTCATCCCAATAATCGGCAGGAACACCATGAGCGTGATCTACTCTAAAACCATCGATATTGTAATCTTCGATCCAATAGATCATATCGTCAATCACCTGACGTCTCATTTCAGGGTTTTCAAGATTCAGCTCTGCCACATCAGTCCATCCCCATGGTTCGCCTGTTTCTTCATTGATCGGATCGCGTATTTCACCTTTCTCATTTTTATTATAAAACTCGGGATGGGATTTGATCCATGGATGGTCCCAACCAGTGTGGTGAGGCACCCAGTCAATGATGATGTGCATCCCCATGGCATGGGTTGAATCAACAAGGCGTTTGAAATCTTCATGATTTCCAAAGAGTGGATTGACGGCCCTAAAATCGGAAACAGCATAATAACTTCCGAGTGTTCCCTTGCGTTCAGGTACACTGATCGGATGGATAGGCATGAGCCAAAGGATATCTACACCCATCTTTTTTAGTCTGGGCAAGTGCTTTCTGAAAGCCTCAAATGTTCCCTCTGGTGTGTATTGTCTGATATTGACTTCGTAGAGATTAGCAGCATGTGACCATTCAGGAGGGGAGACCCTACCTTTCACATTATCAGTTTCTTTAGCCACATCAGCTTTTTTACAGGATAATGCAATCGTCATCGTCATAATGCAAGCTATTAGAATGAATACCAGGAAAAGTGCTGTTTTCATTGTCTTTTGTTAATTAAGCGTAAACATATATAAATATTTCCACTATTTAAGCAGTCCGGAATACTGCCGGAGTTTAGAAATAGTTACAAGCATATCCTTTGGCAAGTCACTAGCTACCTGTATCATCTCTCCACTAGTGAAATCCTTGAAAGATATCGATGAAGCATGCAATGCTAATCTTCCCAGGAGCGGGCGTTCTTCTTCGGCATCCTTACTGAGCCTATACTTACTTTTACCCTTTAGTGAAGACAGATAAAGCGGTCCTCCAGATCCATACAAAGTGTCTCCAACGATTGGGTGGCCGATAGAGGAAAGGTGGACACGAATCTGGTGTGTCCGGCCGGTCAGCGGATTGGCTTCTATAAGGGAGTAATGCTGAAATCCTTCGATAAGTGTCCATTGGGTCTGGCTGGATTTACCTCTCTTTGAAATCACCACTTTTCCGATGGTTTGCGTAAAGAGAGGGGCATTGATCATGCCTGCTGACTCCATGCACCTGCCTTCAGCCACAGCAGTGTATTTTTTGGAGATCGTTCTGTGTTCAAACTGGTCGCTATACCATCCAAAAGTTTCTGGTTGAAGACTAAAGAGCACGATTCCGCTGGTTTCGAAATCTAGCCGGTGTAATGGTCTTGCCGCAGGGTATACTTCCAGGACTAATTGGGCCAGCGAAGGTTTATCTTCCTTATACCTGTCAGGTACACTTAGTAAACCTGCAGGTTTGTCCAATGCTAGGATCGTGTCATTTTGGAAGAGGACCGAGAGCCGGTTTTTCATGAAGGAAAGAGATCACTGAATTTACGCTTCCAACGAAGATAGTAATCCATAATGATGCTGCCCTGGTAAACCCCGGGTAGTTTTGCAAGTGGTAGCCTGGTGAAATGCTCACCGAGATCTTTTCTTTTCTGCATGATCCTCCGGATGTGACCATAAATGTAATAATGCGCACGAATGATGGCGAATGCATTCCGAAATTCTCCTTTGGCAAGAAACCGAAGCCCGGCAAAACCGTCAAAAAGCCATCTCAGAGATACAACAGGGATGAAATCCGGCTTAGGCAGGTACTTGAAGAGCGTAATCAGGTTGTTTCTGAAATTGAGATATATTTTCTCAGGACTGCTGTAATTTAATGTACCCCCGCCTACATGGTACACCACAGATTGCGGGCACGACATAATTTTATAATTACGGAGCAGCAGTCTCCAGGCGAGGTCAATTTCCTCCTGGTGGGCAAAGTAATCCGCATCAAATCCTCCCATTTCATGGAAGGCATCACTTCGGATGACTAAGGCAGCTCCGGATGCCCAAAAGATGGGGATGGCTAATTCATACTGGCCGGTATCCCGCTCAAGATTCTGTAAAATACGGCCGCGACAAAACGGATAGCCCAAAGAATCCATAAAACCTCCGGCAGCCCCGGCATACTCAAAATATCCCCTTTTTGATTCAGCTAATATTTTCGGTTGCACCGCAGCAATGGTTGGGTCCTTTTCCATCATTTCGATGATAGGCTGCAACCATTGAGATGTGATTTCGATATCACTATTTACTAAAGCATAATACTTAGCCTGTATCCGGCCGAGTGCTTCATTGTATCCTCCTGCATAACCTGAATTCCTGCTGAGACTGATGCATTCAATATCCGGATAGGTGGACTTCAGCCACTTTACAGAACCATCTGTCGAAGCATTATCAGCGACATAGATTTTTTCGTTTGGAAAGCGGCTGGATCTGAAAAAAGGCAGAAAGCGCTCGAGAAAATTTTTACCATTGTAATTGAGGATGACAGTAGCCACATCGGACTGCGCAGCTATAGAGCCCCTGAAATACTTCCTGACCGTGATCTCATCTTCCGCCATTGCAGATTTAAGACCTTCCATGCTCGCAAACTTCCTGTCCCCCCTGATAAATTTATAGATCTCTACCGTGATATCCTGGTCATAGATCTGACGATCAAAATCGAACAAATGTATTTCGACCCGGCGCTCAGAGGCTGATTCAATAGATGGACGCAAGCCTATATAGAGCATGCCTTTATACTCCACACCCCCCAGTGTTGCTGTGGCGGCGAAAATTCCGTCATTTGGAAGTAGCTTCTTATGGTCTGTGACATGGACATTGGCTGTCGGATAGCCAATATGGTGTCCGAGCCTGTTACCTGTCACCACCTGGCCTTTAATCATATAAGGGTGGCCCAGCAAACTATTGGCGAGATCGATATTATTGTTTTGCAGCGCAAGACGGATCTTGGTAGAACTGATCGTGATATCCTTCAATTCCTCTTCTTCAATCTGGACTACTTTATAACCACGGTCCTCCCCATACATTTTTAATAGATGAACATTGCCTGCGCGGTTTAGTCCAAACCGGTGATCATAGCCGATGACGATATATTTTGGATGAAACCTCGAAACGATAAATTTTTCGATGTATTCCTGGGCGGGTTGCTGTGAAAATTCGATGGTAAAAGGTACCACAACCACATTTGAAACACCGGAGCGTCTGAAGTATTCCAGCTTTTCATCCAGGGTAGTCAGGATATGGAGATCATCATCTTTCGGATAAACGATTTCACGTGGGTGCGGGTGGAACGTAATCACGACATCTACACCGTCATTTTCTTCAGCCAGTTGCTGGATACTTTTAAGGATCTTCTGATGACCCTGATGCACGCCATCAAAGCTGCCAATCGTGATGACAGAATTACTGAACTCCGGCAGTGCTGAAAGTCCCCTAAAGATGTTCATGGACTACAAAAGTATCCAATTTGTGTGTAATATGTTGCTGATATCTGATTTCCGGAATTTTTCCGAATTTAAAAGTAACTCTTACCTGCCGGAAAGGTTTAATATTTCAGGGAAATGCAATCCTTTTTTAACAGGATTCGTTAATAAGCGCATGAAACGACGACTTTATCTTTTGGTAGTATCCATTCTTAGCATTAGCGGGCTCTATGGGCAGTCACAGGATCTGGAAAGGCTAAGAGATGAAATAGCCTTTAATGCGGATAATGCTGTAAATGCCCAGATGGACAAACATAGGATCAGGTCGCATGAGCGTATGGTCTCATTGATCGATAGTTTCCTCCTGGATACCGGTTCTTATGCTATTAGCCTGGATAGCATGCCTTGGTTATCTGTGCTGCATGGTGATGATTTCAGGCTTGTTACATGGCAGCTTAAGGTAAATGACAATGCGTATAAGTATGGTGGTTTTATCCAATGGCCTGATCGGATAGTGCGTCTGAGAGACAGCCGGCCATTTATCAATGGGTCTGAATACTCCAGTTACACACCTGCCGGATGGTATGGTTGCCTGTATTATAATATTATTCCCTTTGAATCCGGCGGAGTGAAATATTATGCCCTTCTGGGGTATAATGCTGAAGACAAGTTGATCACCACCAAAGTAGCTGACATCCTTGATCTTTCGGGAAATGAACCCAGGTTTGGATTGCCGGTTTTTGAAGGACCAGGCGAGGCAAAAACAAGACTTTTAATGACGTATGGTGATATTTCACCTGCGCGGATGCTCTATGATCCTCAGTTACCAGGAATCGTCCATGACCATATAGAAAGTCTTCCAGGCATCGGTCCGGAAGGAGAAGCACTGCCTGTATCAGATGGAAGTATGGAAGCATGGATTCTTCAGAAAGGAAAATGGGTTTATAAGGAAGAACTCTATGATGAAGTAAAGTCAACCGAGCCTCCATTCACAGATGAGCGAAAGGATCGGAAGGAGGACAAGGATATATTGGGCAGGCCAAAGAAAGAATAATAAAAGTATACATGGGAGCTCATTACAAGATCAGGGCGGAGAAAACAGGACATTATTTTACACATGGTAAACTAACCAGTGAGACCCGGTTCGTCTGGGTTTGTCTGCATGGTTATGGTCAGCTAGGTAAATATTTTATCCAGCGTTTCGAATTTCTAGATCCTAACAAACATTATGTCATAGTACCTGAAGGCCTTAACAGGTTTTATTTTGAAGGTGTCAATGAACGTCCTGTGGCTAGTTGGATGACCCGGGAAGACCGCTTGGATGAGATAGCTGATTTTATTCTTTTCCTTGAGGCACTGCGTCATAAGATAAGTTGGGATAAGCATCCTGATATCAAGGTGATATTTCTTGGCTTTTCACAAGGGGTGACTACACTGCTCCGGTGGCTTCATGATATCGGACCCAGAGCAGATTTTCTATTGATGTGGGCTGGCGGTTTGCCTGACGATCTCTTCTTTGAACGCCGGAAGGAATATTTCGGGAAAATATCAAGTCATTATTTTGTCGGGGATAAGGATCCATATTTTGCACCTGGGCTGGTGATGGATAAAAAACACCTGATGGATGATATAGGCCTTGAAATAAGTCTCCATGAATTTTCCGGTACGCACAAAGTCGATGAAGCGACCCTTAAAGATTGGGTTGCTCAACATTTAACCAAACCGGTCTAAGCGAATAGAACAGATGATTTTTGGGTATCACCAATTGTCTTACTAGCGGGCAATCACTATGGATTGAATCGATACTAAATCTCCATTCGAATTTTTCAGCATCAGTATATAAAAACCTGGTGACAAAGCACTGACATCAATCCTGCCGGATGACAAGGTAGTTATACAATTCCTACCAAGGTTGTCGATAAAATCCACAGTAAATACATCTTTTGCAGGGACGATTTCCACGAAGGACATTGCAGGGTTAGGAAATACATGAATACTATTTTGTGCAAATGGCTGATAGATTGAAGTGGTAATTTCTGTAACCGTATTGTTCTTTGATAGCAACCAAATGTCCGGATCGATGGTCACAGTTTCAATGACGGTGTTTCCGATATAGAAAGAAAAGCGTTGGCCTTGTACCGTGTGGTCAAGAACAAATGTTTGTTCAGAACCATTTATAACGACAGAGACCGGCACAGGCATTTCGAAAAACGAAACAGATTCATGGGATTGGGTCTGGCCAAGCCAGATGATAATAGAGTCGGCTTGTTGAGTCCACGTTAGATTATAGGAAGGATAACCCTGACCATAATACCAGTCGGCAAAAAACTCCTCGAGATTTTTGCCGGATCGCTGTTCAAGATAGGATTGTAGTTCGGCGGTATAAGCAAAATCATATGCTGTGCCGGGTGAATCCAGATAATCGCGGCATGCGGCGAAGAATGCTTCATCACCCATGATCCACCTGAGCATGTGCAGTAGATAGGCTCCTTTATTGTAACTGAGCCTGCCGCTGAATATCCTGTTGGTACTGGTTGTGTCATCTACAAAAACGGAGCCTCCGGGCTGGCTCATGGCTGAATTGGAGGTTGACGATTTCCATTGTGGCCAGTAGATGTCCGGACTCTGATCTTCGTAAGTCAAACCTGTCAGGTAAGTTGCAAAACCTTCATTTAACCATATTTCGGTCCAGGAACCGCAGGTCACTTTATCGCCGAACCATTGATGCGCGAGTTCATGTGCTACCAGGCCGAAACTGAATCCACCCATAAAGCTCATCGTTTGATGTTCCATTCCTCCGCCCCAGCCAAATTGTGCATGGCCGTATTTTTCATTGGCAAAAGGATAGGTACCAAAGAGCCTGTTGTAGTTGGCCATGATTTGCAACGTGCGTTCTGTTTCTGTCTGGCTTTGGGTTGCAGTTTCAGGATATACGTAATTTAAAATCTCAAGTGTATCACCATTATCTAGAGGTAGAAAATGACTGTATGCCGTATAATTGGTGACAGCGATTGCAACGAGATATGCGACGATTGGGTATCTGTGTTGCCAGTGATGAATTAGTTTGCCATTGAATTCACTGGTGCTCATTAGCTTTCCATTACTAGCTGCAAGTTGACCAGGTGGAGTAGTAATATAGATATCAACAGAGTCAATTTTGTCAATCAGATCTTGTTTGCCTGGCCACCAGTCTCTGACTCCGTATGGTTCAGACAGTGTCCATATAATGGGTTGTCCGGCATGGGTACCTTGCTCGAAAGAACCAAAACCATTTGATGGTGGAGCACCTTCATAGGTAATCGTGAGTGAATCTGATTCACCTGATGCCAGTGACTTGCCAAGAGATATTGTAAGCAACTGATCTGATGAATGGGTGAAAGTTAAAGGGGTCGCATTACGCGTTATGCTGTTAACCTGGAGTTCATTTGCCATATCCAGGTGAAGCTCTGTCAGATTGGCGACTTTGCTTTTGAAATAGTAGGTAATTTCTCCGGTGATATAATACTGGGCGGGATCGATGTCCCATTTCATTACCTGGTAATGGATATCAGTCCGGTCAGCGAAAACGGTGCGGTATCCACGCTGTTGAATATTCAACTCGGCATGTGCCTGTTCTTTGCAGATTATAGCTTCATGATCCCATATGATTGATTGATCTTCCTGAGCGGATAGTATTGTACAGCCAATCAGCAAAGTGAGTAGGCAGAAATATAATCTTGAAATCTTCATAGTGTAAAATTAACCTAAAAAGAGTGAGAAGTGAGAAGTTAGCAGTTAGAAGTGAGAAGTGAAGTAGAGAGGAGGTATGAGTCTGGAATATAGACACGGGAAAGGAGGGATACCCCTAAAATAAGAAAGCCCGACCCGTGGAACGGATCCGGCTTTATTAAAAAACGATATACTCTATTTGAATGCGTGCTGAAACTTAGGCTTCAGGGGTGCTTTCACTTAGTACATTGACAAATGTACGGTCAAACTTCTTGGTTTGGAAGCTAACTGTGCCATCGGTGAGGGCATACAGGGTAAAATCTTTACCGATGCCTACATTCCTGCCCGGGTGGAATTTAGTGCCACGCTGACGAATGATAATATTGCCGGCAACAGCTGTCTGGCCGCCAAAAAGCTTTACACCAAGACGTTTACTCTTACTATCCCGTCCGTTATCACTACTACCAACACCTTTCTTATGTGCCATTGTATCAGTATTTTATATTGTATTATCTAATGTTAAACTGTGATGCTGTCAATACGGACTTTCGTAAAGTGCTGACGATGTCCTTTTTTTAACCTGTAACCTTTTCTTCTCTTCTTCTTGAAGATGATAACCTTATCCCCTTTTACATGGTCAAGGACTTTGGCGGAGACTGATGCGTTAGGCAGGTTAGGGGTTCCGACGCTTATTGCACCATCGTTGTCAGCCAATAATATCTTGTTGAAGGTAAGATCAGTTCCTACCTCAACAGCCTGAAGATCAACATATATCTCCTGACCTTGCTTTACCTTGTATTGTCTGTTATTGACGTCCAGAATCGCGTACATACTCGAACTAATTATTGATTTTATACCTAAATGGCCGGCAAAGGTAAGCTTATATAATCGATTACCAAAATATTTTTGAATGATTTCCTTCCCCACCTTAATCGTAAAAATTCATTGATTTTAGATAAGATCTTTGAGGGTCAGCTCTTTACGCATGAGATCTTTTCCTCTTAGAATCTGAAGTTTCAATTTCTTTCCGGCCTTTTTTTGCAAGACTCTGTTGATATCATCAAGTGTAAAATATTTGGCCGCTGTGCCCTGGATACGGGTGAGCACGTCATTGACGTGAAAATCAGCCTCCTGGGCCGGGCTATCGGACAAGATATCACGGACAGCAAACTGATTGAATCCGTCCCCAAAAGCGAAGAGCACTAGGCCACTTCGGTCCATAACGAACGGGTCCTGCTTTGTTTTGTATGGCTTGAGCATCAGTTGGCCATGGATATAATCAAAAAAGACATCAAACCTGCTCAAAAGGCCATTGCCCAGAATTCCATTTCGGTATTTGTCTTTGTCCAGCAGCCAGTTTTCATCCATGTTCTGAAAGCTGGTCAACACGCCTGGAAATTCTATGCTACCTAGAGAAAGTTTTTGTATCCGCCCGATATATCCTTCGAGGTATCCGCCCAGTCCCATGCCAAGTTTGCCTTTAATATATTGATCAGGCAGATGTAATGATGGATGTGAGTTATTGTGCAACAACAACGGGACGCCTGCACCTGTGTCCACCAACAAGTCAACCTGAATGGGTGATCCATCAGTGAGACTTGCCTCCGCCATGATATAAGGCTTATTCGTCTTAATCTTTATCGGGAGACTGATATAATCATCAGGAGCGACAAAGTAAGCAGGGTCATAAAGGTTGATCTGATTTCGCTTGTAGTCAATATTTATAATCAGGTTTCTAAAAAAACCTCCACCAATAAGACCAGCTACCGGGCTGCCGATCATTTCATCCAGGCTGAAATAATCTTCTTCCAACACAAGCAGATCATAAGGTTTCGGCGCCAGTCCTTTGACTTCAATAATACCATTGCGGGCAATCAATGCAAAGATCTCACGGCTCATATCTGAACCCAGGACAGGAATGCGCCGGTCATAGTGTACCTGAAGGAGATCAGTATACTCTCTTTTAAAAAGTATGATGTGCTCCGCTCCGGTGTCAAAAATGAATTGCAGCGGAATGATGCCATAGATCCTCGCCTCTACTATGATGAAGTTGTGGATATACCTGAATGGAATGGTCGCTTTCTTTTTGCCGTCCAGGAGTTCTATTGGGTTGAAATAGGGGATTTGTGCATAAACATTGGTACATAACAGCAGCAACACCACCAGTATGCATCGGCACAGTAAGTTGAACTTATAGGTAGGGCTGACTTGCATAGATTGTTTGAAAATGGAATACCTTATTCACTACAAGATAATCACTATGTAACGTTGCCGGACACCTATTCGTGTTTTCAACGGATCATATGGTCCTCCAACAAATTTAATTCTATCTTTCAATCGTTTCACAACTAGAATCTTGATGAATGAACCTTTGAAAAAATCGATTTCCTACTTTGCCTTGACTATGATTGCTGTCGGTTCATGTATTGGATCAGGTATATTTATTTCTCCATCAGATGTAGCCAGCCAGCTCTCCAATGGTGGACAGGTGCTTCTAGTCTGGTTGATAGGTGGAGTAGTAGCACTTACCGGGGCCTTAAGTTTTGGTGAGTTGGCTTCAAAATTTCCAGGTACGGGTGGGGTGTATATCTATCTTCGGGAGGCGTATGGTGGTCTTGTCGCATACTTATATGGATGGTCGATACTTACCGTAATTACTTCTGGCGCTATTGCCGCACTGTGTATAGCTTTCTCGAGATATTTTACCCTTCTCTTTGACCTCGGAGTTTCCTATCAGGTTCCTATTGCCTTGTTTGCACTTTTAGTTGTCACATTTATCAATGTGATTGGCGTCAGGTGGTCAGCTATTTTCTCTAGTTCAATGACCGTAATAAAGGTTGTGGGAATTGGTATTATCGTGGTTATCTGCCTCAGTTATGGAAGTAACCTGATGGATAACCTGGTCTTGGAAAATCCAAAGACAACCAAGGTTTCATTCGGGCTTGCCCTCATTGGTGTGCTTTGGTCTTATGGTGGCTGGCACCACGCATCATATGTCGGAGGCGAGGTTGCTCAGGCGCATAAAGTATTACCCAGGGCTTTGATCACAGGCGCTGCGATTGTGACGGCGACGTATTTGTTGGTCAATGTGGCTTACCTCAACGTGCTCAGCATTGATGAGATTTCTACTTCCCAGGCTGTAGCAACTGATGCTCTTCTAAAAGTTTCTGCAACAGGAGGTATTTTGGTGGCCATATTGATTGCCTTATCCACTTTCGGAACAGCAGGCATTTTTACCCTTTCATCACCCCGGATTTATTATGCCATGGGTGCAGATAAAGTGTTTTTTCCATGGCTTGCAGACATCCATCCTAAGTTTGGAACACCGATGAAAGCAATCGTGTTGCAGAGTACATGGGCCGGAATATTATTGGTTTTCTGGGGAACGTTTGAGAGCCTTGCTACTTATGTTGTCTTTATGGACTGGATTTTTATGACGCTTGCAGCCATTGCGCTTTTCAAATTCAGGAAAACAGGAGACGTCTCAGATACAGATACCTATAAAGTACCTTTTTACCCAATAACGCCGTTACTTTTTATTGGTATTTCCGTTTGGTTTCTCGGTAGCACACTTGTCGGCAGACCTGTGCAGGCACTTGCAGGATTAATCCTTATGCTGATAGGTTTGCCATTTTACTACCTGTTCAAACGGACTAAGGGAATAGGTCAACACTGACAACAAACTATTTCTTTTTCACACAGACTTCAACCCGCCTATTCTTTTTACGTCCCATTTCTGTTTTATTGGTAGCAACAGGATTTTCTTCTCCCAAACCTTTGGTATCAATCCGACCGGGTTCGATAGACTTTTCGGTCAGCCAGGACTTGATAACCTTGGCTCTTTCTTTGGACAACGATTTATTTTTACCTTCATCTCCTTCGGCATCTGTATGGCCTTCAATGCTAATCCTTAAGTAGGGATATGCCTTCATGATCGTGGCAAGTTCTTCAAGTTGGGCATCGGAATCAGCTGTTATCTTAAATGAACCGCTTTCAAAATCCACCTTGTCAAATGCCAGACATTTTTCACCGGTTTCAGAAGAAGCCAGGAAGTCTGCGAGGCGACTTGTAAAAGAACCTGGTAACACGTTTAATGCATGACCTCCCGGTAATGCATATTTTTTTAAATCATTTACAGGCTCATCCGGGGGTGTCATCATGACGGTATCCTTTATGGCTTCTGGTTTCACTTCAAGGGTCTCGGACGTTCCGCCGCATCCTTTTTCAACAAAGTAGAATAATGCAAGAGATGCTAGTCCCAGGATAATCCATGGCAGGAGTTTTGAGAAAGTAGTTTTTTCATTATGGGAAGAAGGAGATATTATTTTTGGAGGGGTAGGAGGAGCATATTCTGTTGAGATAGCATCCATCCCAAGTAGTTTTCCCACTCCAGGTGGTATGGATTGACGAACAGAGTCACTCTGGTCAGCCAACAAAGTTTTTAATCCTTTGGCATCAAGTCCCTTTTCCCGGATATGCTTTCCAATGATGCCAAGAACCAGCGGGGCAGCGAGTTTTAGCAGGGAGGTCGCAGAGGAAGTTTTCAATCCACTGGCTCCGGATATAATATCGACTATGGGTGAGAACTTATCGTCCAGCAGGTAGCGAAGGTTGCCGGCACCTTGATACATCAATTTTTCAGTTTCAATGCCGCCCTGAAGTGAGGAAGCAACATTTGAAAGTATGGAACCGTCTATGTTATTTTCAGTCAGGTAAATCATTAGTTCTTCTGCACCTGCCTCCGTATTTCCCTTTTGGATCATGATGCCCAGGAGTGATGGGACTATAAATTTTACACCGGTGGTGGTGCTTTCCGCAGATTCACCGAGTATGCCGCTGGCTTGTTTAGCCAGGATTTCACCTACGGTGTTGTTAAACAATTCAATCAAATTGGAAGCCATATTGGTCTATTTTAATAAGGGTACCTGTTGATGTACCGAAAAGCAAATGTGAGCAGCAAATGTAAAGTAAACATCGGTGAATAAAACATGTCATAGGCCATATTTTGACATCCGGCAATCAGCAATATACACTACTTAACCCTGGTAATCATCGGTATTCAGCCTAAAGAGGCAACCGGAGTTATGCTTATATGACAGGCCATACTATGATTGGTCTCAAAAGCAATCGGGCATGGAGGGATAAAACTCCTTACTTTTATCTTCTATTTTTTCACCAGGTATGAATTCCAAGCTTCCAGAAACTGCAATACTGTATCAACGGATCATTGATGAAGTAGAGAATGGGCAGGAGAAATGCAGGTATATGCTGAAGATCTACAATGATCTGATCGTATCCCTGAGTGAGGCCTCTTC
>JANNSS010000258.1:0-7162 GCA_031402955.1 Saprospiraceae bacterium
ACTGGCCTGCCAATTTTGTAATCACTGATGATGGTAGCTATACGATAGAAGTGACGACCACCAATGGTTGCACAGCTGTCTCTGATCCGTTGGATGTAGCCTTGTATACAGGCGTAGGGAGTATCACGGTGGAGACATGGCTTGATCAGGATGGTGATGGCATGGTCAGTGGAGGTGATGTGTTACTTCCGGGTATTCCTGTCCAGATCATTTCTGATGATGGTTTACATACAGGCAAAACAGAAACAATTGCCGGAGGCCAATTTGTATTTGAGGATTATCCTGCTGCCGGCTACCTTGCTTTGATCGATCGCACCTTACTGTCCTCACAATGGAAAGTAGTGATTGATAGTGTCAACACATTGATTGCGACATGTGATGATTCTGTAGTAGTGTCTTTGTTACTGATGAATAACTGCACCGTAACCGGACCTGATCAGCTCTTTGAGCTTTGTCCCGGTGAGTTGCTCACCGTTGGAGATAGCACGTGGTCAGATACGGGGAGTTATGTCATGCATATGAATAGTGTCGGAGGATGTGATTCAACATTTCAGGTCACGATCCTTGCACCCGACAGTCTTGAAATCAATATTGTGGTGTGGGTGGATGTTGATCACAACGGAATCGTATCCCCGATGGACACGGTTGTTGAAGGTATTACAGTTGTGCTTGATCGTTTAATTGGTCAGGCTACCTATGTAGACATTACCGATGCTAACGGCACAGTCAATGGCATTTACCCATCCGGCAATTACCTTGTTTCTGTTGACAGCACGATATTACCTGCAGATCTGTTAGTCGTCAATGGTGTAGAGGCTATATCTGATACTGTTTGTGGAACGGTCACGATCGATTTTCTACTCCAATCAGCGTGCCCTACTGTTTTTGTCATCCAATTGGAAACATTGTGTCCAGGTGATTCTCTTTTTGTTGAAGGTCAATGGATCACCGCTACGGGGCAATACACTTTTGTACATAGCGATCCGATCACACTCTGTGATACTGTCTTCGATGTCTTTGTGACCGTAACTGAAGAGATAGTGCTGCAATCCACTATTGACTGGAACTGCCAAACCCTTGGTTCAATTACACTGGATGTTTCTGGGGCAGATCCATTCCTGGTTAACTGGCCTCAGGGTATTGTTGGTGACACTATGGTGACAGATCTTGACCCGGGAGATTATCCGGTCACTATTACGGATGCCAATGGTTGTGTGCTGACAGATACATTTTCAATCGTTGCCCCACCTGTTTTGACTTTTGATGTTCCGGGACTCTATACAATTCATCCGGGAGAAAGTGTTTTAATTACCATCGAAGGTGATGTGTCAGAGTCAGGCCTCAGCTTTCAATGGACTCCAGCCGATAGCTTAGCATGTCCAACGTGCCTTGCTTCCCTGGCATTTCCAGATCAGACCACAACTTATCTTATTGAAATCACAGATGCCGATAGTTGTATCTACAATCTACAGACGACTGTCCTTGTCACGATTGACAGCAATACACTTGACCAGGTCTATGCCCCAAATGTATTCTCACCAAATAATGATGGGATCAATGACTTCTGGAATATCTCCAGCAAACTGGAAAACACCTACGTCAAAGACCTCACTATCTTCGATCGCTGGGGTAACATGGTCTATGCCAAAACCGAACTCGCCCTCAATTCATTTGATGGCTGGGACGGCACCAGAGATGGCAAACCCATGAACCCTGGAGTGTTTGTCTATGTAGCCCGTCTCATACTCGGTGATGGACAAGAGGCCGTCCTGCAAGGCGATGTGACACTGGTGAGGTGATGGAAAATTATATTTTAAATGTAGAGAGGCGATTAATCGCCTCTCTACATTTAAAATATAGTTTCTTGTTTATTTCATGTTGCTGAGCGTAGTCGAAACTTCATGCTTCGCCTCAGCCTTAGCCTTAGCCTTTTTCGTCCTAATTAATACTAAATACCGTTGTTGTTTTCCCTTTTACTTTCAGGGATGATAACCCTGTAATGACTTCAGCAGTCATGACATTTTCAGCTTTCGATTTATTGCCCATGATTTCCGCAAAGCGTCTGGTATCAATCACCGTATCCGTCTCATTCTTATTCATCACGACCATCACCATCTTATCATCGGTGTATCTGAAATAAACATAGACGCCATTGAACGGTGCAAAGTGAAGAGTCTTCCCTTCGGCAATGACCGGATTACTTTTTCTCCAGTTGAGTAATTGTTTCAGGTACGCTTGCATACTTACCTGCCCAGGGGACAAACCCTTGCCGGTAAATCCATTTTTCGTATCCTCTTTCCATCCACCTGGAAAATCCGCGCGAATCACACCGTGATTGTTGAGACTATCCGAATTATCAAGTAATACTTCTGTACCATAATATATCTGAGGAATACCCCTGATGGTCAGCAGATAAGTTAAGGCCATCTTTGTCAGTGCCTCATCCTTTCCTAGCTGGGTATAGATCCTGTCCATGTCATGATTGTCTCCGAAGACCAATGTATTGTTGGGATCCGCAAACACAAAATCATTAGCGAGGACTTCATACAATTCGTTTAATCCGTCATTGTATTTCTCAGGCTCTTTTGTTTTCAAAGCCTTGACTAAGGCAGATTGCATCGAAAAATCCATCACGGTGCTGAGGCAACTGGTATAACCATCATGATTGACTTTACCCTTTTGCCAATAGGAAGTAATCAATGGATTATAACTCCACTCTTCACCTACCATGCTAAAATCCGGATACTCTTCCATCACACGACAACTCCAGTTCTTCAAAAATTCTTTATCAGAATATCCATAAGTGTCTTGTCTCAAGCCACCCAGGTGAAGCGTTTCGATCCACCAGATGGTGTTTTGGATCAAATAAGTAGCTACATATGGATTCCTGCCATTCATATCCGGCATGGTGGGCACAAACCATCCATTCGTCCAAAGGTCTTTGTCATACGCAGATGCATACATGTCCTGGTTGACTGTACGTCTGTGGTTGGTCACTTCAAATGAATCCACCTTGTTAACCCAGTCTTTATAGGGCAGATCAGCCATCCACCAATGACCAGTACCTGTATGATTAAGCACAGCATCAAAAACTAGTTTGATACCTTTTTGCCTCGCTTTAGTGGCCAGCTCTTTATAATCATCAAGTGTACCGAATCTCGGATCTACTTTATAATGATTCGTGATGGCGTATCCGTGATAAGACCATCTCGCCATATCATTCTCCAATACCGGCGTAGGCCAGATAGCTGTAAAGCCCATTTTCTGGACATAATCCAACTGATTGATCATCCCCCTGAGATCTCCACCATGCCTCGCGAAAGATGCTTTACGGTCGACCTTATATTCTTTCAACGGGGGTACAATGTCATTGGAAGGATCTCCATTGGCAAAACGGTCCGGCGTGACGAGGTAGATGACATCTGATCCATTAAATCCTTTGATGGGTGCGTCTTGTTTCCGGGCCAGGATCGTATAGTTGTGCGTATAAACAGTATCCCCGTCCTTGACAAAGAAAATCGAAAAGGCACCGGGCTTGGTAGTAGCAGAAACATACAGGTCAAGAAAAAGATAATTTTTGCTGTCCGCCTGATTGACTTTCTGGATGACCACCCCCGGAAAAGTAAGAATGGGTGTTGTTTCACCTACGCCATTTCCATGCACGAGTAACTGGAGGTTCTGGCTTTTCATTCCGGCCCACCAGTTAGGTGGTTCTACATGATAGATCTGGGCGGAGAGACTGGTGCATAGCATAATCATCACAAAACCAGAAAGTATGTTTTTAATTAATTTCATTTGTATAAATGTTAGGATGTATAATGGCAAGAAGCCAGTATGTGTTATGTAGTTATTCGCTAACTGTATAAACACTATGTTCAGGAAAATCAGCTTTCAACCTTTTAGGAAGGTTCTCATCAAGAAGCAATTTCATAAATTTTATCGAGGGTATCCGATGTTAATAATTTTTCGGCAATATCCAATACAGCGGTGGCCTGCTCATGAGATACTGTTGGAAAATCAGCTAAAAACTCATCAAGCGAAATCCCTCTTTCAAGATGATTAAAAAGGGTTTCAATGGGCACACGTGTACCTTTAAAAACGGGTTGCCCGCCAAGGGTCTCCTTGTTGACACTGATATAGTCCCGGAAATTTTTCATGGAGCAAAATTAAGGTTTTAATATTAAACCCTGTGGAATTCACACCTCCTGCCCCTCTTTCTTCTTCTTCGTCTCCCGCGAAAAACTATACACATCCTCCACAGCCCGGTACCGCACCATCACCTCACCGGCAATCAGCAGGATCACTCCACCAATAAAGAGTCCATTACGGATCATCTCTATAATCATCGTCCATGATGGCCATAAGCGACGCACCAGGATCAATTCAATGGCGATCAGTAGTGCACTGGAAAGCAGTAAAGCCAAACTGATATTCCTGTATGGTCTTACCAGTGGTTTCTTCTGCCGGATGATACAATTGATCAGGAATAATTTCGTGCTCTCATGATCCGGATTGATCTTGACCAACTCCTTGAGGATATGCACGGCCTGATCTATCTTGTCGAGGTTGTGTAGCGAAGCCGCCTTCTTAAAAAGGGTTTCAAAATATACATCCTGATCCCGGTGCTTTATGATGTTTCGCGCCATACTCATTTCCACAATGTGATCCGCAAGCTTAGCCTGTCGCGCATACTCACCTGCTTCAAACAACGCCTCACCATATAGCACCATCATATCAAAATACTCCCCTGCATCCAGCTGGCGCAACATGAAGAAGTTCTCCTCTATATATTGTATTTTTTCCTTGTATGCGGCCTCATCGATAGCCAGGAAGGCCTCGTAGGTGTCAGATCGGTGGGCATACATGGGTCTCATCTCAGTGGATATATAAACGGCCTGCTCGGACTGGCATCCAGATCCAGCGCAGGGATTTGAATCTGTAGTAAATATAGTCCATCCGATACCACATTGTCAATATAGACCATCTCTGTGATTGTAGCATCCAGGCGTGGTGCATCAGGATACTGCCAGAACGCTCTATGGGCCTTGAGCTCCCCGCCATCCACTTCTCTATCGACAGAGGGCAGATCCAGCAGCAAGTGCAATATTTTATCATCTGCCATCCGCTTCGCTACTGTGGAGTCGAGATAAGCAGGATTGGTGTTCCCATAGTGACGCACCATTTTATCAGGATGATTAGGCAATGTCCGGATGATGATCGCCTCTATGCCATCTTCCCAATCAAGTTGATCAATCACTTTGTCCCCATCCTCACACAGGGTAGGATACACCGAGATCAGTTGCGCAATCCAGAAACCATCTCCTATTGTTTCATGCACGGAATAACGATCTCTTGTGATATGGCCCACACATTCTGTATGGGTGCCATTCCCGTGAGGATTGATACGGAGATTGAAAAAATTAACCGGCGCACCTTCACGGGTATCACCTATCCAATCACCAGCTTTATGCGGAGAAGCTTCATACAATGGCGCGTGAAATGCATTGGGTTGAGGATGCGTATGACTCAATGGTATAGCGAGGCCATATCCGTTTGACAGATCGGCATGGAACACCTTTCCTTTCCACTCAAAGGACACCTGGAGCTTTGGCATCAGTTGCGCGAGTCTTTGCCCCAGGTCAGCTTGTCATGAAGTGTCCTGAGAAATGAATAATCATACAACTGAATAAAACGAGTGACCACCTCTGCCTTTCTTACGGTTAGTTTATCATCCGCTGTGACCGCCTCAAATCTTGAGTCGAGGGTACACAAGAAGTTTTCTGCCCGACCTTCAATTTCGAAAGAGATCACACTTGTATCCGGCACGACAATCGGACGAACCGAAAGATTGTGCGGTGCTACCGGCGTAATGACGAGGCTTCCTGAATTTGGAAATACAATCGGGCCTCCACAACTCAGCGAATAGCCTGTCGACCCTGTTGGCGTCGCGATGATAAGCCCATCTGCCCAGAATGAATTGAGCAACTCACCATCGATATAGGTATGAATGATAATCATACTGGACGTATCACGCTTATGCAGCGTAAAATCATTCAGCGCGATTTTCGAGGTTTTAAAAATGTCAGCAGTAGTTTCAAGCCGGATCATACTTCTTTCATCATAGTGATACCGGCCCTTAGCCAACTCACTGACGGCAAAAGCTGCAACTTTTCCTTCGATACTGGATAGAAAACCTAATCGTCCCAGGTTGATACCCATCACAGGCACCTGGTATTCATTGACCAGGGATATGGCACCGAGGACAGTTCCATCCCCCCCAAAGGCCATAACGACATCTATGGGATTGGTTTTGAAGTTTTTAAATAGCGTAACCCCCTTGTGATCCCGGACCACTGGTTCTGTCTGCATCCAATACGCTTCATCAGCATACGTGGCAATACCCTCCTTTTCCAGGGCCTTCAGCACTTCCAGGAGGCATTCCCGGTGATTTGGCTTATAGACCTGGCCGTAGATCAATACATTCATAGGACTTACAACATGCTGTCGTCCTATAAAGATCAAAAATGATACCATAAGCGTGAGAAAGTGAGAACGTGAGAGCGTGAGAGGGTGAGAACGCGGTAATACTCTTGGGTCGTGTTGAACCCGACCCTGAGAATACCTTACACCAACGGAGACAAGGTTTGACCATTGTTTGGCTCACGAATTTGAGTATACTTGTGTGTGAAAAAGCATGATATTTCGTTGACGTTTGGGCTCTTTACCGTTTTGATATTTATTTCGGCCTATGGATACACGATCTTCACGGATGGGATGTTTTTTGACGGTGTATTCTATGCAGCTATTGCCAACAATCTCGCAAATGGAATTGGCACCTTTTGGGAAATGCAGTACACGACGACACTCCATGCCTCCTTTCATGAGCAACCGCCGTTGGCCTTATTCCTACAATCACTTTTTTTTAGATTATTTGGCGACTCCATTTATATAGAAAGATTGTATTGTTTTGTGATGGCCCTGCTGATGATATGGCTGATCATCCGGACATGGATGGAATTGGCAGGAAAAGAAAATAAATACAATTGGTTGCCTGTGCTGTTGTGGATCAGTATTCCCTTAAACCTATGGACCTATCAGAACAATCTGATTGAACTGACATTGGGTGTATTAGATCTTGCTGCCATCTTTTTTATACTGAAAG
>JANNSS010000259.1:0-13656 GCA_031402955.1 Saprospiraceae bacterium
CACCCAATAGCCATTATCCAAAGAAATGCAGCGGATACTTTTATCCATAATACCAAGCCTGCATGTCGGTCAACGCAAAAGTATACCGACAGCCCCCGCAAGTTTCATTTGTCTCGGGGCTTTTTTTACCGGGGCTATCGGGTACTTTTATAAATGTTGTGAGCAATTAAAGAATGAAAATTAAACTAATAGTTGCATTATTTACAGTAAGCATTTGCTCTTGTGCAGAGAGTATGAGGTCTGCCAAACCTACAGGAGAATTTCAAATCCCTATTGTTATTAACAGCTCTGTTTCCGGTTCAGTCAAAGAGCATTTATTGGATTCATTGCTATATACATATATTCCCATTAAGGGAAAATATAAATTCACCGATACTATAGATTTAGCGGAATCATCTGGAGAAGATTGGGATGAATACATAGGTGATGACTTTAAATATGATACACAAGATTGGATTGAAAATGACAGTTTGGACGTAAATGGATTCGAAATGTTTTTGGACTATTCTCAAACTATTCTTTATGGCATAGATGAAGACCACTTACTGAAATATTATCCAGTATTTTTTGTAAATTCAACTTCCTCAGTGAAGATTTTTACTGGACACGATTTCAAAGCAGTAGGTGTCCAGCAAGCCACCTTTGGAGTTGAAAATTGGAGGTCAATTAATAAAAAGGCGAAACAGTTTTTGATGTGTGGCAATGGATATATGTATATAAAAGTTCATCCTGGAGAATTTGTCATGCTCTTGGTTAGAAAATATACAGGTGATTACAGGCCTCAAATGAGGTTGGCCATTAAGAATGGACAAAGCATCTATGTAAGTAGATCCTTTGTCGGAAATATTAATGAAATGCAATACAAATATTTAGATAGTTTAAGTATAGGTCTATATGATGAGGAGTTAGAAATATTTCAGTTCTAACAAAATAACTGCTCACAACATTGGATGCTCATAAGCAGGGCTATCCACATTGAAAATGCCTCCTTCGCTAGCTTTCCTTCAATGCCCAACACAAGCTTCGGCGGCCAAAGGAAAAAACGTAAATTTGGAGAAAGGTACCACGGAAACAGTCCCAATTTGGTCGGCCTGCCTACGAGCATCCCTTCACGTTGTGTGCAATTACTAAACTGAGATTAAAATAACTTAAATGACAAATCAATTAGTTGTTGGAGGTCTTTATCTGCTACCAAATGATAATGGCCCAAGTTGGCTTTTGGCTGCAGATGAGGTTCAAGTATTTTACGATGTTTGGTGGACACATACAAACAATTGGTCTCTTAGGAGTTCAGATGCCAGAAGAATATTTCACAGGTACTATTCGCCAAATCTCATCAGCAAAGGAAAGCAAATAGGCTATGAAGAAATTTCCATTGAAGAAATAAGAAAGTACAAGTTGAATTTGCCAATGAATTTCTGCAGGTTTTCAAATTTTCAATGGGGACTGCATCCGTTTAGTTCATTGGATGAATTTGATTCGCATTGCAACAAATTAGGGTTGGAATTATCTAATGAAATGATTTTGGCTGAGCCAAAAATACTTATCAATGCAAAAGGCCCAACTGGAGGATTGAAGTCTGGTGTAATGATTGAAGCTAGGAATGGTATGTGGTTCTCAGAAAAAGAACTCTTATGGCAAGCTTACAATATTCAAGCGAAATTCAAAAATAACATCCAAGAGGGTGTAGGCATTCACAGATTGGGATGGGAGAAAAAAGTGGCATCATACTACATTGGAGGATATTATGATAATGCCGGCTTCCTAAGAATGTACGAAAACATGCACACAACATCGGATGCTCATAAGCAGGGCTAACTACATTGTGAATGAAGATGTAAATTTGGACAAAGGACACCCAGAGACAGCCTCAACTCATTCGGCCTGCCTACGAGCATCCCTAGTCGTTAGTGGCAATAAATATCATTACTTATGCTCATCTCCACAGAAGAACTTAACCGGATACTTAATTCAAATAATAATGAAAATTATTGGTTTAAGGAGTTAGGGAAACTTACACATAAACCAAGATCAAAATCTGGTACACAGTTTTCGTATAATTATGTGCAAATCGGTAAAAATAAGTGGAACAGATTCTCCTCCAAACTGTATGATCTCTTTTGTAAAAGTGGAAAACCCAAGAAGAATCTTAATTTCTTAATTGAGGGTGACCCACGTGATATTGCCCAAGCAATTCTTACTGCAATTATGATTCATTTTGAAACAACAATAGCAATTGCTACTCCTTTAACAGGATTGGTTTTGTCAAAGGGATTAATATATCTATGTAAGGCAACTCACCAAACTACAGTCAAAAAGAAAATCGCATTAAAAGAAACGAAGAATGTTGAGAAAAGATAAAAGAACAGGCTACCTGTCAATAGTGGATATTGAAGTTAGCTGTCGAAAAGCTATAGATTCTAATAGTTATGAAAACCATTCTAGTAGGAAATGAAAATCGTAATTGTAACATGCATGGCTCTGATTGCTTTAATGGAGGCTCCACCCTTGATAGCATGTCAGTGCCAAAAGTCAACAAATAAATTTACTAGCCATCTCAGTAGTTATGGCTTTGTTGGGCTTGTTGAAATCATAGCCTTTGATACAATTAATGATCATGATTTTGATCATACATTCACTATTGTAAAAGTTATCAAACAGTATAATGATAGCAAGACCACTGAGATCATTTCTGTGGTCAATGGCGATGGTGGATCCTGTTATAGTAGTTTGCCGGGCAATACTCTTGGATCTAGGTTTATAATAAAAGCAAGTTTTGATTCAAGGTCAGAATATGAAGCTGATATGAGTGATTTTGTAGGAGGAACTCAAAATGATGGCCTGAAAGAAAGAGTTCTAGTTTTAAGCTTATGCGACGAACATGCTCTAATTATTCAAGGAGATTCTATAAAGGGAAATATAACAAAAAGGTCAAAGTTAAAGAAGGCCTCTTTAGATGAGGGGAAACAGATAGTTCAAATGGGAAACTCACGAAAGTTAAAAGAGTTTGGGTACTATCTAAAACAACAGCAAATGAATGTTGCAAGAGTTGAGCAAATCATTAATAGAAGATTGAATGGATAATCCCGTAAAAGCCACTAACATTGGATGCTCATAAGCAGGGCTACCAACATTGAGAATGAAAACGTAAATTTGGATAAAGGATTCCTTGAGACAGCTCAAAACTCCGTCGGCCTGCCTACGAGCATCCTTAAGCGTTAGCGGCAAGCACTGTTGACGACTCCGAGAAAGACAGTAAATTCTAACTATATGGTTTCAGACTTAAACTTCCTGGCAATTACGGTGTCCTCAGTAATCTACTTTGGACTTGGCTCAGTTTGGTTCGGACCACTTTTTGGCAAAGAGTGGTTAAGACTCGTTGGACTTTCTTTGACAGAGGAAGATAAAAAGAACGCCCCATTTATGTTTGCCAAGACATTCCTGCTGGACTTCGTTATAACTCTTGCGACAGCATTGACAATTGTTTTAACTAAAACAGAGACGATAGCAGACGCTTTGAAACTTTCCGCAATTTTGGGGCTTGGATTTGTGATTGCTCCGTTTTTAGGAAATTATATGTACGCAAAGCGTTCAATGAAATTATTTTTGATTGAGGGTTTCTACCATGTTATTTGTATCATTATCGTTTCAATCATTTTGACAATGTGGCGCTAAATCAAGTGACAGATGAGCAAAGAACAAACGACCGACTTACTGAAATTTCTAAAAGCATTCTCTTCTGACAGACGAGAACTTGCATTAAAACTTAGAGACTTCGTTTGGGACTTGTATCCGCAGACAAATGAGTTGATATATGACAATTTTAATGCTTTAGCCTTCGGTTGGTCGCCCACTGACAAAGTTGGAGATACTTTTTGTACAGTTGCGCTCTACAGGACAAATAAGAACAACCATTTTGGTTTTTACTGGGGCTCTGAAATCAAAGACCCGGACAAAATGCTAATAGGAAACGGTAAGCAATACCGTTACATCCTCGTTGACAATTTTGCAGACTTTCCTAAGACTTACATAAAGAAACTCTTGAAAGATGCGTACACGAACTCATTATCAAAAATTAAGGACAAGGAAAAAATATTAAACGGACAGACAATTGTTAAATCAATCTCGACCGCAAAACGGACGACTAAAAAACAAACGACACTAAAGACACCTGTAAAGAGAAAGAGGTGAAAGTGCCAGCCGCTAACAAAATGTTTGAGCAATGGTGGGGTGACGTGTAAGCTATAAGTGTTATCTTCGTTCAACGTTTGCCCACGCGGACAGTGGCGGCTTCGAAAGCCCACCACTGCGCAAACACAAACGTTAGTGGCAATAAATATGAAAAACATCATACTGAGAAAACCTTAAATTGAAATCCACAAAATGTCAATTAAATCCATAGTTATATTTTTCTTTATTGTTTTTACCATTCAAGGTCACTCTCAAGGCATCCTAGATCAAATCGTGTGGGCAGAGGACTTCGGAGGCAATTGGAACTCCATTTCAAATCCCGAGGTCGAAACGGATGAAGAGGGTAATATCATATTTGGAGTCACATACCTTGGTTATCAGGATAATTATCTTGAGTGGAGGGGTGATACAATTTTTAAGGAAGCTAATTTGTTGGGTAAGAGAATAGTCTTTTTAGCAAAACTTGATCAAGATGGCAATCTCCTTTGGCATTTATTATTAAAGGGGGATCTAGGCGTATATATGCAAGAACTAAAAGTAGATCATGACAATAATATAATTTTGCTCTTAAAGAATTCTGGCGAGTTTGAAGCTTTTCAGCAATTCTTTGAAATAGGATTTAATCTTATAAAACTTGATCAGAATGGAAATTTCTTGTGGTCGGAGCATATTAGAAATGCAGATATTTTTAACCCAGGGCATTCGGTTTCAATTGCATGTGATAATGACATTCTGTTAGGTGGATCAATTGGAAAGGTTCCTTATGATTCCGTGGTGTATGAAGTAACTGATTGGGATACAATTTTTGAATATTTATTCAAGTATGATACTCTTTTTCTTGACGGCCAAGGCTTTTCGGCTGATACCCATAATATATTTCTTGCCCGTTTCAATTCAGATGGCCATTTGAGATGGCTCAAAACTTTTGAACATATGGGAGGACTAGCACTTAATGCAATAGACGCCTCAACTCCACACGGAATAGCTCTTTTGGGTTTCTACCTTCATGAAGATTGGCCGATATTCAATTCTGTCCTTCCAATTGACACCAATGGTTACATTCATAAGTATAACATGTATATTATGACCTTGGATGATGAAGGTCAGATAAAATGGATTTACAAATATTTTAACAATGCTACTCCAGCCCACATTGCTTATGATTATGATGGCAACTTAATAATTTTAGGAGATTTTCCTCCTTCATCTTCAACATATTATCAATTGGATACCATCGAAGAAGTTAATAATAGCGGGAATTTACTCTTTTTCAAAATTGATTCAAGTGGAAATTATCTTTGGGGAAAAAACACTGGTGGCTATAATACAACCTCTGGTGGATCAATGTTAACGAATTCATCTGACGATATTTATTTAACAGGAAGAGGGCTCTCAAATTTACTAGGTGTAATGCTTAATAAGTATGATGGTCAAGGGAAACCAGTGTGGACGATTTTTCCTCCAACAAATTCCAATCGGAGAGGAGAAGATATTTCCTTAGATCGCGCAGGTCATTTGATCCTTGCCGGTTATTATTCCGGGAAATTGACACTTGGCGATTATATATTTGAACATTATGGAGCAGCATATTGCAATTTAATAGTAAAATTTAAGTCTGAGCCCAGTGCAAACACCCCATCCGCATGTGAAGTTCTTTCATCTACTGAGACAGTACAAAGCAGAAAGTCAGTCATAAATTTGTCCCCTAATCCAGCATCGGATAGAATTCAAATAGATGCAACACCGATGACCAGTTCTGCAACTTTAATTGTATATAACTCACAAGGAAGTTTGGTATATGGAACAGGACTGTCAGAATCCTTGCCAAAATCCTTGGATATTTCAGGATGGGCAGCTGGAATGTATGTAGTGAGAATTCAATCTGAGCAATCAGTCTTGATTAACTCATTCGTTGTTATTCATTAACACAAAGCACTGGACGACTAGATGACAGATAACTGCCACTAACATTGGATGCTCATAAGCAGGGATACCTACATAGAGAATGATAACGTAAATTTGGGTAAAGATGCCCAGGAAACAGCCGTATCCCAGTCGGCCTGCCTACGAGCATCCTGCAGCGTTATGCCTCATGCCTGAGCAACCCTAAAAACTAACGAAAGAACTAACTTTGACAAAGTATTGGCAAATTAAAATATGACAACAGAAAAGACTCTAACAGAAGAATTTGAAAAAGTTCGACCACAGCTTAAATCTTTTGTTTTAAGAATGACGGCAAGTGTCGAAGACACCGAAGACCTTATTCAGGAAACATTTATAAAGTCCTTTCAGAACATTCAGGCCTTTAAAGGAAACTCCTCATTAAAAACCTGGATTTTTGCAATAGCATCGAACCTTTGTAAAAATTTCTTGCGTTCCAAAAAACTTTGGCCAGAAAATGTAACCGATATTAGCAAAGATGAAGCACTAAAATCGCCAGATTTAATTAGTAAAATGATGGAAATTAATACAACATCATTACACGGAGATTTTGAAATCAGAGAACATATAGCTTTTTGCTTTTCGTGTATTGGAAAGTCATTGCCTATTGAACAACAAGTTGCTCTTTTGCTCAAAGAAATTTATGAGTTTAAAGTACTCGAAATTGCTGAAATTTTGGAACAAACAGAAGGCGTAGTAAAACACTTATTGTTTTCGAGCAGACAAAAAATGACAGATATATTCGATAAGCGATGTTCTTTAGTCAGCAAACTTGGTTTTTGTCATCAATGTAGTGAATTGAATGGACTTTTTAACCCAAAACAAGAACTTCAAAAAGAATTAATGAAAATTGAAATGACGAAAGGAACAGAATCTAAAAGCAAGGAAGCTCTTTTTGATTTAAGAATGGAAATTGTAAAAGGTATTGACCCATATAATTCAAGTGCATCAGAATTACAGTTATTTCATTTAAAGCACTCTAAACAAACAATGGACAAGTATATTGAAAATAATTCGTAAAATCCCGACCACTTTTGGTTGCTCAAGTGTCTAAATATGAATGGAACAAATTTATTCACTTGAAAAAAAATGAAAAAATGTCAAAAACAACAATGACAACCCAAGAGGTTGCAAACAGATTAGTGGAGCTTTGTCGTAAAGGGCAAATCCTTGAAGCACAAGAAGAGCTTTATGGCGATGAAATTACAAGCCATGAACCTGCCCACACACCAGTTCCGCCTGCAATAGGTAAAGAGGCCGTACTCGCAAAAGGGAAACATTTTGCATCTAGTATTTTAGAAAGACACGGAGGTTCTTTTGGCGACCCAATTATTGGTGGAGATTATTTTAGCATTTCTTGTTCTATAGATGCTACATTCAAAGAACGTGGAAGAAGTCAAATCAATGAAATTTGCGTTTTCCAAGTGAAAGATGGTAAGGTAATTTTTGAACAGTTCTTTTATTAGTACTTAAAATGGTAGAAGGTAATCCCGTTTACGGGATTACTTTTTATTTTAATCTGATAATAGGAATGTAAGCGAAATTGAGAAAAAGCACGAAGGCATAACATCACCTACCCAAAAGGCGGGGTTTCGTATTCCAAAGACAGTTTTGTGGTTAATCAAACATTCGTTTTTCACATCAATTTTTGTGGTAAAAGGCCCGCCCTTCGGTTAGCTGCAAAACGTTATGCTGCTTGCTTTGCCGCTGTGACACTAAGAGTATGGCTACCTTTTTTACAAACTATTTTCGAAGATTTTGATACCGCTTATCGCATTGTCGCTTGGCTATGTTGGATTCCGAACTTAATTGTTGCTAGTATTATAACGAGACAACTTGATACACAAAAAACATAAACTGTCACCAACATCTAAGCCTCAAACGAAGCGTAGCGCAACGGAAGTTCGATCTAAGACGGTGTTGCCTGAGGCCTATTCGACTGTACATCTTATGCTAACCGCATATGGAAAAATGGCTGACTTCGGATTGTAATTATTGGTAATAATTAACGTCATAACCCTTAGACCCTAAACTTCAACATCTACAGCCAAGTTACACCTGCCGCAGCAAGGTCACATCACCCTTATATAATCGGCTACTGCCATCGATAAATAAAACATCGATGACATAAATGTAAACGCCGGGATCCAGCTTTTTATCGCGGAAGGAGCCATCCCAGCCCGCCGACGGATCGTTGACGGGCAGATCCTCCTGGTCATAGATTGCATTGCCCCATCGATCGTACACGGCCAGTCGACGGATGCCGGCTATCTGCGCATTGCCATAAACCGAAAAGAAATCATTGATGCCATCGTCATTGGGCGAAAAACTATTGGGAATATATACAGCACCCCGCAAGTTGATTTTTACATCCATCGCATCATTTCCCACACAGCCCTGTTCCGAAATAACCTGCACCGTCACGGTCTGATCTACAACGACTGGACCAAACTGGGTCTGAGGGCATGACGGACATACTATAGGGTCCGTAGCCTGCCATTCGATCAGGGCTAGCGGCAGGTTGGCTGATACAGCCAAATCAACATACGCGCCTGACACCACGGTCTGGTCTATGCCGGCTTGCACCACCAGCACCTCACCGGCCACTATAGTCACACCGCTAAATATTCGCGTGCATCCACGACCATCCATCATTTCAACGATGTACACACCCGGACTCAAACCGGAGAACATGGCTTGCCCCTGAAAGGAACCGCTGCCAATTCGATAACTATACGGAGCAAGACCACCACTACCATTTAACACCTGAATCCACCCATCAGCAAATCCGTCACAGGTCTCATCCCCACTTTGTACACTGGCATCCGGCGATGTATAATACCAATGCTGAATCAACAGACTATCACATCCTGATGAGTTGGAAAAAACGAGGGTATCTGTTGCGGGCCCGGTTGGATCACAGGAATACAGGGTATCCCGACTTAGACTGAAGGCAGACCAAAGCGTTTCCACCACCCGAATCGTATCACAAAAAGGCCCCGGCAAAACTAAAACCACCGTAGAAACTTGCGCCGAATCGCAGGAATACTGCTGAACAAATTGTGTGTCAATACCGACATAGGCAATGTCTATCAAAACAAGGCTGTCACAGCCTGCCTGGTTTTGGAGGAGCAAGGTATCATGGTTAGCCTGCAAGCTATCACATACTTTTCCAATCACATGGGTCGTATCGGCAGGCAATAAGAGGACCGTCGAGATGATGGTGCTGTCACATCCTGAAACATCCAATACAACTTGCACCGTCGTACCTGCCAAATTGGGGTCACAGGTACTTCCACTTAGATACGTGGTGTCCAGTGCCTTGTAAAAATAATTGGTGACAAACAAACTGTCACAGGTGCCCCCCGTTACCACCAGCGTATCCGAATAGGGAACCCCGTTGCCGCAGATGATTGCTGTGGAGAGATCAATAAATTGTCCGGTATAAATCGTCTGGATATACACTGTGCTATCACAGCCCCACTGATTGGTCAGCAGCAGCGTATCTGACCCGGCTGCCAGTGAGTCGCAAGTACTTAGCGTCAGTGATATGCTGTCAGATGGCAAAAGACTCGTTATGGTGAGAATGATACTATCACAGATAGACCCCTGCAATACAACGGTAGAGGTACCCGCCAAGGCCGGATCACAAGTGGATGAGGTTAGGGTAGTCGTATCGGCTGGCACATAGTCCGATTGCGTAATAATCAGGCTATCACATCCGGCCTGATTTGTAAACCAGACGGTATCACTACCTGCTGATTGCAGGTCGCATACATATTGAAACAGATGCAAGGTATCCGCCGGTATGAGTGTCACCGTTGTAATGGTAACTGTTTCGCAACCTTCAACACTCACACTAACCGTGTCGGTGCCGGCGAGCAAGGGATCACAGGTTGTACCTGTTTGGAACAGGGTATCTGAACTGGTAACCTGAAAAAAGAAAGCCGTACTTGAGGATGAATTATTGCAGGCATCGGTAGCCGTGAATATCACTGGAATAACAGCCGGATTGATATCCCCATTAAAATCATTACTCCAGATGACCGGACCGCAAGGATCAGTGGCAGTGGCGCCTCCGTTCACGATTAACCAGTTGGTGATACTGTCCAGGGGGCTGGCTGCGCAATAGATTGTCACATCCTCAGCAGGCGTCTGGAGCTGGGGGGGATCAATATCTGCAATAATAAAAGATACCTCTACGCTTTGGCTATTGCCACACCCATCCGTCACGGTAAACGTTACCGGTGTTTCGCCACACAAGCCATCCGGCTCCTGGATAAAATCGGCATCCCATTGTACATTTTGTTCACAATTGTCCTGAGCATTTCCCCAACCGTTATTTTGTATCCAGTCATAAAATTCCGCCAGATAATCGCCGCCACATGCAATGACATAATCGGATGGTGCATCAAGAAATAAGGGCGGTTCTGTATCACGCACCGAAATGACCTGCTCCAATGTGATGGTATTGCCACAGCCATCGGTGACTTCCCAGGTACGCAGCAGATCAAAAAAACAAGGTTGGGGAGATTGATCCTCTGTAAAAACGATATTAATATTACCCGGACAATTATCCGTCACGATTAAATTTTCTGGTGCCGGAAGGGGCTCACTGCATTCCAGGTTGAGCGGCGATGTGGGTATATTTTGGACCACCGGATCTTCAGTATCTGCCGGGCATCCCCACAAGGAGATATCATCCAGCAGGACGCCACACGCCGCCACCCCACCTGATCCGGTGAATCGCAGCTCCGCCGAGGTGCCCTGGGCCGTAAATTCAAAGCAGCGTTCTAGCCAGCCATCTGCACCATTATTAGACGCAGTGAAGGTTTCGTCCAGCCAGGCACCATTGGCAATTTCTACCTGGCAATTTGCCGTGGAAGCGCCGGCATTTTTGGCATACCACAACACCAGCGTGTACGAGTATCCTGCTATCAATCCATTCAGCGTTGTCGCCATGGTGCCCGGTGTGGAGCCGTTCAGATCAATAAATTGTGAGGCACCATTTGGGTTACCCTGGGCCCAGTTGGAATAATTGGGCCCAAGCACATCAACAGATCCGGAAAGTACGGTCCAGGCGCCAAAATTTTGGCCGGCAAAATAGACGATGATTGGATTGGCAAAGGGTGGGTCTTCAAAATCACCACTTGGCACCGAAAGTTCTATGGGATCGCCACAGCAGCAATTATTCTCCACACATGCCGGTTGGGCATAGGTGAACTGCCAAACGATGAGTTGGATGAATATAATCAGACCAGAAAGCCTCATGAGGCGAAAGTTACAAAAAGGGTAGGACTAGAAGGCAATAAAACAATGAACTCGTTGACGGATGCCTGTCGTGGTATGGATCCGAAAAGTCATAACCAACACTTTATATTGCATCTCCGGGTATCCAAAAGCAATACTTACCGTTGCAAAAATATACATCCATTATGAGCACTGTTGCCGTTTCACAAAAACACAATTTTTCAGCCGGACCTGCCATCCTCCCACGTGAGGTTTTTGTACAGGCCGCAGAAGCTGTTTTGAATTTTAATAACAGCGGGCTTTCACTTCTTGAGGTTTCTCACCAGGGATCGGATTTTGTGGCCGTAATGGATGAATGTTTTGCCCTGACCAGGGAGATTTTGGCAGAAGTTAAATGATATGCGATATCGATGAAAATCAGTCGAATAAATAAACCGCCCAACATCGGCTTCTCGCCATGGCGGATATACCTAACCCGATTAATTTGCTCATTGAAACGGAAATCGTTATCTTGAAGTTGAAAACCAGGAACGCCACGTCGTGAAGCCCAGGCGTTAGTCATAGGACACAGTTGCTTCTCTCCCCATAAAACCCTAATTTGCAAGGTCTAAGTCTAAATCATGGAAGGAACTATTCAAATCCACATAGAGAAACTACCGGAAGGTGTGTATCTGGCGACATCAGATGACATTCAAGGGCTTTTGGCTCAGGGCCGAACAATCACAGAGACCCTTGAGATTGCCAGGGATGTTGTAGTAAAACTGCTTGAGGCAAATATGAAAACGTTAAACTTTAGGCTGAAGCTATTAGGTAACTTTTGACTAAATTAGATTATGAACTACCAGGAATTTATAGAAATCAGAGCTGATAAGCGATTTGGGAAACCGTGTATCATAGGCACCCGAATTTCCGTTTATGATGTTTTAAACTGGCTTTCTAATGGAATGACAAAGCAGGAGATCATGGAGGACTTTCCAGAATTGAATGAACAAATGATAAATGCTTGTCTTGCCTTTGCGGCAGATAAAGAGCACAAATTGCGAATTGCCTCTTGAGCCTCTTATTTGATCAGAATATTTCCCCACGCATCGTCAAACACTTTTTAAGTGTATTTCCAGAGGCAATACATGTTCGGGACATTGGTCTGGAAGATGCCTCAGATACCTTAATATTTGATTTTGCGAAGAAGAACAACCTTGTTGTTGTAACATTTGATTCTGATTTTGTAGACCTTAATGTGGTTAAAGGTATCCCACCAAAAATTATTTGGATTAGAACAGGAAATCTAACAACAAAAGCTGTTGCTGAAATACTTAATAGTAATGTTGAATCTATTAAGCGATTCCTAGAATCAGATCAACCCGAGCATCAGATACTTGAAATAATAAAAAACGATCGATAACATCGGCCTCACACCATGGCGGACAAGACAGGCCTTGATACCTTCTTCCTTGAGTCAGATTTCACTATTCTGAAGTTGAAAACCAGGAACACCACGTCGTAAAGCCTTGACCGCTATGCAATAAACAGTTAACTTTAAACAAAATGAAAAACGTTTTATTACTCAGTTCCCTTCTGATGCTTTCTTCTGCCTACAGCTTTGCGCAATGTGATGTGAATGAAGTTGAAGTGAAGGTTGAAATTACTACCGATCCTTACGGAAACGAAACTTATTGGACCTTGACCGATTTAACAGGGACGATTATCTTGCAAGGTGGCCAAGGAGGTGTTTACCAGAGCAACAGCAGTTACGCAGACAGCATCTGCGTTCTTGCTGATGGTTGCTTTTTCTTCAAGATCTATGATACTTACGGAGACGGCATCTTTGCGCCTAACGGGTATCGTCTCTATGTGAATGAAATCCTGGTTTCCAGTGGTGCCGATGATATCAAGAGTTATGCCGGTGTAACAGCAAGTTGCCCGAATGCATGTGGCATCACACTAGATGCGCTTAATGATCTTCACGCACATATCAATGGCACCATCACACTGAATGCCGGTGAACTGACCCTGATCAGAAATATCTTCGTTCAATTCCCGGATTGTCTCGCCGAAAATGAGTTTGTCATATTGCTTTGTAAAAGTGTGGTTGAAGATTATGATCATCAGATCGGAGCACTTTTTACTACTCCAAACACCCAAAACGGCTTTTCCAAGAACCCTGCATCTGCTCCCGGCCTGGAAGTAGAACGGGCAATGCTTGCCCTTCAGCAAGGAATATTCGATCAGGTATTTACCCCGGAAGTTTACGCAGACTATCCACAACACATTGAT
>JANNSS010000260.1:0-28313 GCA_031402955.1 Saprospiraceae bacterium
ATTGTATCCGCAGGGTGGAAACCTCACTGGATCCACAGTCTCTTGCAGGATGCGTAACACCCATTTCGTAGGCAGGTAGAAAGTATTGTTCACTACCTCGCAATTGATAGACCCTACAAACGCTATAGGTGCATCAGACCCGATGAAAGTGTTTGAATACACTTTCAACTCTGCTGCTTCATACGGAGCCTCCAGCGGTCTGAAAAATTGTAAACCTGTCGAACCACCAAGATTTAATGCGCGACTACCTCCATTTTTAAAAAAGTTTCTTTCTATCCGGATATTGCTCGTACCACCTTTTGCCTGCACGGAGTTAGATCCCTGGTTTTCAAAGAGACATTGGGTGATTAAGCCATAATGACATCCCACCATATCAATACCACTTCCTCCGGGAGACCCGTTCATAAAAACACAGTTCCTGATTTCGAACTGATCAATACCTGACATTTTCAACAGGTCATTATTGCCAGTCGCATTGATATTCCGAAATGTGCATCCTTCAAAAGTGATATGGTGCGCAGGTGTTTCATAGGAGCCGCCATCATCAAAATTGACTCCATTACCGGTTTGTTCCTGGAATATAAATCCAGCGATGTGCAGGTAGGCTGCATCTGTAAACTGCCATGCATTGGAACCACCGGAATAGATGACTGTTTCTCCTGGTGCAGCAAGCAGATAGATCAGGTCTGCAGAGGTGCCCTGCAGATCCGCTATATACAAGCCCCCCTGGTACACACCTGCATGCACCAGTATCGTATCGCCCGGAAGAGCTTCCGGTGCTGCCTGTTCTATGGTTGAATATGGTTGACCAATTCCAACATGCAATGTTAATGCAGTGACTTGTTGGCATATACCCAGCAGTATAATAGGAACGATGGTGGTGCGCATGGTGTCCGTATTTTTAACAAGATGAATATACGTTATTACAAGCTTGTTTGTAGACAGGTGCTTTGGAACTTTCGCAAGGCTGCCTGCAAAACTGCGTTTTGTGTGACAGGAGATTTAACCTGCTCGTCAGGAGACGAGCATATATTGGGTTCAAGTCTGGAGACTTGAACCAGCGTCCAGAAAAAACTGTCTCCAGACAGTCCCTATGCCCTCTGCTCTATGCTCTATGCTCTATGCTCTATGCTCTATGCCCGATGCTAAAACGGTCTCACCGCCCTCACCGCACAATTCGATCCCTTGTTGCTCTTGCCCTGGTTGCCATTGGCAAAATTCTGAACAATGGCGCTGTTTTTACCTTCTTCTGTAGCACTCCAGTAGTTGCCTTTGGTATATTCACCAAGGTGCTTACGGTTCTGGTAGATGATATTCAATTCATCTTTGGAGGGCAACCTCCAGCCACCTATGTTTCCAACTTTATAGGCAGCACATATCTTTTGTGCTTTTTCGTAGTCAACACTACCCACTTCTTTGCTGGAGACAATCATGCCATGATCTCCTTTAGCATTGACATAGATCACGATACCTCCTCCATATGACTGACCGAGTGCGATCTTGCCGGGACTTGTTGTAGTCGGTTTAGGTTTTTCGGTTGTAGTCGGTTTAGGTTTTGCCGAGGTATTATTTGGCTTTGGCTTAGTATTCGTCTCAGGTGACTTGGCTACGTCGGAGCTCTTCGGCACTTCAGGATTAGTTTCTACGGCAGGATTTGTCTTAGTCGTAACAGGTGTTTGGTCCGAAACGGCTACATTTTGAATAGCAGAAAGACTGTCATTTATCTTTTTCTCTGCCCAGTAGAGCGAGTCTATTCTTCCCTTAGCAGCATCAACATATTTGCCTGAAGGAAATGCTGCCAGGTACTGCGCAAAAGCAGTACTGTCATTTTTTTCCTGCGCTTCTTTCCATGAAGTACGATCGTCTTTACGTGGGCCACCTTTTGTCATCAGCCAGATACCCAGGCCTAAGATCAGGATGCCCGCTCCTATAAAGATGTATTTCTTATTTCCACCGGCAGCCGCTTCAGTACCACCGTTGGCTTGTCTTTCAGCCAGCGCTTTTTCTTTTTGCTGTTGCTTGAGAAGCAGCGCTTTTTCTTTTTCCTGCTGTTTTTGCTTTTCTCTTTCCTCTTTTTCGAGCTGTGCTTTTTCTCTTTCTGCCTGGAGTTGTTTTTCTCTTTCCTCTTTAGCCTTCTGCGCTTTTTCTTTCTCCAGCGCTAATTCCTTGTCCCGTTCCAGTTTGGCCTTCTGCGCCTTTTCTTTTTCGAGCTGAAGTTGACGTTCTCGCTCTTCCTTGTCTCGTTGTGCTTTCTCCCTTTCAGCCTGGAGTTGTTTTTCTTTTTCTTCTTTGGCTTTCTGTGCTCTTTCTCTTTCGAGTTGCTCCGCTTTTTCTTTTTCCTCTTTAGCTTTCTGAGCTCTTTCCCGTTCTTGCTGCAGCGCTATTTCCTGCAAGCGTCTGGCTTCTTCTTTTTCTACCTTTTCAAATTCTGCAATGGCAGCCAGGGCGAGCGTTTTATAATTTCCCTGTGGATATTCCTGCAGGTAATGTTCGTAAATGTTTTTGACGTGCTCATGTTTAGCTTTCTTCCAAAGCAACGCTTCCAGCTCGTCTTCCTTTTGTTCGACCTCCAGCTGCTTGATCATCAGCATGGCTTCTTCTTTAAACGAACCATTGGGAACTTCATTCAGATATCTGCGGTAGGAAGCAATCGTATTGAGTTTACAGGCTTCTTCCCAGTGTGCATTGTCACGCTTTTCTTTATCCTGCTCTTCTTTGGCCGAAGTCACAGGGGTAGAGGCTTCAATCTGAATATTTTCCACAGGCAGATTTGCAACTTTTCCATCAGTTCCCAGGCTTAAGTTCAGGGAGATGATAAGCTGACTGAAACCCGTAGTGTAGTCTGATGTGAAATCAATCCGTTGGAGTCTTCTCAGTCTGAAAGGAGCCAGACAATCTTCCAGTAGAACAGGGATTATTTTTTTCCCGGATTCAAGTGCGAAGGATACCTCATCCATCACGTTCGTCGAAGCAGTGGAAGCGGGGGTAAGAATCACCAATACAAACGCAGCGGAATTTAGTGCCTTCTCTACAGCAGCATCCCAATGGCTGCCCGCTGGTATGTCCAGTTGATCTATCCAAATGTCGGCGCCAGCTTCACGAAGGTCTTTCGCCAGTGTCAATGCAAATGGCGAGTCAACCCGGGAGTAGCTAAAAAAGATTTTCTGCGTGGACATGTTGTTTACTATAAACCGTTAGCTCTTTTCTGATAATTGCACAGGAAGAACACTCCAGTGCTTTTTTGGGGCAATATCGAGGCAAAATAGGAAAAATTCAGGAAATTTAGAGTAACTGGTAGCTTTCAATTAGTAATTGGAATGATATCAGTATAAGCAGGACATGGATCATCGCATTGGATGTAATCAAATCAGGCTTTCCGCTTGAGGATGCGTTTCTTGTTAAGGTGGGCGATGACAGGAGCCATCTTGAATGTAAACGTATCGTAAGCCTGGGTCTCTTTGTCGAGATCATCAAAAGGTACCAGATCCCAATGGCACTTCAGGTTTCCTTTCAGGAAATTACCCAGGTTCTTGTCAGAGACACCATCTACCCGGACAAAGCCATTGATATACTTTTCAGCATTCCATCGGTTATGTTCCATCCGTGCAATGCTATCCCAGACGCTTTCTTCCAGGGTCTCAAAATCCAATTCTTCTCCGGTGTCCAGGTCTGTGAGGTCCGCGTTGACATAGCGTAGTTTGATAAACAAATGACGTGCCGGCAATCGGTTGGAGTCTTTCTGTGAATCCTTGATCTTATCCCACTCTTCCTGCATGCTACCAAGCTGCGTTTTGTTTTTTGCAGACTGGCTCCGGGCCCATTCATAGTGGATGTGCTTGGCGATAAAATCCTCTTCTTTCCGGTTGTCTACAATCGTTCGCTTATTGCAGACCTCATCATCCATATTCAATAGTTCGATGTTCAGCGCTTTCAATTCAAAGGCAACGTCCTTGAAGATATTGACCAGCGCTGTGTTTCTGGGCAACAACACTTTGATCGGAGGGATTGATTTTTCGAAATCAGCATACCGGTTGTAGGATTTCAGGCTGCTTTCCTTCGATTTTTCTCCTTGTGAAAATAAGTGCTGCCGAAGTTTGCGGGAATAATATACACTCTTGCCGTCATCGTCGAGGGCTACAAAACAAAGTGATATTTCATCACAGGGTACAGGGCAGGGGTCAACGAAGAAATCATTTGTGTTTTCATACCTCAGTTCCACGGTCTTATCAAGAAACGGATACAACGAGCTTATCCTCGAGGAAATGAGATGGACATCATCAGCCACCACGGTGATCCTGGTTTTTTTGAGATTGGCAAAGTGATACATCTGTGCCGCCTCCAGGATGAGGAATTGTGCTGCAAGGTTATCTCCCATGATCAGCAGGTGTGCCGCAGGGTCCCCGGCATCATTGAGATTTACATATTTGTCCGGGCTGAAATTGTCAATCATAAAGATGGCCGCGAGTTGGTAAATGGAAAATACGTGATAGTCCATTTTACTTCCACCTTGCCTGAAGGCTACATTGTCCGGTACTGCTTTTTCATGGAATTCCTTAAACACATTCATGGTATAGAAGTCATCTATGTGGAGGACTACCTGGAGGATATTGTTCGGCAAAAGGGCTGCCGGAAATTGATTATAGATGTGCGTTGCTTTCTGTGCAACGTGAATATTGATTCTTTCATCATTCGTGAGTGCCAGGAGGACTTTGGCCTTGATGATATTAGCCTTGTGAAGCATATCCTCATCGATCGCATTGCCTTCTAGGACGATCACACCTTTCTTTCGCATGTGACTGATGCTCCCATGTTCGGTATTAGGCTCTATCACCACAATCCTGGAGTTTTTCCCTTCATGCTTCAGGTGATCCAGGATGAGTAACTCTGCTTTCCTGCTCAGTCCGCAGACGATGATGTGATCTTTCCAGAAACGTATCTTGAAGAGCAGGAAATTCTGGTTGAGCGGCTCCCATAAGGCAAGGAAAATACCTCCCGCAGTCAAAGCCGGCGCGAGGAACCTGGATATTTCGAGCGTAAGGGGGATCGGAGCGCCTACACCACCCGAATTCATGACAAAAAGCTGTAAACTCAGATACAAACTGGATAGCCAGCTTAGCGGTTCGTCATGGAAAGCACCGTGTTGATGAAATCCAATTGTCCCCAATATCAATGTGAAGACTACCAGTTGTGGGAATAGCCAGTTGTATTTCCTGAGGAAATCAATCATCCGAGTCTAAATTGAGGTGTCAGGAAACTAAATTTCCCGGAGCTGGAAGTGGAAGCAAAGGACTTTTTCGTTTTGTTCATGTAGTGACTGGTCAATACCGGATAAAAGTACAAGTTTTCTATTTGGTATCCACCGTATTAAGAACTACCGTTTATATACAGCTCTCAGCCTTCAGCTATCAGTTGTCAGTTTTGGCTACCAGCTACCTGTCTTTAGCTGCCATCTACCTGTTTTTAGCTACCAGCTTCCAGAGTCTATTACGCGCACTATTCTTAGCTGTCAGCTATCAGCTTTCAGTCTTATTGCTGCTAGCTGCCATCTTCCGGAGTCTTTTACGCACACTATTTTAAGCTTTCAGCTATCAGCTCTCAGTTGTCAGTGTTTTTAGCTTCCAACTACCAGCTTCCAGAGTCTTTTACGCTCTCTACTCAGATACTGATTACCGAATACTGATTACCGAATACTGATTACTGAATATTGAATACTGATTAAATGCCACTCACAACTCACGTTCTCACGTTCTCACGCTCTCACATTCTCACTCTCTTACTCTCTCACACTTCTCCGTACTTTCACAGCTCATTACTTCCCCTTATGATTTACGATACCCTGGCCCAACCCACCCTCCTCCTGGATGAGCAACGCTGCAAATCCAATATCCTCCGGATGTGTCAGAAGGCAAGCCAACAAAACATTGTCTTACGCCCACATTTCAAAACACATCAGTCCAAAATCATCGGCCGTTGGTTCAGGGATCTGGGGATCGATAAGATCACAGTTTCATCCGTTGGAATGGCACACTACTTTGCTGAGGACGGATGGAAGGATATCACGATTGCCTTTCCTGTCAATGTCCGGCAGATCAATGAGATCAAGGCCCTGTCTGCTCAGGTCATGCTTGGGCTGCTTGTCCTGGATGCTGACACCGTTGATTTATTGGGTAAAAATCTGCAGCACCCGATTTCCATTTGGATCAAAATAGATGTTGGAACGCATCGTACAGGTATTGACCCGGCTCAGTCCAATAGCATAGGAGCTATTCTGGCCCGTCTATCGCAGTATCCACAATTATCGTTCAGTGGATTCCTGGCTCATGCGGGTCATACCTATCATAGCAGGTCTGTGACCGAGGTGCAGCAGATTTATGATTATTCCGTTGCCACACTTCTTGATTTGAAGATGAAGTACCTGAGCCATTTTCCGGATCTCAGGATTTCTCTTGGAGATACACCTGGAGCATCCATAGTAGATCAGTTCGGACCAGTCGATGAGCTAAGGCCAGGCAATTTTGTGTTCTATGATCTGATGCAGGAAGAGATAGGTGCGTGCAGTCTTGATGATATTGCAGTGGCCATGGCTTGTCCTGTCGTGGCGGTGCATCCTGAGCGTAAGCAATGGATCATTTACGGCGGAGCAATCCATTTTTCAAAAGATTTTCTGACGATGGAGGATGGTCGTAAATGTTTTGGCAGGATGGTAGATATTTCTGGTGATTCATGGGATTCAGAAAATGCAAAAAACAGCCCCTTCCTCCTTTCTCTTTCCCAGGAACATGGTGTAGTACAGTGCAGTGATCAGGACTTTGATCTATGCAGACCTGGCGATCTTTCGTTATGGCTCCCTGTGCATAGTTGCCTGACGGCAGATGCTATTGGAGCCTATGTCAATACAGAAGGAGTGCCGATAGATCACTACCGGCGACGGGTATTTGAATGAAGCAACCGAATTTTTCGAATGAGGTACAAGTAAAAAACTGAAACCTTGCAATCCCCGCCCGAAGTCTGCTATATGATTTCGAAACTCAATTTAAGGTTTACCCTGTAGGAAGTTATCTTACCTCCACTGACAGTGACACTCTGGCTTTGGACATGAGCAGACTTGATACCTTTTAGTGTTTTTGCAGCTTTAGCTACTCCTTTTGCAGTCGCATCTTCCCAGCTCTTGGAAGAATCAGACATGATTTCAATTACTTTAAGTACAGCCATGATATTTGATTTTATGTAAAAGTTAATAAGTAAAATCAATATACATCTGGAAACGGAATAGGTTTATAATCCGGCATTTTAAGGTGCTAACTTCCGAAGTTTTTAAGTCTACCATTTAAACGCAACTTAAAAGGGGAATGCCGTTGCAGGAGTTTGCTCCTGCGACCACCGCTATTCTATCAGGAATCCTCTAGGAATCCTCTTTAGGAATCCTTCTTGTTGCAGGAGCAAACTCCTGCAACGGCCATGGCCACTCGACCTTTGAGATATTATTTTAAAAATAGCGAAAACCCCTTAACCTACTAAGCCTCTAACCTCCTAAGCCCTCATTCAACCAGCTCTTGCAGCCCATCCTTCGCCTGTCCATAATCAGGATCAAGTCGCAAAGCTTGTTCATACGCTTCTTTTGCCTGATCGTTCTGGCCTTTCAGGTGATATATCTTGCCTTTATAAAACCAGGCAGCTGGGTTTGCCGGATCTATTTCGCCCAGGATATTTATTTCACTTAAGGCTGCATCCAGGCTGTCCTTGACCATCAACAGGATACCGGCATTGAGATATGCTTCCGGATATTGAGCATCCAGGGAATGAATGTGCTTATATATTTCAAGCGCCTCATCTATTTTATCGTTGTTCTGTAGAAAGTATGCTTTAGCATGCCAGGCCGCCACATTGTTTGGGGCTACCCTGACGGCGTTGTCAAAATACTGAATTGCGAGAGGGTTGTGGGTACGGTCCATCAGATCACCGAGTATAACCCATGCTTCACTCATGTCCGGATTGCGTTCCACAGCGGATTGAAATGCGCCGATAGCCAGATCGGTTTTGCCCTGATCGCGATAGATCATGCCCAACATAAAGAGTGCTTCAGGATCTCCGGGATGGATCTTCATGATGTCAGCGATGGTGCTGAGAGCTGCATCATATTGTTTGAGGATCAATTGAAATTCTGACAATTTGAGTTTCGTATTGATACTGTCAGGATATAACATCACGACACGTTGCATCGTCTGTAGCGCACGAGCGGATTGATAAGAATCCATGTAGACATCAGCTAGCAAATGATGCGCTTTTAGATTGGTAGAATCCAGCTTCATCACTTGTGCCAGATCCTGGATAGCCTGGTCATACGCCTGGCGTTCGTAAAAGATTTCACTCCGCTTAAGGTACAGGTTCGGATCATTGGGTGATGCCTTGATGGCCTCCGTTAATCCGTCAATGGTGGGGTCTCCTGTTAAGCCCATGTCTCCCGGATTTTCGGTTGACTTCTTGCAGGCACCTGCCAATAAAGTAAAGATTACGAAAATCATCAGCCAATGGTTGATGATTCGAAAGTGAGTTAATTCCATAAAGCCTATAAAAACATGCTAATAAACGGCCGTACCGGATGGATAAGTATCCGATGTGGGTAAGGTAGGGGATTCAGGGGAAGTGGCAAAATATTAGATTTATCTGACCCCCTACCCCCTGGGAGGGGGGAGCTGAAGTAAGTTTTATGATTCCACGGCCCCCTGCCCCCTGGAAGGGGGACCGGAAGGGAATCTATTGATTTGTCTGCCCCCCCCACCCCCTAGAAGGGGGAGTTGAAGAGATTCAATGTTCTATCTGATCCCCTACCCTCTGGAAGGGGAAGCTGATGTTCCTCAAGTCGAAGTAAATTTATTGGTACGTGGATAATATGAATTGTGGAATTGGCAATGAGACTAAAAACTTGTTTTTTCTTTAAATCGCAAATACCTTAATTCAGTCATTTTAGCAGCGATTAAACTCAGTGTATTATCGAGATCAAAGAGAATTTGTTCATTTGAAAATCTCATAATATGAAGACCAAGACTCTCCAGATTTTCAGTTTTCTCATCGTCATTAATTTGTTGTTCGGGTTCTTCATGAATGCCTCCGTCAATTTCAATAACCATCCTCAAAGGGTGACAATAATAATCAACAACATAGATCCATGTGGGGTGCTGTCTTCGGAATCGACGACCCATTTTATTTTTACGTAAATGCTCCCAAAGGAATGCTTCAGCCTTGGTAGGATTTTTTCTTAATTGCCTGGCAATTTTAAAAATAGCAGGAGACGCACCATAGTGCATATCTGTTTTCATAATTCTGGTGATTTAGATACCTAAATTACTCCCCATTCAATTCAAAATCAAGTCCCCCTCTTCAGAAAATATGAATTCTACAGTTCATACCTAATCTGGTCCCCCTTCCAGGGGGTAGGGGGTCGGACCAGACAGGGGGTCAGAAGGATCAACTCCCCCTTCCAGGGGGTAGGGGGTCAGAAGGATCAAAAGGGAACTCAGCTCCCCCTTTCAGGGGGTAGGGGGTCGGACCAGACAGGGGGTCAGAGAGATCAAAACAATATCCCCCCTCACATCTCCCTTATTATCTGGCGACAGCCAGAAAGGTCATTCCCCGCCCTTTTTGGCTCGAAATTTGATATTAAATAAGTTTGTAATCTGTTTTATCAGACCAAATATTTCCCCCCGATGGTGTATAAGGTATTCATAATCAGTCTTTTTTTGGTCTCCTGGACTAGTATTCACGCCCAGGATCAGACCGTCTATATCCGCAAATACCAGGATCTGGCTATAGCTGAAATGATGCGCACGGGTATTCCAGCCAGTATAAAACTAGCTCAGGCCATCCTTGAATCGAATTGCGGACAGAGTGAACTGGCCTGCAAAGCCAACAATCATTTCGGCATTAAGTGCGGGGGTAGCTGGAATGGAAAGGCTTTTCATAAAGAAGACGATGATTATTCCAATGGTAAGCTCGTAAAGTCATGCTTCAGGGAGTTTGATTGTGTCCGCGATAGTTATATCGCACATTCCGATTTCCTCGCTGATCCAGGCAAAGCAACCAGGTATGGATCCTTGTTTCTGCTGGACCGCGCTGATTACAAAGGCTGGGCCAAAGGACTTTCTAAAGCCGGGTATGCAACCGATCCCCAATACGCCAACCGCCTTATTGAAATCATTGAAAAGTATGAACTCTTCAGGTTCGACAACGAATACGAACATATGCTCGCCTCCGATGCGCCTCCATCGTCCGCTGCGGTACAACTGGTCAAATACACCAATGATGTAAAATATACACGGGCACTTCAAGGTGACAATGCATTGAGCATCGCTCGACGGAGTGAAATGTCTGTCAACCAACTGATGCGGTACAATGAAAATATAGTCCGCAAGGACCAGGCATTAGTGGCCGGAGAAAAGGTGTATCTCGAATTCAAGAAATCAAAGAATCATGGTAAACAGAAATATCACGTCCTCAAGGAAGGAGAAGATCTGGCAGACGTATCGTCCTTGTATGGTATCAAGCTTGAGTCACTGCTCAAGCGCAATGGACTGAAGAAAAATGAAGTGCCCGCTCCGAAGCAGAAAATTATGTTGAAAGGAAAAGTAAAAACGGAACTGCGCACTGTGGATCCATATGAAATACCCGGGAAGAAAAAAACAACCACAGAAAAGGCTGTACCATCTTATGAAGTGAATGTCACACGTAAGGAGACTGACCAAAGCATGGCTTCGGTCTCGACATCACCTGGCGCAGTCAGCAAAAACACTTCCGCGGCCAAAGAAAGTTTGAAAAGCATGCATACGGTAATGAAAGGAGACACCCTCTACGGAATAGCCAGGGCATACGGAATGTCGGTGGATGATCTCAAAATGAAGAATAATTTGTCTGCCGATACTATTTTCGTGGGGCAAAAACTGATATTTGAATGAAAAGCAGACTTAGTGTACTTACCATATTGATATCCTCAGTTCTCTTGTCTGCATCTTCGACAATAGCCCAGGGAACGGTATATTCCATCCTCGGCGGTTTGACGATGAGTACACAGACCGTCAACGGTTTTGAAAAAGATCCATTCTTACGTTTCCATGCTGTCGGGTATATGGAATCGAGCAGCGAGATCAGCCCCAACGCACTCTACGCAAGTCTTGGTTATCATGTAAAAGGTAGTGCAGTTAATTCAGCCGCTTATTATGATCCCCTTTCAGGAACAGAACAGGCTAGACAATCCAACTCCATGGAGTTCCACAATCTCTCTCTGGGTTTTGGTGTCAAGCAGCGTAAGGAGGTCGGAGCTAATTTTTTAAGTTATGGTTTTGGTGTGCGCGGTGATTACAATCTCAGTACTGATTTTGGTTACCTGTTTGCCGGACTGGAGGGCACGGAAAGGAATTTCACCTACGGTCTGGATTTTAATGTTGGATTTGAATTCCCTATGAGTGAACTGATCAGCACCACAATTGAGTTTGGATTTTCACCTGACCTCAGCGAACAAATCTACATCCCATATCAGGATACGGGATATAATTATGATAACGGTCAGGCGGTGGTTATCCAGGAGTCTTCGATCAAGAATATCGTCTTTGAAGCAAGAGCCGGCTTCAGGTTCTGGAGAAAAGTTATTTACACGGATTAGCCCCCGATTACTGAACACAATATTGTAATGACTGTTGCACCAATACTCTAACCTTGGAGGCACTGGTTTCTACCATCCGAATAACATCTTCTACGGACGTCTCCTGTATCCGTTCCGGCGGATAGCATACATTCGATACAACTGAAATAGCCAGTACTTTCAAGCCGATGTGATGCGCAGCGATCACTTCAGGCACCGCTGACATGCCGACCAGGTCCGCGCCTATCCGATGCAGGTATTCATATTCTGCTGGTGTCTCAAGACTAGGCCCTGCATTTCCTGCGTATACTCCTGAATGGATGTTGAGTCCAAGTTTCTCAGCTTGTGTTTTTGCAAAGGCCATCCAGACACGATCGTATGCATGCATCATATCAGGAAAGCGTGGCCCCCATCTTTCTTCATTTGGTCCCCTCAGTGGATTGACCCCCATCAGGTTGATATGGTCTTTGATGATCACGATGTCACCTCCGTTGTATGCCGGGTTGAGTCCACCAGCAGCATTTGTTGTTACAAAATGTGAGCAACCGATTTCACGCAATACACGCACCTGCCTCACAACTTCATTCATCTCGTGACCTTCATAGTAGTGAATCCTGCCGGCTAGAATCGCAACAGGCACATCATTGATCACAGCAAAGGATAATTTTCCTTTGTGGGAGATAACCCTTGGTGAAACGAGATGCGGAACTTCATCGGTGTTGATCTCTTCGATGATGTCTAGTGAATTGACCCAACCACCTAAACCTGTGCCCAGAATAATCCCGGCTTTCGGAATGAAAGGCATTTTGCGTTTTATATAGCTTGCTGCTTCCTGTACTAATTGGTATTCATCGGTGTGGATGGGCATCAGTCGATGATCATTGTAGCATGGTTGAGCTCCTGCTGTTCGATGTGCTCCGGTAATTCACGTTCTCTGTATTGCTGGTCTCTGAGTTGTGGCGTATATCCTGCATCTCTTATAGCCTGCTGGATTCCATTCGCTGTAAAACGGAAAGGTGCACCGGCTGCGGACACTACATTTTCTTCGATCATGATACTGCCCATATCATCAGCACCTGCTTGAAGGCATATCTGTGCCGTTTGTTTGCCGACGGTGAGCCATGATGCCTGGATGTGAGTGATGTTAGGCAACATGATACGGCTGATGGCGATCATGCGGATGTATTCATCAGCGGTGCATTGATTGCGCGCGCGCTTGAGTTTTTTGAGTAAGGTGCCATCATCCATAAAAGGCCATGGAATAAATGCGATGAACCCTACGGATCCTTCTGGCTTCTCTGCCTGCACCTTTCGGATATCTACCAGGTGCTCCATGCGTTCCATCAGGGTTTCGATGTGTCCAAACATCATCGTTGCAGATGTAGTGAGTCCAGTGCGATGAGCTGCACGCATGATATCCAGCCATTCCTGTGCTCCGCATTTGCCTTTGGAAATCAGTCGGCGCACACGGTCATTGAGTATTTCAGCACCGGCACCTGGAAGGGAGTCAAGTCCTGCAGCTTTTAGTTCACGCAGCACATCATCGTGACTCATTTTCTCCAGTTGGCTGATGTGGGCTATTTCAGGGGGCCCAAGGGCATGTAGCTTAAGTTGGGGAAATTCACTTTTGAGATTGCGAAACAAGTCCGCGTAAAAAGCCAATCCTAGATCCGGATGATGTCCACCCTGGAGGAGGAGCTGGTCGCCACCTAGACGGAATAACTCCTCAATCTTGGGACGATATTCTTCGATCGTAGTGACGTAGGATTCGGCATGACCTGGACGTCGGTAAAAGTTGCAAAATTTGCAATTGGCTACACAGACGTTTGTTGTATTTGAATTGCGGTCAATGATCCAGGTGACTTTATTGCCTGGGACCATGCGTTGACGCAATTGATGGCCAACAAAGATCAGCGAGGATGTAGGGGCATGCTGAAAAAGGGCTAAACCTTCTTCTGCCGTTAGAAACTCCTGCCGGAGTGCTTTTTCAAGTAGTTGCTGTATCATCTTATGTGGCTTAAACAAAGATAGCTTCGGAAGGATGTAAAGGAATGGAAAAATGTAACCGTTAGCTTAAGCGTTTTGAGTTTATGAATCAAGTCTGTCCTGGTATAGCTACTAATGGAACTTAGTTTTAATAAGTAAAAACAATTTTTACAAATACACACTTCACTATATCAACAAGATACATATATATTTATTTATCACCTAATCTAAATTCCGGGATAAGCAACTTTGTATCTCGATCATTCAAAGTGGTAGGCTATCCGGATTGAGGGTTAGCTTTGATTTTTAACAAATTAGTCGTATATTTGCACCGCGAATAATTGACAGAGGGAACAGAAGTTCCCTCTTTTTATTGTATGTCACAGAACACAGCAGCCCAACATCTGGAATCATTGATCCGGTCCGCCTTTGAAGAAGGGCGATGCGGGGAGTACTACATTGTTGACCTTGTAGTGGCTCCAAACCACCATATTGGCGTGTTTATCGATGGCGATGAAGGGGTCAGCCTGGATACCTGCACACAGATCAGCAGGATTCTGGAGTCGATCCTGGATGCGGAGCCCACCCTGGGAGGAATCTACGAACTGGAAGTTTCTTCTCCGGGAGTGAGCCGCCCACTGAAGTTTCTGAGACAATACCTTAAACACGTTGGCAGGACGCTAAAGATCAAATTAGTCACCTACGAACAGATTGAAGCAGTCCTGGTATCCATCGGAACCGATTCGATCCAGATAGAGATCAAACCCCAGGATAAGAAAAGTCTTCCTGAGGCGCGCGAGATACCTTTTGAAGAGATTAAGGAGGCGTATGTAACGGTACAATTTGGAAAGAAATAGCAAGGAGCAAGGAGCAAGGAGGAGAGTGAATAATGAAAAAGGGCGAAGGCGAAGGCTGAGGCTAAGGAAAATAGGCTGAAAGCATTCTCTACCAGAAAGATCGATGATTACAAATCATCGATACAAGTGCCGTAGGCACGACCGATTTTGTAAAGTGGGGTTTTAACCCCACTAAAAAAGACGAAGGCATGTAAAGTGAAAAGTGAAACGTGAAGAATGAAAACTACTTGCTGGCGGCGAGAACTCCATCCAGCGGCAGGATTTAATTAAACCAAATAAGCATATAAGCTTTTATAAGCCATAAGCAACAAATAAACACATCAACCAATCAACAAATAAACCAATCAACAAATAAACCTATCAACTAATCACTAATTCAAATGATTTTAAACCATAGGAGATCATGAATCTAATCGAATCATTTTCTGAGTTTAAGGCCGGAAAAAATATTGACCGCCCCACCATGGTACGGGTGATGGAAGATGTATTCCGCACGCTGATCAAGAAGAAGTATGGCTCTGACGAGCATTTTGATATCATCGTAAACACAAACGGTGACCTTCAGCTCTGGCGCGTTCGTAAGATCGTACCGGATGGAGAGGTCATGGACGAAGCCGGACAGGTATCCCTTTCCGAAGCCAAGAGCATTGATGTCAGTTACGAATTGGAAGAAGATTGTTACGAAGAGCTGACGCTGGAGGATTTTGGCCGCAGGGCGATCATGGCAGCACGCCAGACGCTGGTGTCCCGGATCATGGAACTCGAGAAAGACGAAGTGTTCCAGCGCTACAAAGACAGAGAAGGTGAAATCATCCTGGGTGAAGTGCAGCAGATTCTCAAGCGTGAGATTCTGATCCTCGATGACGCCACCAATAATGAACTCCTGCTGCCCCGTACAGAAATGATCCGAGGTGATTATTTCAAGAAAGGCGACATGGTCCGTGCGATCATCAAGCGGGTAGAAATGAAAAACAACAACCCGGTCATCATCATTTCCAGAACAGATAATCTGTTCCTCGCTAAATTGATGGAACAGGAAGTGCCTGAGGTGGAGGATGGATTAATCACGATCAAGAAGATCGTTCGTCTGCCAGGTGAACGCGCTAAGGTGGCTGTTGAATCTTATGACGATCGAATTGATCCTGTAGGTGCCTGCGTAGGTATGAAGGGATCACGGATTCATGGTATCGTCCGTGAGCTGAGAAATGAAAACATTGATATCGTCAATTATACAAATAACCTCACGCTGTTCATTCAGCGGGCATTGACGCCTGCGAAAGTATCCAGCATTGAAATCAATACAGAGACCAAGCGTGCAAGCGTCTATCTGAAACCAGACCAGGTTTCTCTGGCGATTGGTAAAGGTGGATCGAATATCAAACTGGCTAGCTGGCTGACCGAGTATGAAATTGATGTATTCAGGGATAGTGCAGATGCGGAACTGGAAGATGTGGATCTCGATGAATTTGCAGATGAACTCGAACCATGGATCATCGATGAGCTAAAAGGCATCGGCTGTGACACGGCAAGAAGTGTACTCGCGCTTAATAAAGAAGAGCTGGTAAGGCGTACTGATCTTGAAGAGGAGACGGTCGATGAAATTTTACGGATATTTACAGCCGAATTTGACGAAAGCTGATTTGAATCTCTCCGGGGCATATCTCCAGTGAGGGATGAAGCCGGAGGAGGAGTGTTAGAACCTAAGTACCCAATATGTCGCAAAGACTTGTTAAAGTAGCAAAAGAATTAAACGTCGGTACGGACAGTATCGTGGAATACCTTTCCAAGAAAGGGTTTGTGATCGAAGCCAAGCCGACGAGCATGATTTCTGACGAGATGCATAACTTGCTTCTTCAGGAATTCAGCGGAAACATTGCCATCAAGGAACAAGCTGACAGTATGGTTATAGGTACAAGACCAGCAGTAAAACCTGCTGAAGTCATAGCACCTGTTGCCTCCGAACCTCCGAAGAAGGAAGTACCTCCTGTTGACCCACCACCACCACCTAAGTCAACTGTCAAGAAGGCCGAGGTAGAGGAACAGGACAAGCCTAAAGTCAAAGTTGTTGGTAAAATCGATCTCACTCCCAAGGCTCCTGAAACGAAACCAATCGTTGAGGAGAAACCTGTAGTCGAAGAGCCTGTAAAAGTAGTTGAAGCCCCACCCGTCGTTCCTGTTGCTGAAGTAAAGGAAGTAGATGAATTGGTCAGAGCAGAGGCACCGCAATTACAGGGCCTTAAAATCATGGGTAAGATTGATACCCAGAAATTTGATACGGCTAAGAATAAAAAAGTAGAGAAAGAGAAAGAGAAGGAGAAAGAAAAGTTAGCAGCGAAAGCTAAGAAGGATAAAGAATCAAAACCTCTAGCATCCTCTGATACCAGTACTTCCCAAAAGCGAAAAAGAAAACGTAAAAAACTTACTTCAGATACGCCTTATGCAGGTGGTGGAGATGGAAGGCCAAGACCTGCTACCGCCGGAACGGGTGGTACAGCCGGGACTGCCGGTACGACCAGTGGCGCGCGTAAACCACCAACCCGTTTTGGTCGCGATGAACTCAAAGAAGTCTCTAAAAAGGAGATCGATGATCAGATCAGAGCTACCATGGCCCGCTTGTCCGGAGGCAAGAGCAAGCGCCAAAAAATCAGAAGAGAATCAAGGAAAGATAAAGTCGATCGTCAGGAATTAATAAATGCCGCCGAGACAGATACCAAGTTACAACTCACCGAGTTTGTATCGGTTTCCGAACTCGCCAGCATCATGAGTATACCGGTGACGGATGTGATCATGACCTGTATGAACCTCGGCGTTATCGTTTCGATCAACCAAAGACTTGATGCCGAAATCATCGAACTCGTAGCAGGCGAATTCGGCTTTGAAGTAGAATTTATTTCTGCCGAAGATCAGGTGCTGTTTGAAGAAGAGGAAGATGATAACCCGGAGGACCTCAAGCCACGTCCACCGGTAGTGGCTGTCATGGGTCACGTCGATCACGGGAAAACATCCCTTCTCGACTTTATCCGTAGTGCCAATGTCGTCAGCGGTGAGGCAGGGGGTATCACCCAGCACATCGGTGCTTATGAAATGGAAGTGAAGCCAGGCAAATCCATCACCTTCCTGGATACGCCGGGTCACGAAGCGTTTACCGCCATGCGTGCACGGGGAGCCAAGGTGACGGACATAGCGGTCATCATCGTTGCCGCAGACGATAATGTGATGCCACAAACCAGAGAGGCGATCAGCCACGCTCAGGCCGCAGGCGTACCAATCGTTTTCGCTATCAATAAAGTAGACAAGGCAGGAGCCGATCCAGAGCGGATCAAACAAGAACTCTCTAGGATGAATCTTCTCGTCGAAGACTGGGGAGGGAAAATCCAGTCAGCCGACATATCCGCTAAAACCGGTCTGAATGTAGAAAACCTGCTGGAGAAAATTATTCTCGAAGCAGACATGCTGGATCTCAAAGCTAATCCGGATCGACTGGCGACAGGAACCGTTATCGAAGCATCTCTCGATAAAGGTCGTGGTTATGTGACCAAAATGCTCGTGCAGAAAGGAACACTCTCTGTGGGCGATATCATCGTGTGCGGAGAATACAGCGGAAAAGTAAAAGCCATGTTCAACGAACGCGGCAAGAAAGTAAAAGATGTAGGCCCTTCAGCACCGGTCCTCGTGTTAGGTCTCAATGGAGCACCTCAGGCAGGTGAAAAATTCCGCGAGTTTGACAACGAACAGGATGCGCGTGCTGTAGCAGCATATCGCGGACAGATCAATCGCGAGCAAACCAACAGAGCGAGCAAACGTATTTCACTTGATGAAATCGGACGCCGTCTGGCACTGGGTAGTTTCAAAGAACTCAACCTCATCATCAAGGGTGACGTGGATGGATCTATCGAGGCGATGGCTGACTCATTGCAGAAACTTTCTATCGAACGTATCCAGGTCAATATCCTGCACCAGGCCGTAGGTCAGATCGTGGAATCAGATGTACTGCTCGCTTCCGCTTCGGATGCGATCATCATTGGATTCCAGGTAAGACCTTCATTGGCAGCAAGGAAACTGGCGGAGAAGGAAGGTGTCGAAATCAAGCTATACTCGATTATCTACGAAGCGATCAACGAGATCAAAGCCGCTATCGAGGGTATGTTGGAACCCACCAAGGAAGAGAAGATCCTCGGCCAGGTGGAAGTACGCGATGTATTCAAGATCAGCAAGGTCGGAACCGTTGCAGGATGTCTTGTCCTGGAAGGCAAGGTCTCACGTAATAACCATATCCGCGTCATCAGAGATGGTATCGTGATCTATCCGACCAAGGAAAATGCACATGGTGAACTTTCTACCCTCAAACGATTTAAGGATGATGCCAAGGAAGTGAAAGCCGGTCTCGAATGCGGTCTGACGATCAAAAACTATAATGATATCAAAGTCGGTGATATCATCGAGGTATATGAGATCAATGAGATCCGCGGAAAACTCGATTCCTGACATAACACTTTCTAAAAAGCAGTTCGAATCACTACACCAGTGGCTCGAACAGAAGGCAGGCGAGTACAATCATCCCTCCTTTATCGGAGAGGATCCTATATCAGTTCCACATCGCTTTTCGAAGCTTCAGGACATTGAGATTGCAGGTTTTTTTGCTGCGATCATGGCCTGGGGACAGCGTAAGACCATCATCAACAAGGCGAATGAGCTGATGGGGCTGATGGATGATGCGCCGTTTGATTTTATCAGGCATCATACCGAGAAAGACCGCAAGCGATTCCTTTCCTTTAAGCACCGCACGTTGCAGCCCGATGACATTCTGTTTCTAGTCGAAGTCCTGCAGCAATATTATCTGAAGCATCAAAGCCTTCAGGATGCTTTTACAAAGCATCTCTCTGTAGCAGATGATGATGTATACAATGGATTGGCTGGCTTTTATGAGATGGTATTTGATCAGCCCTGGGTACTCGAGCGGACCCGCAAGCACATAGCTACCCCGGTCAGAAAATCAAGTTGTAAGCGATTGAATATGTTTCTCCGTTGGATGGTTAGGTCTGATGATCAGGGTGTCGATTTTGGAATATGGAAAAACATCTCATCATCACAACTTATCATTCCACTCGATCTTCATGTCGGTAATGTCGCTCGTCAATTGCAATTGCTTTCGAGGCCTGTCAATGACTGGCAGGCTGCTAAAGAATTGACGACAATACTTAAAAGATTTGATCCGGTTGATCCTGTGAAATATGATTTTGCTTTGTTTGGAACAGGTATCAATCCATGACATCCGTAGATTTCATGCCATACGCCAGATCACCTGCATCCCCTAGGCCGGGAACGATATAAGATTTTGCGGTTAGCTCTTCATCTTCTGCGATGATCCATATGGTAGCATCAGGGTATGCAATACTTACATATTCAAGTCCTGCACTTGATGCAACAACAGCAACAACATGGATCTCTTTTGGTGTGCCATATTCAGCAAGTAAGGCCTTCATGGTTTTAACAAGGCTTGAGCCTGTAGCCAGCATAGGGTCGCAGAGGATGAGCACCTTTCCTTCAAGTTCAGGACTACTGATATACTCCAGGCTGACCTCAAAGGTGCCGTCCTTGTGGTGCTTTCGATAGGCGGAAACAAAGGCATTTTCGGCATTGTCAAAAGTGGATAGCAGACCTTCATGCATAGGTATCCCTGCACGCAGGATAGTGCCAAGCACGATCTGGTCACTTAGTTTATGGCAGTCTGCCACTCCCAGTGGGGTAGCCGTTTTGATAGCCTCATACCTGAGTTTTTTACTGATCTCATACCCCATGATCTGGCCCAGCCGTTTCAGGTTCATGCGAAACAGGACCGGATTGAGTTGTATGACCTCATCCCTCAGTTGAAGCAGATAATCGTTGGCGACGGAGGTTGTTGAAGATAGATTGATGACCACAGGAATATAGAATTGTAACCCCTCAAGATAATCAATGCCCAAGGATGATGGGTTCGGATTCCAGGTTTTTTTGACTTCTTAGGGCATTAACATCAGAAAAATTGGTTTTAGGTTTTAAAAACCCCCTATCTTCCGACAATGAAATGGGCTTATATACCGGTTCTCCTGATTGGTTTATGCACCTTGGGTGCAGATCAGGTTTCTGCTCAGTCTATTGTTCAACCTAAACAACTGGACTATAGCTCCATGGGTATCCTCTACAGTAAGGAGAAAGTTTTTGAATTCAGACCTCATTCCAACGGAGGAGCCATATCTATGCAATTCGGAAACATCAAGACCTTTTACAAAACCCATTTCTATCAATTTGACTTGGGCTTCCTGAAACATCCAAAGGAATACAGACAATCCGTCACCTTCAACTCCAGCAATCCTTTCGCCCGCACCTCCAACAGTTACACTTACGGAAAACAAAATTATTTCGTGGTCCTTCGTGGTGGCGTCGGTAAGAAAATTTATTTCTCAGAGAAAGCCAAACGTAAAGGCGTCGCTGCCGGAGTTAGTTATGAACTCGGTCCCTCTATCGGATTGCTAATTCCATATTATCTGGAACTGTCCAGGATCGAGGATGGCGGATCACAGGATTACATCTCCACCGAAAGGTATAGTGAGGAGAATAAAGATGTCTTCCTCGATAATTCTAAAATAATCGGACCGGCCTCTTTCTTCAGAGGCTTCGGCAATATATCAGCGATACCGGGTGTACATGCAAGGCTTGGCGCTCATTTCAGTCTCGGTGCTTTTGACAAATACGTCAAAGCCTTTGAGATGGGCATCATGATTGACGCTTTTGTCAAACCTATTCCTATCATGGTGATTGAAAACAATTCGCCAGCGTTTATCAACGGATATCTTTCTTTCCAGATCGGGAAGCGGCAATGAGCATAGGGCAGAGAGCATAGGGCATAGGGCAGGATAGGGCAAGGAGCAGAGAGGAAAATTTAAACATTTATTTTTTTTTGTAAAAAAAATAAATGTTATTCGTAGCCTCCGGCTGCGGATAGTAAGATCAAAAAAACAAAGTCTATTCGAAAATCTCAGATTGGAGCCTCCAGGCTCCATGCAACCATACTGCCCTATGCTCTCTGCCCTATGCTCTCTGCTTTTTAGAAAACCACCAATACAACGGCACACCCGAAAGAATCAACAACATCCCCAAAACAGCTTCACGTGGCTGGGTCATGATGGTGTTGACAAGTAAGCCGATACAGAAGAGAATAAAAATCGCGGGAACATACGGATAACCCCATACTTTATATGGCCTGTGCGCATCAGGCATTTTTTTACGGAGAATGAATACACCTACTGCAGTCGCACCATAAAAAATGAACACCGCGAAGATCACCATATCCGTGAGCTGATCAAATGATCCGGAGAACACTAACAGACAAGCCCACAAGCATTGTATCCACACTACATTCGCAGGCACATGCGAGGAATTGAGTTTTGACATAAATTTAAAAAACAATCCCTCCTTTGCCATCGCATAATACGGCCGTGCACTTCCATAGATCGTAGCATGCGTACATCCAAGTGTGGTGATAAGAATCAGAATGGAGATGAACATGACTCCACCACTTCCCCAGATCGCTTTGATAACTTCTATCGCTGCAATCTGATTGCCTGCGGCATGGATATCCTTGAGAGATTGTATTGGGAGAATCGACATGTAGGTGATATTAACCACCAGATAAATTGCGATGACCAGTAATACGCCAATAGCAATTCCCCTCGGAATATTTTTATTCGCATCCTTGACTTCTCCACCAATGAATCCGATGGAGGACCACCCTTGATATGCCCAGAAAGCTGCGAGCATGGCAGTGAATAATGCACTGATGGTAATTGGTTTGTCGACCGGGGTGACAAATTCAAAACTACGAGTGATATCCGATTGAGAACTCGTCAGTCCAAAAATGACAATAGTAGCCAGACCGATATATACCAGCCATAGTATGATGTTACTAAGCGTGGCACCGGACTTGATACTTTTGGTGTTGATGAGGCTGAGTACGATGATCAAGGCAACTGCCGTGAGTTTGGTCGACAGATCAGCAAAAGGATAGAAGACACCTCCGAGTGAAACATCTTGAAGTTGAGGTAATATAGGAGGGATATTGACGACAGATTGTAATGATTGAGCAAATACATATGCCAGGGATGAAATAGCCGCGGTCTGAATGACTGAAAAATTGGCCCAACCAAACATGAAGGACAGAAACCGATTGTAGATCTTTTTAAAATAGGAATATTCACCTCCCGTATCTGCCAGCATCCCTGCGATCTCTGCATTACTGAGAGCCCCAAATAATGTGACCAGGCCACCAAGTATCCATGCGATCAGCACCCATCCGGAGGAATTAAGCTGGTCCGCCATCGGTGCGACTTTTTTATAGACTCCGGACCCGATGATGTTGGCGACTATGAAAACAATGACATAGCCCAGGCCCAATGAACGGATAAGGCTAGAATGTGACGTAGTACTCATACACAGGAAAAAGTGGTGGTGAAAAGATATTCAGGTAAATGTAGTGATTCAGCCAGTAGTGATCAGTGCTTATGCCTGCGTTTTTTTGTCATGCCACCCACCGTATCTTTTACACTGTTCATGACCAGAAAGGCATTCGGATCAATCCGATGCACTTCCTTTTTGAGCCTGCTGATTTCGAGACGGGTCAGGACCGTATAGAGGATGTTGGAGTCATAATGTTTCTCACCTGTTTTTCCAAAACCACGTTCTCCTTTGAAGACTGTAACACCATAATTCAACTCGAGGGAGATCATCCGTTTTATTTCTTCCGCTTTGATGGAGACAATCGTAACTCCTGTGTATTCCTCAATACCTTCCAGTAAGAAATCAACTGTTTTGGAAGCGGACAAATACGTCAGCATCGCATACAAGGCCGTTTCGATATTAACGAGATAAGCGGCAAATGAAAATACAATCACATTGATGATCAGGATGATGTCACCGATAGATAATCCTAAACGTCTGCTGAGTGCAATGGCCAGCACCTCAGTGCCATCAATGACTGCTCCCCCACGGATCGATAATCCGATACCTGTGCCCAGGAAAAATCCACCAAAGACGGCGATTAAGAGTTTGTCATTAGTGATTTCCGGATAAGGTACAAACGCAACCACAATGGACAGGGCAATAATCGCTAACACCGCTTTTATAGTAAAAGCTTTTCCGATGACTCTCAGTCCTAAAATTAGAAAGGGAAGGTTGACGAGGAGTAGGAGCACAGATAGAGATACTCCGGTAAGTTTGGCCAGCAAAAGGGAAATACCTGTCGCACCTCCATCTAAAAATCCATTGTTCAACAAGAAACCCTTCAATCCGAATCCGGCGGAAATAACACCGATGGAAATCAAGCCAAAGTCCATCAGGAGCCCCTTGATTAATAATTTTAATTCGTACCAACCTTTCGCCAGGTCGTAATCAGAATAGTGCTCTATCTGTTCCCCGTTTTTAGCCTTCGGGTTGAGTATCGTACGTATAATAAACTTGCTCAGCCGCGGTTTCATGACTGATTTTCCTTCGCTTCTCTTTCTGCTTTCCGCTCCTTCAATTTGTTTTGAAGCAGTTTGTACAGAATAGGCAGCACAGAAACAAAGATGATTCCCACGACAATCAATTCGAGGTCATCAGTCAGGTCATAGTTGAACTGACTCAGTAATAACTGATGCAGATATCTTCCGGCCAGCATCATGCTGAATACCCAGACGAAGGCACTGATAATAGATATCGCCGAAAATTTTTTCTTGTCCATCTGGACAATGCCTGCAACAATAGGGGCAAAGGTTCTGACAAAAGGGAGAAAGCGGGCCATGAAGATGGCACTGGCACCATGCTCCTCATAAAATATCCTTGCTTGTTGGAGGTATTTTTGTTTAAAGTACCAGCGGTCTTTCCAGGAGTACATCGCCGGACCTATTTTTTTCCCAAACCAATAACCGACCTGATTGCCCAGAATGGCAAATACAGATATCAGTACCATGATCAGGACAAAGGGGACATTGAAAAAACCGGCCTCAAGTTCGCGCCACATGATACCGGATACAAACAACAATGAATCACCAGGCAGGAAAAAGCCCATGAATAAACCGGTCTCTGCAAAAACGATAAGGAGGATGATCCATACGCCACCATTAGCTACATACCACTGCGGCTGAAGTAAGGAATGCCAGTCAAATTCAGTCATCTATTGTCCTCTTGTTTAATATTCGGTAGGTCGCAATATCTTAAATGTTATCGGGATTTTCGCATTTCAGACCAGGAATGGAATAATCGCCTTACGCTCAGGAGGATAGTTATTGAATTTTTCTTTATACCACCGGTGATGGGAGATGGCTCTTGGGATGAGATTGGCGGACGTCCAGATAAAGAATGTCAATGCAGGCAAATTCCAACACAGGATCGCAAAGCCAAGCCATTCAACTAGTTCACCGAATAGATTTGGGCAACTGATGTACCTGAACAATTTTGACTGCGGGATGACATAGTGGGTTTCATTAGGTTTTCGCAAATGGATGAGTTCGTTGTCCGCCTTCCAGTTGATCGCAAGGCCTATGACAAACATGATGAGTCCGAGTATAAACCGAATATCCAAAAACCAATCCTGCGGATAGTCAGCGAAATATTTGAAATAATAGCCGATCGAAAATCCATTCATCAGGTTGAAGAAGATGGCAGAGGTAACGATCACGATCGGCATTGATTTGCCATGGGTATGAATACGAAAAGGGAAAATCAGGGTCCTGTTGATGTAGTGAAAGCAAAACAATCCGATCATGGTCAAGGTAATGCTGGTCTGCCTGTCCCAGGAATTGATGACGAATGCGAGCACAAGAATTAACACTGGCGCTTCCATCAGGATCCATGCCCATCGGTTGCTGATCTGCGGTCCCCATTTGGAGGTCGTGTGTCGCCCATAAGGAGCTGTAATACGCAGGAGGACGAGAAATACAACAATGGCAATGCCTATCCAGACATAAAGTATATTCTGGTAGGTTTGGAAAGAAATCAAGGCTGCATGCATGAATAAAATAGAGGTGGACTTATTGAATGGCCTGCGCATAGACGCTACAAAGCCTAACCAAGATATCCATTTTTACTAAACCACAAATAAGTGTCACGTAAAGATTCCAGAAGTGGACGCGACGAATAATGCAATTCGGCATTTGCTTTAGCGCTGCTAATGAAACGATTTCCTTCGGAAACTGCTACCAGAGCTTCATTTGTATAAAGTGGTTCTTCTTTTCGGATGCGTGCATAAGCCCTAATAAAAGGCAGGCCGATCCAGCCTATAGTCGTTGGCAACGCAACTGGTTTATATTTATTGGCGGAAACTTCAGTGAGCATCCGCGCAAATTCAGTGAGGCTATGCCACTCTCCACCGAGCAGGTAGGCCTCACCACTTCTGCCCATCGTGAGTGCATTGACAATCGCATGGGCGACATCGCGGCCATCACAAAAATCAAATCCACCCCTAAAGACAAAAGGTAATTTTCTGGACGACATATTGATGATGGCCTGTCCCAGTTTGGAAGGTTTGAAATCATACGGACTGATGACCGATGTTGGATTTACAACTAACACGTCCATTTCAGCCGATCCATACGAGAGCGCAAGCGCTTGTCCATCTCTTTTCGAAAGATCGTAAGCAAATGTTTTGTTGCCAGTGAGCGAACGCTGCTCATCCAATACTTCATGTAAAGGTTGCTGTGCATAAGCTTGAACAGAACTGATGTGGATCACCCGTTTTAATCCGACAACTTTTGCAGCCTCCATGACATGCCTTGTGCCTTTTACATTGGTACGATGGACCAGGCCTTTCATGTCACCATCGATAGAGATCAGGGCTGCGGCATGGATGAGTGCGTCACAGGATGTCATCAGATGATTCAATGCAATCGTGTCATCAAGATCTCCCTGGATTTTTTGTACATCTAAACCATCCAGCGATTTGGTATTATGTCCGCGGACTAACACCTTCACACTATATCCTCTGTGCAGCAATTCCCTGACGATCACTCCGCCGATGTGACCGGTGGCCCCGGTGATGGCTACTTTCATGCGCGTAATTTAAGAAAAGGTATTTGACCAACAAGAAATCACCTCGCTCGTCAGGAGACGAGCATATATTAGGTTCATGTCTGAAGACTTGAACCAGTGAGAACACTTGAACCAGCTTAGCGTTTAACAAACCGTGAGACATACACCGTCTGAAGATCTGTATCACGAAGCTGTACATAAAATAAACCCGGTGCTAACCCTGATGTATCTATGCTTCCATTTTGCAAAGGTCCTGCAAGGAGGAGTTGTCCGGTGATGGAATAGATGGAATAAGTTAACTCTTCAGTAGAAGTAGTGATGGTGATAAAATCACTCACTGGATTAGGGAAGATCGTCCAATATTTTGTCGGAATGGATTGATCTGCTAAAATGAGTTCATCAAAGAGCCATTCATACGCATCTGGATATTCACGTGCCCAAAACCACTCGCTGTGCGCGCCGTCAGGCTCACTGAGGAAATACATTTCACTTTCGTCTTGCCCGGCATCGATGAGTGCGTCATACATCTCCATCATATCCGCGATGATGGTAGCGCTTTCATTCTGACCAGCGACAAAATACACGCTGAGGTCTTGTATAATTCCTTTCGCCTGAAGGTGGATATATGAAGAATCCGAAAACCAGAATGCGGGCGAGAAGATACCTACTTTACTAAACACATCCTGATATTCAATAGCCGTGTACATAGATATATTCGCTCCCAATGAACTACCGGCAATCGCTGTGTATTCCCGTCCTGGTAAAGTGCGATAGGTGCTGTCAATATAGGGCTTTAAAGTAGTGGCGAGGAAATCAGCATAAGCCTCACCATCGCCGCCTCCATAATTTGTATTGACCCATGGGGAGTATTCATCGATACGTTCACCACCACCATTGTCGATTCCTACCACGATAGCACCATAATCTCCGGTATCAAAGAGGTCATTCATCGATTCATCTACTTTCCATTCGCCAGAAAAACTGGTCAGTACATCAAACAGGTTCTGACCATCCTGCATATAGATAACAGGATATCTTTTGGTAGATGTAGCATAATCAGGTGGTAAATAAAGCCACACACGCCTGGTGCGGTTAAGTTGAGGAATAAAAAATTCTTCATTGATGATCTCTACGTTTTCTGTAGCCGTTGATATGCCGCCTGGATTGTCCTCCCAGCCAGCAATCGAATAGGAAGTGCTTTGTGTGCCACCAGGATAGTTGTACGTGCGGTTTGGAATGTAAGTCCCTTGTGCAGTTCCTTCTACGTTTGCCCAACTACCTCTGGTAAATTTAAACTCGAGGAGACCCGGCGAGGGAGTAAAGGTGATGGAATAGGTGCCATCATTGTTGTCCGTCAGCAAGTAAGCCGCTGCTCCCGGATCCCAGCCATTGAAATTGCCGGCGATGTAGATATCCGCATCTGGTGGGGTGGAGGCTGGTATAGAAGAAATGGTGACTGTGAGCTGTGCCTGAATAGATGTAATGCTCAACATCATCAGTATAGTAAGCAAAAATTCAGCACCTAAGCTTCTGATTTTAGATCGCGCTATCATTTTATCCGGATTTGATAGCCCAAATGTAACATGAATGAGAGCAAGAAGAATAAAAAAGTACGGACAGGACGCTTAAGTGAGGACAGGACAACCTATTCCGAAGAACAATTAAGATTAAAAGAAGGTATGGACAGGATGCCATATCCCGAAGAGCAATCTAAATGGAAAAAAGAAGGTACGGACAGGACGCCATATCCTGAACGGCAATTTGAAATAAAAAAAGAAGGTACGGACAGGACGCCATAT
>JANNSS010000261.1:0-5271 GCA_031402955.1 Saprospiraceae bacterium
TGCTTTCGAACAAGCAGGATCTACGTTGACGCTTTTTGCTGACAGGAATACACATAATTCATTCCTCGGCATGGAATTCCCTTCCACCTGGTGGCAGAGTATCAATGCCTTGTTTATCATCGTCCTTTCAGGAGTCTTTGCCTGGCTATGGCTCAAGCTCAATAAAATGAAAATGGAACCTTCCACTCCGATGAAGTTTGCCATCGGGTTGCTCTTGGTTGGGGTTGGTTTCTTAATTCTTGTTCCGGCCGCAATTCTGATTGAAAAGACTGGCAACAGAGTTGGTATTCACTGGCTGCTGATGTTATATTTCATTCACACCGTAGGCGAGTTATTCCTTTCTCCGGTGGGCTTGAGTGCAATGACAAAACTGGCTCCTGCCCGTATTGTCGGACAGATGATGGGTATCTGGTTCCTCGGAGCTGCCACCGGTAACTTCATCGGCGGTCGCGTAGGCGGAATGTTCGAATCCTTTCCATTGAAAAATATTTTCCTCGCGATTTTCATCTTCAGCCTTGCAGCATCGCTCGTGATGTTCCTGCTTGTGCCCTGGATGAAACGTTTGATGGGGGAAGTAAAATAGCTGTCAGCTATCAGCTCTCAGCTGTCAGGTGCATCTATTAGGGATGCCAGATATAAGATGCCAGATGCCAGACTTGATAGAGTCAGTATCTGGCATCTTTTTTTGGTTAAGAATTAATGCTGTCTCTCACTCTCTCACGCTCTCACGCTCTCACACGTCTTACTCTCTCACTCTCTTACTCTCTTACATTCTGGTATCTTCCAGAATTAATTACCTTGACCAATCGAATTCAATAATGGTCAGTTAATCAACCAAACTATATGAGTCAAAATCAATCGAACCAGGAATTAACACTGGAGAGCATCCAGAATTTTACGGGCAAGTATCCACGACAACTTTGGTATTTGTTTTCCATAGAGATGTGGGAGCGCTTCTGTTTCTATGGAATGCGGGGCATGCTGGCCGTCTTTATGGTTGAAAAACTGTTGATGGAGGATGGTGCTGTCAATCTGCAATACGGCGCGATTCAGGCATTCATCTATATTTTCACATTCGTTGGAGGTTTCTTTGCGGATAAAATCCTGGGCTTCCGAAAATCACTTTTCTGGGGAGGGACCTTAATGGCCGTTGGCGGATTTTCCATTGCCTTTGCACCGGTAGATATGTTCTATATCGGCACGTGCTTTACCATCATCGGCACCGGGTTTTTCAAGCCTAATATTTCGACCATGGTGGGCTACCTCTATAAAGAAGGAGATTCGAGGCGCGATGCAGGCTTTAGTCTGTTTTATGCGGGCATCAACCTTGGTGCACTGCTTGGAGGAATCCTCATGATCTGGGTCGGAAAATATTACTCTTGGGGACTGGCCTTTGCCCTGGTGGGTATCGTGATGCTCATCAGTATTACCACGCTTTTTTTTACACAGAAAGCCTTTGGCCCAATTGGTTTGTCTCCACTAGACCCTACCTATACGCGTCGCAAAAAACTGACGTTTGAGATAGCGACTTACATTGGATCTCTGGCAATCATACCGCTGATCTTAATCCTCATCAAAAACACGCATTACACGGACATGTTTATGCTGATTGCAGGGCCCCTGACCTTGCTGTATGTGTTTTATGAGATGACACATCACACCTGGGAAGAAAATAAGAAACTCATCGCGGCACTGGTCTTTATCATGTTTTCAATTCTCTTCTGGGCTTTCTTCGAGCAGAGCGGCGGATCGCTCAGCCTCTTTGCACTCAACAATATCAGGCACGATTTTGCAGGGATCCCCATTGACCCTAATATTGTCAACAACTCATCCAATTCACTTTTCGTCATCATTTTCGCCCCACTACTGGGGTTACTCTGGGTGTGGCTGAGCAAACGAAAGATGGAACCTAATTCTGTGCTCAAATTTGGTCTCGGATTTTTGCTTTTGGGACTGGGTTTCTATGTTTTTTATTCTACCGTCGGTTTCGCTACACCGGATGGTATGACGTCTCTTGAGATTTTTACGCTTGCCTATTTTGTCGTCACCTTTGCCGAACTCTGTGTGTCACCTATTGGTCTGTCCCTGATGACCAAATTATCCCCCAACCGTATGCAAGGACTGATGATGGGTATGTGGTTCCTCGCCAGTGGATATGGTCAGTATGTCGCAGGCCTCCTGGGTAAAGGCATGAGCGTGCCAGGCACCGATGCCAGTGCCATGGAAAAGTTAATTTCCTTTACCGCAGGGTACAAGCAACTGGCGATTTACGCCGTGATCGCCGGTGTGGCATTATTGCTTCTTACGCCAGTGGTCAGGAGATTGATGGGCAGCACGAAGTGAGAATGGGTTGATGGGTTGATGAGTTGATAAGTTGATTTGTTGATGGGTTGATGAGTTGAGCCTCCGTGTTCTCCGTGCCCTCTCCCGCTAACTCTTCGGGGCGGGATCTTCGCTTTGCTTAGACGTGCTAAACATTTTGTTGATGTGTTGATGAGTTGAGCCTCTGTGTTCTCCGTGCCCTCTCCCGCTACCTCTACGGGGCGGGATCTTCGCTTTGCTTAGACGTGCGAAACTTTTTGACACCTATGCAATTAGGAGCAGTTTAGACAGATACTCTGGAAACTGGTAGCTGGTAGCTTACTGATAGCTGACAGCTGATAGCTTAAAACTCTTAGTTTTACGCCATGATTGACTTTCCTCTACTCAAGAAAATATCCGAAACCCCCGGGGCTCCCGGTTTTGAAACCCAGATCCGTAACCTCATCAAAGGGGAAATCGAAGGCCTGGTCGATGAGATGTACATAGATACCATGGGATCCCTCATCGGTGTCGTCAAAGGCCGCGAACCCAAAAAAGTGATGGTGGCCGCACACATGGACGAGATCAGCTTTATGGTCACTCACATTGACGACGAAGGGTTTATTCGTTTCCACCCCCTCGGAGGATTTGATCCAAAGACTTTGTCCGCACAACGAGTCATCGTGCATGGCCGCGAAGACATCATGGGTGTGATGGGGAGTAAGCCTGTGCACCTGATGACTCCGGAAGAGAAAAACAAGAATCCCCAATTGAGAGATTATTTCATTGACACCGGCCGTTCGGCTGCACAAGTAAAGGAACTCGTGGATATCGGTGATCCGATCACACGCGAGCGCGATCTCATCATGATGGGGGATTGTATCAATGGAAAATCACTCGACAACAGAGTGTCTGTATATATACTTATTGAAGTATTGAAAGCACTCAAGGGCAAGTCACTTCCATATGATTTTTATGCGGCCTTCACGGTGCAGGAAGAAGTAGGACTGCGTGGTGCATTCAATGCAGCAGGACATATCGATCCAGATTTTGGTATCGGCCTCGATGTGACGATTGCGTTTGATACACCTGGAGCACTGCCTTATGAAATGGTGACACGACTTGGCAAAGGCACCGCCGTGAAAATTCTGGATGGTTCGATCATCTGTGATACGCGCATGACTTCGTTTATGAAAGCCACGGCGACAAAACATGCTATTCCATATCAACTCGAAATATTACCTGCCGGTGGTACAGATACCGGTGCTATTCAACGGCAGGGAAATAAGGGATCGATAGCAGGTGCGATTTCTATTCCGCTGAGACATGTGCATCAGAGTATTGAAATGGCAAATGTGTCAGATATAACTTCTTCTATAGACTTGCTGATAGCGACAATTACGGAATTGGATCAATGGAAATGGGAACTTTAAACATATGAACTGGACAGAAAAAGATCATAAACTCATCGGCGAATTCGTCTTCGAAGATTTTTCCCAGGCATGGGCCTTCATGACCGAAGTGGCTATCCTTGCCGAACGAAAAAATCATCATCCGGATTGGAGGAACACCTGGAATCGGGTAGTGATCACACTCACGACACATGATGAGGGTGATATCATTACCGAAAAGGATCGTAAAATGGCTGATGGTATCAGTAAAATCTTTGAAAGGTATCAAAACAGAACCTGATGAGTTTGCAGAGTAAACTTCCGGATGTCGGCACGACCATATTTACCATCATGTCGCGTCTGGCAGCTGAGCATAGTGCTATCAACCTTTCCCAGGGCTTTCCTGATTTTGATGCAGATCCGGCACTGATTCAAGCTGTCTCAGAAGCGATGGCCAAAGGGCAAAATCAATATGCACCGATGCCAGGTCTGCCTGATCTCAATGTTGCCATTGCACGGAAGCTGAATGCTGATTACGGCTGGATGCCTGATCCGGAAACAGAGATCACAGTGACTGCCGGCGGAACACAAGCATTGTATTCTATTATCGGCGCGATGATCAGTCAAGGCGATGAAGTCATCGTGCTCGAACCGAGTTATGACAGCTATATTCCATCTGTTGTTTCTTTCGGAGGCGTGGTCAGGACCGTTCAACTGCTTCCACCATCATACAAGGTTAATTGGGATGAAGTGGAATCGCTGATCACCTCGCGCACCAAACTCATCATGATCAATACGCCTCACAATCCATGTGGTGTTGTATTGGAGCATGATGATCTGCGCCGTCTTGAAGATATTGTGCTCAAGCATGGGATCTATCTCATCAGTGATGAAGTGTATGAGCACATCATCTTTGATGGCCATCAGCATCAATCTGTATTACGTTATCCGGAATTATACAAGCGTTCCTTTGTAGTCTTCTCATTCGGTAAGAGCCTGCACGTCACAGGTTGGAAGACGGGCTATGTCATTGCTCCACCTGAATTGACCACTGAGCTCCGTAAGATCCATCAGTTCAATGTCTTCTCCGTCAACAGGCCTATACAACATGGCGTTGCGTACTATATCACCCATCATGCAGACTTTGCTGCCTTGTCCTCTTTTTACCAGGACAAGCGTGATTTGTTTTTGAAATTGATGAGCGGTCTTCCGTTGAAGTTTCTGCCATGCTATGGCAGCTATTTTATCCTTGCAGATTATAGTGGTGTTTCATCACTGGATGATCGTGCATTTGCAAAACAACTGACGATCGAAGGAGGTGTTGCTACTATCCCTTTAAGCCCATTTTATAAAAACGGCAGTGATGAAAAGATCATCCGTTTCTGTTTTGCGAAGAAGGAGGATACGTTGATCGAAGCAGCTGATAGGTTGCGAAAGTATTTCAGTTCATGACCCCCTACCCCCTGAAAGGGGGACTTGTTTCGACTCCTGTTTAAATTCGATATAAAAAAACAGACATGTTACTAGTAGCCTCCGGCTACGGTGGGACCCTACGTTTCCGAACGACAATGGGGAACCG
>JANNSS010000262.1:0-10803 GCA_031402955.1 Saprospiraceae bacterium
CAAAAACCCTTTTGTCACACATTTCGCCGGGCGCATACGTCTTCAGGCCGGAGCTTCTTTTTTATTTTTTTCCAGAGGAGGTGGAACGCAACGCATGTTGCATCAGATCAAATACAACAATCAACCTGACCTGATCACCGCTATCGGCAGATGGTATGGTAAGCAGTTGTTGAACACTGAGCTCTGGAAAGGAATTGATGTGATTGTTCCGGTTCCCCTACATTGGAAGAAGCAACGTAAACGAGGATATAACCAGAGCGCTGTCTTTGGCGAGGCCATCGGAGATGTGATGGACATTCCATGCCAGCCCAAAGCATTATTGCGCGTCACCCATGATCGTAGCCTTACCGGTATGAAACGCATGGAAAGAGTACAGACTATCGGCAATTCTTTTGTCGTAGCCCGCCCAAATCTTGTCAGAGATAAACATGTGCTGTTGGTAGATGATGTCCTCACGACTGGTGCTACCCTTGAGTCCTGCGCGATCGCCCTGGAAGGCACACCGGTGGCTTCGATCCGTATGGTCACCATCGCCTGCGGAGAATTGTAAGAGAGTGAGAGGTGTAAGAGAGTGAGAGGTGAGAGGTGAGAGGTTAGAGTGTGAGAGACGTATGATGCAAGATTCGCAGACGTCAGACGTGTTATACTCGTTTTTTTGTGCAGGCTCCGCCTGCAACCATCGTCTGTTTCTTTTTTTAAAAAAAGACAGACGTTGTCGGTAGCTTCTGGGCTGCCGACGGTAAAATCATCAGTATCATGTTCTACTTCGAAATTGTGACAGTAGCCTCCTGGCTTCAGGTAGAAATTTTTCTCTCTCACATTCTCACGCCTCACGTCTCACGTCTCACGCCTCACGTCTAACGTCTCACCTCTTACTCTCTCACTCTCTCACCTCTCACTCTCTTACACTTGTCTCAGAAAATAATCTCAATTTCACTTCGCATTAAACACATAGCAGCTTATGTCCACAGCAGAAGAAATCAAAGAAGCACTGATCCACGAAGTCCAGGTCAGGCTGTATGATGAATCACTCCCCCGGATATTAAAATGCCTTGACCAGTTGGAAAATGAACAGATTTGGTGGAGACCGAATGAATCATCCAATAGTATAGGTAATCTGGTACTACATCTATGTGGAAACGTGACCCAGTGGATCTACTCAGGCCTTGGAGGTTTTCCGGATCACCGTACCCGCCAGGCTGAATTTGACGAAATCGGTAACTGGGATAAGGCTGAATTGAGACAAATCCTGGTTTTAACATTGGATAAAATAAAACCCGTCATCATGGGCCTGAAAGAGGAAGAATTGTTGCAACCACGTCCTGTTCAAACCTTTATGGAAACCGGACTCACGATTCTGATTCATGTAACTGAGCATTTCTCCTATCATACGGGCCAGATTGCGTATATTACAAAACTGCTTTCAGCCAAGCCCCTGGGGTTTTATGAAGGTATTAGTTTAGAGTAGGTGTTTACCTATAAGATTTTATTTTTGCACTATGCATTGTATCCCCCCGATCATATTATGTATCGGACTCGCGTTGTCAATGGTTTCCGCTCAGGGAAACCCGGAAAAGCTCCCATCCTGTATCAACTCTGATGCATATGATGAGACTTCGCCTGTCCTGAGCAAAAATGGTGATAGACTCTTTTTCACCCGAACTGCCGACCCTGGCTTTGAACCATCCCTCATCAATGAAGTTGGCCAGGTTACCTCCAATAAACATGATGCAAGCTATAAGAATCTGCTGGTCAGTATCTATTCAGAGATTGCTGGGAAAGCGGTAACGGACCCTTTTGCTTCTGTATTTAACCAGGATATTTGGTTTGCACCTGTTACAGCCGATACGATCGGAGAAGTCATTCATCCGGGGTATCCGCTCAATAATGCTTTGCCAAATAGTCTGGTGTCTGTCGGTATGGCTCCGGATGAATATGTCATCTTAAACCAGTTTTATAAAGATGGGAGTATGACAGCCGGCTTTTCGAGAGTAACGATTGGAGCAGATGAAAGTTATGATTTGCCCAAGCCCATGCACATCTATGAATTCAATCTCACCGGATCAGATGTAGATCTGACCATGACACCGGATGGATATGTATTGGTAATAAGTATGAGACGGTCCGACTCCAGGGGGATGAAGGATCTGTATGTCTCCTTTTATGTAAGGAATAATGTGTGGTCAGCTCCGATGCATATGGGAAGTGTGTTGAATACTACCATGCAGGAATCATCTCCGCACATCTCACCCGATAAGCGATTTTTATATTTTTCATCTGATCGCCCGGGGGGTGTTGGAGGACAGGATATCTATGTATCTGAAAGACTTAATTACAGCTGGCACAAATGGTCCGAACCAACCCCGGTGAAAGGACTGGTCAATTCACCTGCTGACGAAAGCCAGCCTTATTTTGATAAAGATGCTACCTACCTGTATTATACGTCAAAGAAGGATGGGAGCAGCGATATCTTCAGGCAACCTCAAGCACCAAAGCCTAAGCTTAAAAAGCCTCTTTTTGTAAGAGGAAAAATCCTGGATTCCTCTACAGGTCTTCCGGTCCATAGCGAATTGTTATGGGGCCAATACTCCTCCGATGATTTCATGGAGTATTTCAATACCTATACCGGTGAATTTGAGGTTTCCCTCACGGAATACGAGCCATACAAATTTCAACCAAGGAAAGTCAACCATACTTCTCAACGGATTCTGGTGGACCCAAGGGGTATGGAGAAGCAAGGCATAGATACATTCGACCTAATTCTCTATGTAGACCGTAAGGGTAACCTGCAGTCGAATCTCCCGGAACCGGAAAAAAGAAACTCACGCCATCAGGCGCCAGAGCCAACAGACGAGCCTTTCATAACGGAAACCATCACCTTTTATGACATCAATTTTGTCAAAGGGAAAGCCACCATCCTTGCCAAGTCGAGAGGTGCATTGAAGTATATCTATGACCGGATGATTGCTCATCCGACTATGGAAATACTGATAGAAGGACATACTGACAATGTCGGAGATGAAGAAGCACTGCTTGATCTTTCACTCCAGAGGGCAGAAGCCATCCAGGGATACCTGCTCCATAAAGGGATTAGTAAAGAGCGCATGCAGGTGGCGGGTAGGGGTGCTGCAAGGGCATTGTTTCAAAACAGCACAGAAAGCGGAAGAGAGAAAAACAGGCGCGTGGAAATCACCATGATCAAACCATAGGCATGAGAGCTGTTGCACACTTTTTTTCGATAATTTTTCATCCCCTGTTTATCGTCACCTACATGTCATTGATTCTGTTGTGGACCAATCCGTTTGCTTTCGGTTGGCGCCATGTGGCAGAAGCTGACACGCTGTTGATCATTATCATCATGACGACGATCACCCTGCCAGCGATCGCCGTATTGATGATGAAGATGCTGGGTTGGGTATCCACATTTAGCCTGGAAGATCAACACGAGCGGATAGGACCTTATATCGTGGCCGGTATCATGTATCTCTCCTTATATCTCCACTTGTCCAGAGCTGAGAGCTTTCCGGTTTCACTCAGGATTGGCGTACTAGGGACTTTATTGGGTTTGTGGACCTGCTTTTTTATCAACAATTTTACCAAAGTGAGCGTACATGCTGCAGGCATGGGAGGCCTGGTCGCTATGGTCGCATTGACTAAACTTACTTTTGGTTACGATCAGGCACAGATCGGATTGGTTGGCGGTGTTAACCTGGTGGTTCCTGTTGATGCTTTGTTATATGGTTCCATTATCATGGCAGGGGCAGTATGCACATCAAGGCTGATCTTGAAGGCCCATGTGATCAAGGAAGTGTATCTGGGTTTCCTGGTAGGCGTAGTAAGTATTGCGGTAGCCTATTTTATTCTACGTTGATAGCTGAATGCAATCGGTTATCAGCTATTGACAGTAATCCTTGATGGTCTTATCAGCCGCCTGGTATCCAAGATTCAATGAGGTTTTGAATTCCTGGCATGCCTCATCTTTTCTAGTGAGATTAAAAAGGGCAACGCCTTTGTTATAATAAGCTTTAGCATAGTTGCGATCGAGCGAAATGGCCGTGTTACAATCCGCAATAGCTTCATCGAAACGTTTCATGTTGAGCAATAAACTGCCCCGGTTAAAATAACTCTTTGAAAATTCAGGACTTAACTGAATGGCCGTGTTGTAATCCGTCATGGCAGCGTCGTTTTGTCCCTGGTCCCTTAAGATATTACCCCGGTTGACATACGCCTCCACATATTTTGGATTGAGATTGATGGCCCTGTCATAATCCCGGAGGGCTTCCTGATTCCTGTTTTTATTCATCAGGATCAAACCCCGGTTGTAAATAGCCCTTACATGATTACTGTCACACGCAATGGCTTTGTCAAAATCAGCTAAGGCCTTGTCCGTTTCTTTCGTTTTATTCAGATAATAGACACCTCTGCCATTGTAGGCAGGGGCAGCACAATTCGTTTTTTCGATAGCATGGGTCCATAGTGTTTCTGCATTTTTCCACACAGCTATTGCAGGCAGTGATAGCGCAATATAAATGATAGAAAGTACAGAAAGCAGCGCTAAGGGTAGTTGCTTGAAAGTAGATGGAATACGAAAACATAAAACCACGATAGCTAATAGCAATCCCAGCATGGGTGTATAGGAATACCGGTCTCCAACAAACACACCCACGCCTTCATACTTACCAATCGTGATGGCAGGAGAAACTGTAATTAGGAAAAAGAGCAATCCAAAGAATATTTCTTTACGTCTTCCGGAAAGTCTATACGCCAGAAAGAACAATCCCAGCAGAACAAAAGGAATAATATAAAAAAAGATGCCGAGCATTTTCTGAATTTCCAATCCTTCGTAGATAACAGAGATGTGCAATGGAATCAGCACATGCACCAGCATAAGGAATACCTTCAGAAATGCCATCAATACGATCGGTAGAAAGGGGCTTGTTTCGGATGCGACCTGCATGGTTTCAGGCAGATTGGTGCCACTGCCGGATGCACCTCCGGATACAAAACCGGTAAGATAATCTACAAGCCCGTACAGGTAAATGCCAACCACAAAGAACAGGATCACTGGAATTTTTTCTTTGATCAATCCCACTATATTTTTCCTGCCATAGAGGTAATCCGTCAGGAATAAAACTGCGATCAGTGTGATCCCCATTGATTTTGATAGGAGCACCAACAGATAAAAGAAGGCGCAGAGCAAGAGAAAGGTGTATTTGTTTTTTTCGAGATACTGCAGGTATGCCCACCAGGAGAGCAGAAAGAAAAAAGTGTAGAGCACATCTTTTCGTTCTACTGCCCAGGCCACCGATTCCACATGTAGTGGATGCACGGCAAACGCCAGTGCCACAAAAAAAGACGCAAGAGAAATAACCTGTTGCTGATCCGGAAGGAATTTCCTTAACAACTTTAAGGAAAGGAAAAAGACCAGCAGCACATTGAAAGCATGCAGCAAGAGATTGTTGAACAGAAATACACCAGGCTTTTCACCAAAGGTCTGGTATTCGGCTCTCCAAGATAATAACACCAGGGGTTTGAAGTGGGGTGTAAAAATATTCCAGGTAAAACATTCCGTCCATGATCTGCCATCGTCGACCACCACACGATTGTTGGTGATCAGCGTGTCATCATCATAATTGACAAATTCATGATCGGTCACCTGAAAATAAATCCCAAATGTCAACAGCAGTAAAAGAGCAATGAAAATTATATTTTTCTTTCCAGAAGGAGGAGTTACTTTTTTCTTTGCCATATGCTGATCGTTCCTATAGATTAGAATGAAAAGCCTATACTAAACTGCCATGACCTGTTCCTGTTGTCATCGTCACGATATTTAAAGCTTCCATCGGTGTTGAGGGACTGCAGTGAAACATCATACGTATTGACGTCCGCATCGCTCAAGCCATGGGTATAGCGAGCGCTCAAATATAAACCTTCATTGAGATAAAAAGCTGCACCGGCCACCAATCCAAAATCAATGGTCTTGTATTGATTTTCCTCTTTGGTATCAAACTCATAGTAAGCCATGACCGTCTCTGGGACTGTGTAAGGGAAACTTCCATCTATGCTCACTTCAAAAGTTTCAGATGAAGCTTCACCAGCTTTATCCTTTTTATAATTATGGTCTAAGCCAACCTGGAACGGTGCAATAGGGTTCCCTAAGGAAGAGATACCTTCAAAATTGGTAGATCCTCCTGCGGTGGATGCAAGCAGAATACCAGTGTTTACACCACCACATAGTTCAAGTTTTCCGATTTTGTAATACGCCAAAACCGGGATGTCCAGAAAGACATTTGACAGATCAAGGGTTTGCTGCCGGTTTCCATAGATCGTGGTAGTTCGTATGGTTCGTCGGCCAAGCACATAATAAGATGGCCCATCATATTTATACTCAGTACCCCGTTGTGAATAAACGAATTCAGCCTTCATACCTACCAGATCCGTAAACTTATAACTGACCGATGCCCCGATATGAAACCCCCTGGCCATAGTATATTCCTCCAGCTCTTCACCGTTAGGCCCCAACTCGGAAGGCCCGTCCAGTCTTGAAATACTAGCCCCTGCCCGGAAGCCAAACCCTATGTTCTCATTTTGGGAAATAGCTTTCCCACTGATGAAATAAATGGCTGCGAATAAAATCAGATATTTTTTCATAAAATCGTTTTCGTTTTTTGAGCTGTCAGCTGTCAGCTATCAGTTGTCAGTTTACCGCTCACTACTCACTACTCACTACTCACTACCTACTGCCTACTGCTCACTGCTCACTGCCTACTGCCTACTGCTCCTTGCTCCTTGCTCCCTGCTCCCTGCTCCTTGCTCCTTGCTCCTTGCTAAAACAGCCGCCAAAGCTAAAGACTTTTCTCTAAGACAATACGGTGTTCGCCGATCTTGTCCATGGGATGTAGACTGGTAATCCGGAATCCGCGTTGGGTGGCCATCAGCAACATTTGAGGAAATCGATTCCGGGTCTTCATCCAGATGGTTTTATATCCCTGTTTTCTGGCCCATTGTTCCTGATAGTCAGCCAGATGTGAGGCTATACCGCGCTGCCTGAATCGACTATCAACGCCCCCTAGCCAGGAATAAAATCGTCCTTCGCGTTCATATCCGATCTTGAAACCAACAGGCATGCCTTCCGCATGTCCGGTGAGGACCAGGCGCGGTACTCCAGTGAGCCGGATCCTGATGTCGTCAATGGTCGGCGGAATGTCAAATTCAGGAACGCTACCCAGTAATATTTCTACTGCATCCAGATTGCCTTCTTCAATGACATAAGGGGTCATCCTTCAGCTTTATACTTTATCTGCATCCCTTGCGCGGGATTGGTGATGCGTACTTCTGTCCGACGGTTATACTGGTGTTCTGATTCTGAGCAAGGGACACCATCGAGACATTTGTTACGGGGAGATGTTTCGCCAGCTGCCTTTGTCTTGATTCTGGACGCATTGATGCCGAGCAATACCAGGTATGATTTTGAAGATTCAGAACGACGTTCAGACAACTCCATGTTGTATTCCGCACTACCGCGTGTATCCGTATGTGAAGTCAGTTCGATCGTGAGATCCTCGTATTGTTTCAGGATTTCAGCAAGGGCGATGAGTTCTCCGGCTTCTCCTTTGCGAATGACCGATTTGTTGAAATCATAATAGATATTGTCTAGCACAATCAAGCTACCGGATTCAATCGGAGCAGGTGGAATGTTTGAGTTTTCACTTTCTTTTAGATATATTTTCCAATGCTCATCTTCTTCGGAAGGTGTAAAGGTGAAGGCATGTTGAGCATATCCGATTTGCATGATTTCTGCTTTGAGCGGGCAGCTTTTAGGCAGGCAATTATACGTAGCGCCATGTTCATCGGTATAGATTTCCAATGGTTCCTGAAGACAATTTCCTGTGATCACAATTTTCGCGCCGTTTAATGGAATGTCCCCATTCTCATTGTATACCGTAAATAGAGTATGCAGGCATCCACCATCCCGAGCCTTTTCTTTTCTTAACAATATCGTAGAAGGGAGATACTCACCTGGCACCACTTCGGAATAACTCTTATAGCCATCGCGCTGCACAACGAGCACATAAGTTGTTTTTGTATCAGGGACTAAGGTTATTCTACCATTTTGATCGGCAATAGCATCTGCCGTTTCTGAAGACAATGTATCTGTCAGACTCCAACGTAGATTGAAAGCTCCTTCTTTATCTTCTTTCGGTACAAGCTCTGTTGTGAAGTGATCTTTGTATCGTGATGGCCCTTCCTGATTCATAGGAATCAACCATACGTGTGTTTGGTCAAGAGGTAAGCCGTCGTCATCCAGTACGATGATTTCCTTTTGCATCCGGGTATCCGGAAATGGATTTATCGTTTTACAGAATATGGACTGAGGTGATGTCCAGCGATACAGATCATCCTTACCCTTGGTGGGTTTCCTGTCGCTGGCCATGTAACCTGATTTACCATCGGCTGATACAATCAATCCCAGATCATCTTTGTTGCTGTTAAAAGGAGTGTCCAGTTGTTCCGGCAAAGAATAAGAATTTGTGGAATCAAGATTTGAAACGAAAATATCCAGACCTCCAAACCCTTTGTGTCCGTCTGTTGAAAAGAAAAGATATCCTTCAGGATGTAGGAAGGGAAATAATTCATTTCCTTTAGTATTGATCAATGACCCTAGGTTGACGGGTATTGACCAGACTCCGTTTTCGCGACTCACTGTATAAAGATCCATGCCCCCGTATCCTCCAGACATATCAGAAGAGAAAATGAGCGTTTCACCATCTATACTGATTGCAGGATGTGCAAAAGCAGACTCATTATTACAGAAGGGCATTTCTGCGATTTGCTCCCAATCTTCATCACCCTTGACCGCACTATATATTTTTAATTGTACAAGCCCTTTTTCATCTTTTATTCCCAGACCACCAGATAGGTTTGATCGCGTAAAAAACATTTCCTGCCCATCCGGGCTGAAGGTGCTTGGTCCCTCATGATATTGTGTTCGGATGTTGGGAGAAAAACTAATACTTTTCGATGCCTCACCTTCAGGCCCCAGATCCGCATACATCAGATCAAAATACGCCCTTCCTGTTTTTGGATCTAGAAAATTACTTTTTTCACGCGCGACCACATACACAAGTCCTTGCTGATAATAAGCAGGTGAAAATTCAATAGATCGCGTATTTAGATTATCTAAAGGAAGCATGTCAAGGTCCACATTCTGGCAGACTATAAAAGGAGGAATAAATGCCTGACCAAAAACTAAAGATGTGAGGATGCAAAATATGCTGGCGGTAAAGATTTTCATAGATCGGATTAAAAATACCTTGGGTTAACAAATGTGGATGGCCTCGCAGCTTCACCAAAACAATACATGAGCATCACTTCCAGACTGCCGTCACTATAACGCTGCAATTCACTCATCGTGATATCATAGGCGGCACCAATGCGGAGCCCTCTCATGATTTTCGCAGAAGCCATGACATCAACAGATTCGAGGAGTTGATTATCCACACCCCCTCTTCTGAAAGTCACGCCGACACTATGATCTTCGCCCCATCGGATGCCCAGATTGAGGTCAACGCCGACCGGTGCAGCTTCAGTATATCTCACCAGTACCTGCGGGACAAAACTCATCCGGTGATCAAGCTTAACGGCTACTCCTGTCATGAAATAGTAGTGAGCCTGTTCCCTTGCGGTGAAAAGATTGTTGACTTCAAAATCAATATCCGAGTCCATGAGCCTGGGAGATGAAAGCCCAACATAAAACGCTGGAGTACTGTAATAAATACCTGCTCCTACATTGGCCAGAAACTTACTATCCGAGATGGCTTCAACACCCGGATCAATACTGATGTCCTGCACGGTCTTCACAGCCGGGTCGCTATAATCCACTTGTAGAATTCTAGCCGACCCCTGCACGCCCAGGCTCAACGTACCATTGCCCATAGGGATACGATAATCGTATATAGCATCGAACGTGGTAGAACTAGACACCCCGATCGACCTTCGCTGCAGGTTGAAACCTAATCCAAGTCGCTGGGATGAAAGTGGGGTATTAAAACTCAATGACTGAGTTTTTGGGGCTCCGTCAAATCCAAGCCACTGCTCCCTGACAATGGCGGATACACAGGCGTGGTCGTGATATCCAGCATACGCCGGATTGATGAGCAGCTTATTGTACATAAACATCGTATGCAGCGGTTGCTGCTGGGCAGACAGGTTGCCGTACACGGCACACAACCCGAAAAAGGCAAGGCACCATGCCAATCCCTTTTTATTTTTTAGATCATTCATCTGATGTATATATCTATGCATTCGTGATTTCTTTTTTACCATTTACCATTTACCGTTTACCAGTCTTCACTATCGTTCCAATATCAGGAAACTCCGCTTAGGCGTACTCCCATCCCCAAAGTCCATGATGTAGAAATAGGTTCCTACAGGAAGCGGGCTCCCGGAAATAGATCCATCCCAATCATTTTGATAAGGTGACGCAGTATAGACCGCAGCACCCCATTCATTGAAGATGATAATCTTGTTGTCCGGATACCTGTCCGTTTCCAGACATGGCACGATGAGGATATCATTGACACCATCCTGGTTTGGCGTGAAAAGCGAAGGCACAAAGCAATCGTCTTCATTCCCGACTTTGAGGACAACGGTGGTTACACTGCATTCATCAGGACATTCGGTTGAACAGATTCGGTAGGCCATCATATCCGTGCCCACAAATCCCACATTAGGAGCATATCTGAATATGCCATTTCCGACGTGGAGTGCATTTCCTTTTTGTGGACTGGTCCAAATCGTTAT
>JANNSS010000263.1:0-13105 GCA_031402955.1 Saprospiraceae bacterium
CCAAAAGGCGGTTTTCTGGATGTGGATGGCAATTGGATGTTTGTCAGCAACATGGCTATGTTTCAGGGTGATTCCACCCTTTGATTTTCCAATTGTTAAGACCGGTATATAAGCATGACGTCCAGGTGACATTTTAAGGGATATCAGGCTTCCCAACTGGGGTGATTTTCCTATCTTTACTGGCTATAACAGTGGAACAACTATTCGGGAATTGAGATGTTTATTTGCAATTGGTTTACATTGTCATTACTATAACCACATTGCGTTATGATGGATCGCTCCTCATTTTATCTCTGACCAGATTTTTAAGCAAGGAACTTTATGCTTTCCCCTGTTTGTGTTGCAGCATAGATTGAGGTTTAGTGTCCGGGTAAATTCAGATAGTAAACCAGTTGAAATGCTGCACCTTTTCGGGTCGTTCAAGTGCTGTGATGCATTAGGTCATTACAACCTTGAAAGGACTCTATTATCATTTAGTGCTTATTTAATCTAAGACCCTGCGAATGCGAAAGCTCTATTACCTCATTCCTGTTGTAGCCATAGCTATTTTAATCTCCCTGTTGTTTTTCAAAAGCGACTCTCCCACAGCGTTCCGTAAACTTTCAAAAGGGGAACGTATCGAAGGCGCGATTCAAGACATGATCTTCACCTCGCGTGATATCGATCTTGGCTACATCCCTTACGACAAATTATTCCGGGCTATTGGAGAAGGGCAAAAGCGCGCTGAGAATCCTTCCGGAAACCGCAGTGGCGGTGCAAGTCTCGCGAATTCCATCTGGCGGGAAAGAGGACCAAACAATATCGGAGGCCGCACCAGAGCCATTATGATTGATGCATCCGATCCTGGCCGAAACAGAATATGGGTAGGTAGTGTATCCGGCGGTGTCTGGCGTACAGAAGACATCACCCAGCAAGATCCTCAATGGAGAAAACTGACACTTCAGATCGATAATATTGCGATCGGAAGTATAGCACAGGATCCCAATAACCATGATGTGATCTACGTAGGAACCGGTGAAGGCTTTCCAAATTTAGACGCAGTCACCGGTGCAGGTATTTTTAAATCAACCGACGATGGTGAAACATGGAGCTGGCTTGCTTCAACCCGAAACAGCAATTTCCAGGATGTACATGAAGTCTACGTCCATACCAATGGTGATGTATACGCAGGCACTGCTGTCGGCGGATTGTTCAGAAGTAAAGACGCCGGCAACTCATGGGAGAAAGTGCTCGGCACTTCCTTGTCCGGTGCCAACAACAACAACTTTTTTGATTTTGCCTTCATTCCATCTAACCAAACATTTTATGCCTCAAACGCCAACTCAGTATTTAAGTCTGCTACAGGCGACCGAGGTGACTGGACGAATATTGGTACTTCCAAACCTGGATTTCCAAATAACCTCGTTCGCGTAGAACTAGCAGTCTGCTCTTCAGATCCTGAAGTTATGTATGTTCTCGGCTCTGTCAGTGGCGCAGCTTCAAACACCTACGTTTCTAATAATGGTGGAAATACATGGACCTCCCGGTCTGCACCAGGGGTAATACCCGGACAGGATTTTACGAATGGTCAGGCCTGGTATGATCTTGATATTGCGGTTGACCCATTCAATTGCGGTCATATTATTGCCGGAGGGGTGCCATCTTTTGAAAGTTTTTTACAAGGTGTCAGTTGGGCTCCACTAGCGGGCAATATGCACGTCGATCAGCATAACATAACCTTTGATCCACAGATTCAGGGCCGGGTATTGTTTGGCAATGATGGTGGCATCTGGTTGAGCAATAATGGTGGCCAAACGATCTTTGATAAAAACGAAGGCTATGTGACGACACAGTTCTACTGTGGTGCCATTCACCCTGGAGTGGGTTCTCCCTATTTGTTAGGGGGTACACAGGATAATAATTCTTTACAGATCACAGAAGCCGGATTATCACCAGCTAATTCAGTTTGGGGCGGTGATGGTGTCTTCTGTTTTATAGATCAGAATGAACCGAATATTCAGATTGTGTCTTCACAGGGAGGTAACTATGGATTATCTACAGATGGTGGGGCTGACTTCGGCTTAGGTTCTGCAGTCAATGGTGAATTCATCAACCGTTCCGGATATGATGATGAAGCAAACATCCTCTATGGCCAGGTTAATGGTGCTGATTTTTTCCGATGGAATATCAATTCAGGTTTTACAGAAGAAGTTGATATTTCTTCGCAGGGTATCAGTGTGAGTGCGGTTAAAGCGGATCCGAATACCCCTAACCGGGTTTATTTCGGAGGACAGTCAGGAAGGATCATCAGAGTAGACAATGCTCATACAGGCAATCCTGTGGCTGGCACCTTAGTCGGTATCTTACCTGGCGGAGCAAGTGTTTCATGCGTCTATCTCGACAAACAAAACCCAAATCATATTCTCGCAAGTTTATTCAACTTCGGATCCAATCTTAAAAATGTATGGCTCACCTTAGATGGTGGTACTGAATGGGTTTCGATCGAAGGCGATTTGCCGGACATGCCTGTTCGTTGGGCCATTTTTGATCCCGCGGATCATGATCGTGTCATGATCGCCACCGAAGCCGGCGTTTGGATTACAGATAATGTGGATGGTGATGCCACGCATTGGGAGCCCGTTTCCCCATCCAACGGAATGCCTTTCGTAAAAGTTGAAATGTTGCTGATGCGTGATAGTGATAAAGTGGTTCTCGCAGCAACGCATGGTCGTGGTCTATTTACAACAGATGTATTTTCTGCCGCCGCCGCTGTGATCCTCGCCCAACCTATTGCCTATAAAGGACAACCGGTTACGATCGACGGATCCTTATCAGTCAATGCTCAGAATTTCGAATGGAATCTTGGAGATAATACGACATCACAGGAACCAATTGTCACACATACCTACGCAGAAGCAGGTACGTATACAATTTCGCTGACGATCAATGGAGCAGTTTCTAAAGTACAGACCATATCTATTTTACCATACCTGCCAGCACCTTATCAGCTTGGTGTCGATGGTTATACCGGTGATTTTGAATCAAGTCCAGAGCACTTTGCTGCATATACAGTCCAGGGCACCGGGATGCAACGCGGATCTTCAGACAAGCCAGGAAAAGACGGAACTTTTAGCGGATCCTCTGCCTGGGTGTTAGGGATCAATGACAACCTTTATCAGAATAATACAAGAGCTGAATTTTACACACCAATGTATGACCTCAGTGAAACCGGATTATATGAATTGAAATTCTGGGCCAAGTACGCTATCCAAAATCGAAATGATGGTTTCCAGATAGAATATTCAACGGATGGTGGTGCATCATGGATTCAATTAGGCACCAGAGACAATCCGAATTGGTACAATTACTATAATGCCAATATCGCAGACGGTGCTTTTCCGATTGGTAAATCGTATTTCACCAACGCCCAACTCACCTGGACACAATATATCAAGGATATCAGTTTTCTGACAGGAGAAACGACAGTGAGTTTCAGATATGTCTTTCGCTCTAATGATGAAGAACCAGCGCAAGGGTTTGCCATTGATAATTTTGAAATCACCAGATACGAAGGTGAGTTGAAGACTAATGTAACAGTCTTCAATGCCGGCTATACAGGAGAACAGGAAGTAGCGGTCAATTGGGCAACAGGAATAGAATATCAATGTAAGGAATTCAGGCTCGAAAGATCCTATACTGGTTTTGGGTTTACAGAAGTGGCCAATATACCAGCGAAAGGAGTGGTCAGCACTTTTGCCAATACATACACTACCATTGATCAGAGTTTACGTGATATCATTTATTACAGATTGAAAGTGATCAATGATAATCCGGATATTGGTTACAACTATGAGTTCTATACGGATACTATTGTGGTGATAAAAGATGCAGAACCAAATATTGTGCATAATGTATTACCCAATCCATTTGATGATTTTATCGGAGTGAGTTTCAGCAGTGTGATATCCGAACCTGTCACTTTCAGATTGTATGATGTTTCGGGTAAGTTGGTCCTTGAACAAACGGCGGTGCCGAATGCTGTTGCATACCAGTTAGATCAGCTGAATCTGCCTACCGGGGTTTATGTGCTCTCTGTTCAGATTGATGGCGGTGAACCCAAAGCGTTTAAGTTAGTCACAGAAGCGAAGTAGGATTGAGCAAGGAGCAAGGGGCAAGGAGCAAGGAGTATGTCGAAGCGCACCTGATTTAAAGCTGGTGCCCGAAAACAGATAGCTGACAACTGATAGCTGACAGCTCACAAGGAAGCGAACTAAGATTATTAAGTATAACAATAAAGGAATGCGTAAATTATTTTTCCTGCTGGCGATCATAGTTGCCACCACTGTTACTCTTGTTTTATTGGATATCCAAAACGAGGGAACAACCAAAAAGAAACTTTCGAAAAAAGAAAGGATTGACGGTGCTATTCGCGACTATTTGTTCACTTCATCAGACGTTGATCTCGGAATCATTCCCTATGACAAACTCTTCGATGCAATAGACGAAGGGCAGCGCAGACTTAAATCGCCTTCCCGCAGCCGTATGTCTGGTAATATCACCGAAGCTGTATGGCGCGAACGAGGACCGTCTAACAGGGGCGGACGTACAAGGGCCATTATGATTGATGAAGGGGATCCTTCAAGGAATCGTATCTGGGTGGGTGGCGTTTCAGGTGGGTTATGGAGGACTGAAGACATCAATCAGGATGAACCCAAGTGGATCAAATTGGGCATATATTTTGAAAGCCTCTCGATATCAGATATAGCGCAGGATCCAAATGATTTCAATACCATTTATGTTTCCACAGGGGAGAGTTATACCGGTGATGTTCAGGGTGCAGGTATTTTCAGATCTACAGATGATGGTGCTACATGGACATTGCTTCCTTCAACAACCAATAGTGTATTGGCGACCGTAAATGAAATCTATGTCCATACCAACGGTGATATTTATGCTGCATCTGCTTACGGAGGCCTTCTGAGAAGTCAGAACAATGGAGTGAACTGGGAAAAAGTGATCGGTACTGGTCTCGCAGGTTCCTCCAGTGATAATATTCACGATTTGTATTTTATTGAATCTAACCAAACCTTTTACATCTCCGATGACTTCGCGATTTTTAAATCAACCACTGGTGATCGTGCAGACTGGACCAAAATAAGTCTGACACAAAACGGATTTCCAAATAATGTCAACCGTGTTGAATTTGCGATTTGTCCCGGTGATCCTGACATTCTTTATGCCATCGGTGCAGTAGGTTCTTTTTCTTCCAACACGTTTGTGACGAATAATGGAGGTGCCAACTGGATTTCAAAAGCAGAGCCCGCCATCTTTGAAGGCTACGGTCAGGCCTGGTATGATCTCGATATCAGTGCTGACCCTTTCAACTGCAACAGACTGCTATCAGGTGGTGTCAATATGGCTGAATCAGCCATACAAGGTTCAACATGGAGAGTGGTTGCAACAGAGATGCATGTTGATCATCACAATATCACCTATGACCCCAAAATCCAAGGTCGTGTCCTTTTTGGCAACGACGGAGGAATATGGCTGAGTGAGAATGGTGGCCAATCCGCAGTTGATAAAAGCATAGGGTACGTAACTACTCAGTTTTATGCCGGCGCTATTCATCCCGCAGTCGGTTCTCCGTATGTGATGGGTGGTACACAGGATAATAATTCGCTGATCATCGAAGAAGCAGGCCTCTCTCCATCCAAAACTGCATGGGGAGGCGATGGTGTTTTTTGTTTTATAGACCAGAATGAACCCGATACACAGATTGTTTCCTCGCAGGGAGGTAATTATGGTTTATCTATCAATGGTGGATTTAGTTTTGGTTTTGGAACATCGGTCAACGGAGAGTTTATCAATCGTTCAGGCTATGATGACAATGCAAACATCCTTTATGGCCAGGTAAATCAGAGCGGCATTGATGATGTTGATTTTTTCAGGTGGAACATCAATACTTCTCAAACTGAAGATCTTGATATCCCCGGCTATAATATTAATGTCAGTGCTGTAAAAGCCGATCCGGCTGTTCCGAATAGAATTTATTTTGGCGGACAGGCAGGTTTAGTTCTTCGTCTTGACAATGCTCATGATGGAGACCCAACTTCAAATAATGTTTCTGTCTTCGCTAATTTGCCAGGCAATGCAAGTGTATCCTGCATTTATATGGACAAGCAAACTTCTGATCATGCCTTGATCAGTCTCTTTAGTTTTGGTGCGGCTCTTGAAAATCTCTGGGTGACCTACAATGCCGGTGCAGAATGGACCTCCATTGAAGGTGATTTGCCAGACCTTCCCGTACGATGGGCAATCTTTGATCCATCTGATCATGACAGGGCGATGATCGCTACAGATGCAGGCATCTGGACAACAGAGGATATCAGCGGAGACCAGACCCATTGGGAGCCTACCAATCCCGATAATGGAATGCCTTTCGTCAGAGTTGACATGTTACTCCTCCGTGAAAGTGATAAAGTCGTACTGGCTGCTACCTATGGCCGTGGCTTGATGACAACAGATGTTTTCTCTGCCCCGGCTGCAGTCATCCTGACACAACCTGTAGGATATGTTGGACAGTCCATCCTGATCGATGGATCTTACTCAGTGAATGCGCAGTCACACCAATGGGACCTTGGGGACAATACCACATCCACCGAAACCCAAATCAATCATGTGTATGATAATCCAGGCAAGTATACGATTACCTTGACTGTCAATGGTGATGTAACAGAGACTAAGACAATTTCGATTCTGCCATACTTGCCGGCTCCGTATGAATTTGGTGAAGCAAATTATTCTGGTGATTTTGAAACACAACCAGAGCATTTTGCTGCGTACAATGTAAGCGGAACCGGATTTCAGAGAGGTGTTTCCTCCAAACCAGGCAAGGACGGTACAAACAGCGGTACATCAGCCTGGGTGCTCGGCATAAATGACAACTTTTATCAGAACAATACACGTGCAGAACTATACACACCGATGTATGACTTTACAGAGCCTGGTCTTTATGAGTTCCGGTTTTATGGAAAGTTTGCTGTTCAGAACAGGAATGATGGTTTCCAGGTCGAGTATTCTACCGACAGTGGCGTTTCCTGGGCTCAGCTAGGTACAAATGAAAATCCCAACTGGTATAATTATCTCAACGAAAACCTGGCGACCAGTGCGTTTCCGATTGGTAAATCGTATTTCACTAATGCGAAACTCAACTGGACACAATACGTAAAGGATGTCAGCTTCCTTGCCGGTCTTCCTCGTGCAAGCTTCAGATTCGTGTTCCGTGCGGATGGTGAAGATCAGGCACAAGGTCTCGCTATTGATGATTTCGAAATCACCAGGTATGATGGAGAGTTGAAAACAACCATTACTGTTTTCAATGCAGATTACACAGGCGAACAGGAAGTGACCATCAACTGGACCACCGGCATTGAATACCAATGCAAGCAGTTTTTACTGGAAAGATCATACACTGGCTTTGGATTTACGCAAGTTTCAGATACACCTGCCAAGGGTGTGGTAAGCACTTTTGCTACTGAATATACCAGGACAGATCAAAGCCTCAGAGGCATCATTTATTACAGGCTGAAAGTGATCAACGAAAATGCTGACATTGGCTATGGCTACACGTTTTATTCAGATACAATCGTCGTCAGAAGAGATGTAGCATCAGATATTGTTCATAATGTATTACCGAATCCATTCACCGACAGGATAGGTGTCAGTTTCAGCAGTATCATTGATGAACAGGTCACCCTTCGTCTCTATGATGCATCAGGTAGACTGGTAGTGGAAGATAAGGCGGTGCCAAACGCCGTCTCCTACACGCTTGATCAGTTGCATCTACCCACCGGTGTTTATATCCTTGCCGTACAGATTGGTGAAGGGGAAATCAGAGCTTACAAGCTTTTGTCGGACGGGAATTAACGGCCGTTGCAGGAGCGGTGCGGTGAGCGGAGTCGAACTGTTTGCTCCTGCAACCATGAGAATTCCGAAGTGGATTCTCTATGGTATTGCGGTCGGAATCTCGGTGGTTGCAGGAGCAAACTCCTGCAACGGCCCTTCGTTTTAATTTATGTACAAACACTAGGGCTTTAGCCTGGGGTCGAAAGTGCAGATGAATGCGGCTTTAGCCACACGAAGAGATCTCCATGTGGGCTAAAGCCCCAGTTCTTTCTGATGCCCGATCCACGGCTTGAAAGCCGTGGCAATTATGGTTTTAAAGATTAAGATGGTGTTTAGGAATTCTTCAGTGCGCCACGGCTTGAAAGCCGTGGCAATTCAATAGATTGTAATTTAGAAATCTTGATGAGGAAAGCCATGGCAATTATGGTTTTCAAAATTTAGGATTATGCTTGGGAATACATCATTTCTCCATGGCTTGAAAGCCATGGCAATTCAATAGATTGCAGATTAGGAACATTAAACGAATAGCGACTGCGGGTTGAAGACTGCGGACTGGAGACTGCGGACTGTAGATTGCTAACTGCCTACTTCTCACTATCTTTGTCTCCCAGTATCAAACCCATGGACACACTCATGCTCAATCTTATCCTTTTTGGGCCGCCGGGAAGCGGCAAAGGCACTCAAGCTGAAAGACTCGAAGAAGCTTATAATCTCGTGCATATCTCCACTGGTGAATTGTTCAGGTCTGAAATGGAGGAAGGCACTGAATTGGGTATCCAGGCCAATGAATTCATGTCTCGTGGCGAGCTTGTACCGGATGAAGTGACGATAGGCATGTTGAAGAACAAAATGCTCGCTCACGCTGATGCTGAAGGGTTCATTTTTGACGGTTTTCCGCGCACCAGGCCACAAGCTGAAGCACTTGATCAGTTGCTCAACAAGTTGGATCAACAAATAGATGCACTGATCATGCTTGATGTTCCGGAAGATGAAATCGTAAAACGTATCGTCCTCAGAGGAAAGGATTCCAACAGACCTGATGACTGTGACCCTGAAGTGATCCGCAAACGTTTCCAGGTGTATCAATCCAAGACCGCACCGATTTTTTCATATTACGACGAGAAGCATAAGGCACATAAGATATCCGGACTTGGAACCATCGATGACATCTTTCAACACCTTTGCGATACGATCGACAGCCTTCATGTATAATGTCAACTGATCAGAATTTTGTAGATTATGTAAAGATCCATTGCAAATCCGGAGCCGGAGGAGCAGGGTCAGCCCATTTGCATCGCGATAAAGTGAGTGCAAAAGGAGGACCGGACGGCGGTGATGGAGGACACGGCGGAGATGTAATCTGCAGAGGTAGCGTACAAATGTGGACGCTGCTGCACCTTAAATTTCGCAAGCACGTTATTGCCGATTCAGGAAAACCAGGGACAGGTAATCTGTGCACAGGTGCTGATGGCGAAGACGTAATTCTTGAAGTTCCACTGGGTACTGTTGCAAAGGATCCTGAAACAGGCGAAATCCTGTTTGAAATCACAAAGGATGGAGAGGAATACAAATTGATGCCGGGTGGTCGCGGAGGACAGGGAAATAACCACTTCAAATCCCCGACCAATCAAACCCCTCGCTATGCACAACCCGGAGAACCTTTTCAGGAAGGGTGGCGCATTCTTGAACTCAAGATTCTCGCAGATGTTGGGTTAGTCGGTTTTCCTAATGCAGGTAAATCAACGTTGCTCGCCTCAGTTTCTGCAGCAAAGCCTAAAATAGCTGATTACCCATTTACAACACTGGTTCCAAACCTTGGTTTCGTTCGCTACAGGGATAACAAATCGTTTGTCATCGCCGATATTCCGGGAATCATCGAAGATGCACACCTGGGGAAAGGTCTCGGTCATCGCTTCCTGCGTCATATCGAACGTAATGCTGTCTTGTTGTTTATGATTCCCTGCGAGTCAGACAATATCAGTAAGGATTTCGATGTATTGCTCCATGAGTTGGAGATGTATAATCCGGAGTTGCTGGATAAACCCCGCTTATGCGCAGTGACGAAGAGCGATCTGATAGACGAATCAGTCCAGGAATTACTCAGACCTACTTTGCCTGATGGCATTGATTGCGTTTTTATTTCAGCAGTGACAGGCTATGGTCTCGATAAATTGAAAGACAAACTCTGGGTGTTGCTGGCCGATCAGCAACCGGTTTCATAGATTCTATTCGCTTCAAGAATACACCTTACTGTGAGATTCCTTCTTCTATCATTGTTCGTTTTCCTGACCAGCAATACCTTGTCAGCTCAGGAACTCATCAAAGGCAATCTGATGATTGCCCCATTTCCCGTTTCGATGGAGGTGCAGCAAGGTTCCTTTGTCATTAGTACCGACACATGGATCATGTTCGAGTCATTCGCTACTTTTTCTTTTGAACCTACACTTGCATTCAAGGAAGTTTTTAAGAAGAAAAGCGGATACGCCATCAACGAACCTATGAACGTTGTACCCAGGCCTGATGCAGTGAAAAGTATCATTAAGGTCATTCCATCAAATCTGATTCACAAGGAAGGTTATGAACTGAAAGTTAATCCTTCGGGTATCACCATTACGGCATCAACCGATCAGGGTGTGTTCTATGCCTTCCAGACCCTCAGGCAAATCATGCGCATGGATGCATTGGCTGATGCTAAGGGTGTGGGAAGGAATTGGGAGATACCTGCTGTGGAGATTAGAGACTATCCACAATTTGCGTATCGAGGCCTTCATCTCGATGTGTGCCGTCATTTCATGCCACTTGATTTTATTAAAAAGTATATTGACCTCCTCGCCTATTATAAGATGAACCGATTCCACTGGCATCTGACGGATGACCAGGGATGGCGTATTGAAATCAAAAAATATCCAAAGCTTCAGGAGATAGCGGCATGGCGTGATGAAACGCTGATTGGTCATTACCGGGAGACACCGGATCGATATGACGGAACACGTCATGGAGGGTATTACACACAAGAAGAAATAAGGGATGTCGTGGCTTATGCATCAACAAGAGGTGTAACCATTATTCCTGAGATCGAAATGCCAGGGCATGCACTCGCGGCACTATCAGCATATCCTGAACTGGGTTGCACACGAGGCCCTTTCAAAGCAGCGACGACCTGGGGTGTTTTCGATGATGTCATGTGTCCGAATGAAGAAACATTTACTTTTTTGCAAAATGTACTTGATGAAGTGATGGAATTATTTCCGTCAAAATACATTCACATCGGTGGTGACGAATGTCCAAAGACGAGATGGAAAGAAAGTGCTTTTTGTCAGGAACTGATGGAAAGTGAAGGACTAAAAGACGAGCATGAATTGCAGAGCTATTTTATTCAGCGGATTGAAAAATATGTCAACAGTAAAGGAAGGAGTATCATTGGTTGGGACGAGATCCTTGAAGGAGGACTTGCACCGAATGCCACCGTCATGTCATGGCGTGGAGTTTCGGGAGGCATCGAGGCAGCCAAAGCTGGCCATGATGTTATTATGACGCCCGGCACACATTGTTATTTTGATCACTACCAGGCCGATCCGGCTTTTGAACCGGTAGCAATTGGTGGGTTGACGACATTGGAAAAAGTCTATTCGTTCAATCCTGTACCATCAAAACTTACAGGTAAGGAGGCAAAACATATTCTGGGTGCCCAGGCTAATCTTTGGACGGAATATATTGACTCACCTGCCAAGGGAGAATATATGGCTTATCCAAGGGCTATTGCTTTAGCTGAAGCTTTATGGACACCCACTGCCCGTAAAGACTGGACAGGTTTTGTTAAAAGACTTGACCAGCACCTCGAAAGATTGGATGGATTGAAAGTTAATTATGCAAAAAGACTCAAAGTTCCTGTTGCATTAATTACCTCCGGAACAGAAGGGCTTGAAGTGATCTGGAAAACCGACCTTCCTGGTCAGCAGATATTTTATACAAGAGATCTGTCAGCCATCAACTGGAACGAGGCATTTTCAGGGGATAGTATATTGTTTACAGGACGCGGTTCTATTTATTACAGAACAGATTATTCAGGAACAAAGGAATTGGTATACAATCCTACATTACTTCAAAAGGCCGGGATATCCAGTTCTTTGCCTCCATCTGCCAGTTACCCCGGAAGGGAAGGAGTAAGTACCCTTGGCGATGGACTGGTTGGGAAAGCCGAGTTTAACGGAACTGATTGGTGCGCATGGAATGAAAAGCCGTTTACCATCCAGATTGATTTGAATGGGGAACAAAGTCTCGACACGATCACCATTGGGGTGCTTTCCAGTCCGGGATCCTGGATTTATGGGCCGCAATCCATTGATATAGAGGGCTCTATTGATGGAGTGACGTATAGTTTAATAGGCACTCGCAAACCAGACAACCTTATTAGTGGGCGAAATGAGCTTCTTTTTGAAATTTCCGATGTTAAGGCGAAATACCTCAGGATAAATATTTCCCCTTTAAAATCAATTCCAGAGGGTAAGCCGGGAGCAGGACACACCGCCTGGACGTTTATAGATGAGATCGGCGTATATTAAGGTCATCGAAATGGCCTCCTAAATGCCTTTTGCAATGAATATTTAGAAAAAGCGTTTTTAACCCAACCCCGGCACCTTATTCAAGGGTCTATAGGGGAAATAAAACAACTCTTATGAAATCCATTTTCCAGTATTCTTTCGTGGCTCTCCTGGTCGTATCAGCCATGCTGACCGGATGTGAGCAAGACAAATGTACCCGTACAGAAGAATTTACCGCTTTCGAGCCGGTATACAAGCGAATAGATGAAATGCGCATGCCTTCTACCTATGTGGCAGCAAAGAACCTGACATCACCTGGAAAGATATTCTATTACAAAGGTTACCTCCTCATCAATGAGATGAACCAGGGTATCCATGTGATCGACAATAGCAATCCTGCATCTCCTCAGAACATCGGATTTATTGAGATACAGGGCAATCTCGATATGGCTGTACATAATGACATACTTTATGCAGACAGTTACCTGGATCTCGTGGCTATTGATATCACCACACCTACAGCTCCGGTCGAAGTAGAGCGTGTCAATGATGTATTCCAGAATTTCTATTCATTCAATGATCAGTTAGGTTATCTGGTGGAATACAAAGAAATGGATATCAAACGTACTATTGATTGCAGCGATGCGAACTGGGGCAGAGGTGACTTCATTGATGGTGGC
>JANNSS010000264.1:0-4622 GCA_031402955.1 Saprospiraceae bacterium
TGTTCGACGATCACTGAAAAAAGACTTAATGGTCTGTAAGGGACATCCCCGATATTGTCCTTGTCCAGATCATAGCCCTCATATTTGTCCCAGTAGTTGCCGTCAAACGTATTGAGGACAAGCGAACCATTGGTGCTGATGTCAAAGGTATTCTGCATGAAATTATTCTGACGGATCACATTGTCCATACAACTGGCTTGTATTTTCATACCCCATCCGTTGGCCTTAAAAATATTCTTTTCGACTATAATGCGGTTTGTGCCTTCCATGTATATTCCCGATGTATTCCGGACAAAGCGGTTGTTGAAGATATAGCTGTCAGAGATTTCTTTCAGCAGGAGACCGTGCGATGCGTCTCCCCAATTATCTTCAAAGGTGTTGTTGAACATTTTAACATTCTTCGTAAACATCACCGCCACACCTGCTCCGTTGTTACGAAACAAATTGGTGATGTAGGCATCATTATTCGAAAACATAAAATGAAGCCCGTAGCGGATATTATCAAAAGCAATATTCCTCCAGATCACGGATCCGGTCACAAACTCAAAATAAATACCATCCCGGTGACCGGAGATCGTATTGCCTACTATCTGAAGACTATCACTTTTCCAGCAATGAATACCATTACCTATCTGCTGCTCCTCCGTCCCTGATGCTTTGACGATGTTGTCTTTGATGATACAATGCTTGCTGTACTGTAGATAAATACCAAAGAAATTATCCTTTAACTGATTGCCGATGATATGGACGTCCCGGCTATCATACACTTTTATACCTCCCGGATCGTCGAGCGATGCATGGCCTGAATTTTGAATGACAAAACCGGTTAATACTACATTACTTGCCTTCACGGAGAGCACCTCATATTTCAACTGCCCATCAAGTACCGGCCAGTCTATGCCTATCAGGGTAATAGCCCTGTCCACAATGATATTACCTTCTTTATAGGTACCTGCATGCACGATCACAGTATCACCCTGTTCTGCTGCAGCTATAGCTTCTTTAACAGCCGCATACGGATGACCACTTCCGACATGAAGGGAGCGTGATATACCAACAGGCATAAGAAGCCCTGTCATGAGCGTACATAAAACGATCTTAATTAATTGGGGACACATCGTGCGCATGGTTAAATTTACCTCATTAAATCAGCCCATGAAACCTCGCTTGCGCCATAGCGGTCTTTATAATGTTTTGCACTGTCCTGAATGGCGAAGGCAGCCACGTTGCCACCCATCGGGCTGCGCAGACTGTCACTGCGCAAAAGGATGGCCTGCTCAAGATCAATAAAAGCCGGAGGGCTGCAAAAATCAGCTACATAAAAACGGTCGACCTCCAGGACTGTATTTTCTTTTTTATAGGCAGTCATGCACCTCAGGTCATCAAACATATATTGTCTGCCCTTGAGTGTGGTCAATTGGGAGGCAAAGAGCGGATCTGTAACCGTCATTTTACAAAAGGCACAAACGTCCTCATTTATTTTTACAGGCCTGGGACCAGGATTGCCACAAGAGGAAAATGCAAACAACCCAATAGTTATAACGGCTGCCGTTGTCGCAGATTTTTTCTTTAGCCACCTTGCAAATACATTACGCTCTATCAGGACGACCAGCAAAAGCAATATACCTGTGGCAATAAATAACATGCCACCGGTGGCAGGCATAGAGTATGCACCAAAGTTTAAGAGTTGCTTGTATCCTATCAAAGGAGGCTGATATGACATACCAGGCACTATGATCGCAGCATTCGGATCAAGGTTGTGTCCATAATTGTAATTCCATCTGTAAAAATCCACCATGGAGAGTATACTGAATATGGCAAAAGTGACAAATACAGTATACACCAGTTTTTTCCGGCCGATGAAGGCAGCAGCCAGGATAAGAAGAGCAAAAAAGCCAAGGATGTATTTTAGAATTGTGAATTCAATAAAATTTTCAGCATGCAGGGTCTGCATGCCTATATAATGATTGAGTCCATTGATGATTTCGACATTACCTCCCAGTTTGTCCGCATAGATCAACAATACCAATCCTTCAGGATACTGAGGTGCAAACAAATCAATTTTCCAGATCGGCAGGTATAAATTAGTGGCCAGGCAGAGAGCGGCTACGACCAGCAAGATTTTGGAGAGGGTTGAAATTCTGCTATGGGTATTCATAAAAGATCAGTTTTAAAGAAAAAAGGGTACAAATGTGTAGTAGTTCATTTGTACCCTTTGCTATACACGCGAGTCAGTCACACATCCTAATTATTACTTGCCGGTGTGGTATCACCCAGACTGAATTTAATTGGAACTTTACTGTTTGCCGGTGACACCCTCACATATCCCTGCATCTCCTGGTGGAGAGCGCTACAAAAGTCTGTACAATACATCGGGAACATGCCAACTCTGTCCGGCACCCATTTCAACGTAGTTGTTTCTCCTGGCATGATGAGCAATTCTGCATTGGCCGCGCCTTTCACAGCAAATCCGTGAGGAACGTCCCAGTCCTGCTCCAGATTGGTGACATGGAAATAAACCTCATCACCAAGTTTCACACCTTCAATATTATCAGGTGAAAAGTGGGAACGTATAGAGGTCATATATACATGTACCTTGTTTCCTTCTCTGACCACTTTAGATTCCTTCTCTCCCTTAGAGACATACGGGTGATTATTTTCTTCAATCTTGAAAATCTTCACCTGGTTAGGTGTGATGAGGCCGGCAGGGGCAGCCTGCGCGTAATGGGGCTCACCAATCGTAGGGAAGTCAAGAATCAACTGCATTTTCTCTCCGCTGATATCAAAGAGCTGGGCACTTTGAGATAGTTCAGGTCCTGTCGGCAGGTATCGGTCTTTCGTGATTTTATTATACGCGATCATGTATTTGCCAAAAGGTTTTCTACTATCTCCTCCGGGAACACATAGGTGTCCAACAGAATAATAGGTAGGCACCCTATCCAGTACTTTCAAATCCTTGATATTCCATTTGACCACTTCAGAGGACACGAAGAAAGAGGTATAAGCATTGCCATTACCATCAAATTCAGTATGCAATGGGCCTAAGCCTGGCTTGGCCACTTCGCCATATAAGGCGGATTCATACTTGATGACATTAATACCTTCGTACACACCATCAAATTCCTTGTTGGCGATCGCATTTTGCAGTTTTGTAAAACTGAACACAGGTATGATAGCAGCTAATTTTCCACTACCTACTATATACTCGCCGGTAGGATCCACGTCACATCCATGGGGTGATTTCGGACAAGGAATCATGTAGCACAGATCCTGAAATTCTTTTGAATCCAGGATAGTGACTTCCTTCATGATTTCAGATTTGCCTGTATGTGTTTTTTCATCCCACACATTATGCGCATACTTGGCGGGTACTGTTTTTCCTTTTCCTGCTTTGATATATTCTTCGGCCTTCTTCCAGTTGACCGCCATGATAAAGTCCTTATCCTTTTGAGATGCATTTACTTCCAGTAAGGTATTCGCCTGCTCCGTGTTATAGCAAGAGAAAAAGAACCATCCATGTGAAGGACCTTTTCCAGCATGACTCAAGTCAAAATTGACACCGGGACACTGGATCTGAAATGCAATGCTCATGCCGCCGGTTTCTTTATCAACGGCTATAAAGCTGATATGTCCTTTAAAATTTTCCTTGTAGGTATTGATCGGCACATCTCCGTTTGAATTGTCTGCAGGTACGCTAAACCTCGTACCAGCGATAACATATTCTGTATTTTCTGTAATAAAAGGAGAGGAGTGGTTACCGGCACTGTTTGGTAATTCAATAATCTCAGCGGTACGGAACGTTTTCAGGTCTATGCGGGCTACGCGTGGTGTATTGTTGGCATTTCCAAAAACCCAACGGCCATCGACTTCACCATTGGTCTGTGATAATTCTGTGTGATGTAAGTCATCCCATGGAATAAATCCGTGTGAGGTATTGAGCATAGGTTTGGTTTCTTCACTGTATCCCCATCCTTTTTCAGGATCAACGGAGAAAACAGGAATCACTCTTAACAATCTTCCACTGGGTAATCCATAGGCAGACAACTGTCCACTAAAACCACCACTGACAAAATTGTAAAATTCATCATACTGGCCGGGAGCCACATAAGCCTTTGCCGCGGCATCTCCTGAAACAGCCGTATTAACGTTTTTCGGTTTGCAGGCCATGAAACTCAGCGTAACAGCAGCTACTGCGATTACGATATTGAAGAGATTATTTTTCATAGATATTTAGTTGGTTATTGAACTCCGTCATTTTTACGCATATACTCAAGGACCTGACGGGCCTCGGTATCTACCAGATTCTGATTTGGCATACGGACCAGGCATAACTCGAGCTGGGCCTGAACAGCAGGATCTTTATCGATCATTGGATCTGGGTTGGTAATAAAATTCATGATCCACTCCGCTTTCCTGCGTTGTGTCACACCTTTCCAACCAGGTCCAACTAATTTTTCTTCAGAGAGCTTGTGGCATGATGCACATTTGACGGCCTGGATTTTCTCTCCGGCTGCTGCCATGGTAGCATCCAATGCTGAACTCAGAGATACATTTTCCGCAGTCCACTTGCCTAAACCGCGGTTTGGATCATATGCGGGTGTACCACCTGCAGGCTCACCAGT
>JANNSS010000265.1:0-12976 GCA_031402955.1 Saprospiraceae bacterium
CCCTGTAAAGATCACTATTCATTTTCGTTAAATTCCTCCTGGAAGGTTTCTTCGGGATTAAATTGTTCAAACATATTCTCCTTCCGGATCGCATTGTATTTTGCACAGTCCGTTTCAATATCCAGTCCGCCTTCAGGGGTGACAAACCTGGCGGACGAATCGTAATCCACATCCGGTGAGTTTTCAAGCCGGTTGAGGAAGGCTTTGAAAAAAGGCTTCGCCATCACACTTCCTTGCCCATCTGCCAGTGTATTAAACCTGATCCACTGATCTTCACCACCTACCCAGGTGCCCACCACAAGAGAAGGGGTGATGCCTATAAACCAACCATCCACATAATCATTGGTCGTTCCGGTTTTACCACCCACCTGGCTTTTGTTTGCACCAAATCCAACAGCCGTGTATTTGAGCATATCGACCATCACTGCATTTGCTTTTGGAGGTAGCGCCACCTGCTCTTCTTTCATGGCCCGGTATATGACTCTTCCGTTTTCATCTTCAACAGAGGAAACAAAGTAAGGCTTTACAAAAACTCCGTTGTTGGCAAACGTGCAATAAGCACCTGTCATCTCCATCACACTCAGATCCGCTGAGCCCAGGCAAATGGATGGTTGATTAGGCACCCGATATTCACCATCTGCCCTGCGAAGTGAACTGTCGATACCCATGTTATGCACAAGGCCTCTGACAACGTTTGCATTGCCTAGTTGTTGCATCAGGAATACAGAAATCGTATTCCTTGAATCTTTCAACCCTTCAAAGAGGGTATAATTCCTGTTCGTAAATTTGCCATCCGCATTTTGAGGGGTCCATGACTCTAGCAAACCAAAACTTCCGTCTCCTGGGGCAATGGTGTAGGGTTGATCCATAACAGGAAAACATGGGGATATCCCCTGTAGGGTAATGGCCGTAGCATACACAAAGGGCTTGAAGGTAGAACCTACCTGCCTGCTGCTCCCGATATGGTCAAACTGAAAATATTTATTGTTGATGCCTCCCACCCAGGTTTTGATTTCTCCGGTTTTCGGATCGATCGCCAGTATGCCTGTCTGCATAAACCGCCTGTGATATTTGATGGAATCAAGCGGAGTCATGGTGACCTTCTTTTCACCTCCCGGTCCATAATCAAAGACCAGCATTTCAACCGCTGTATTCATTTCCTTCATGATATCCTTCTGAAACATTTTCCAGGAGGATGCCAGTTCATCCCAATCATCACCGGCCATAATGGCCTTGTATTTCTTGCCCTTATCAGCAGTGATTGATTTGCCGGAAACCAGTCTTGAAATGCGACCTGTTTTTTGGGATTCGTGGATGAGATTTTCAATATCCCAATCACTGAGTATGAGTTCGTGTTTCTCGTTGACTTTTTCAAGCAATGCACTCATACGCTCTTCCCGCATGGCCACGTACCTGCCTGTCTGACGTACCATGCTCTGAAGTGACTCCTTCCTGATTTTTTTCTGGGCATCGTCTGCATTATACGTCCACTGATCGCGCGTGCCCCATACCGCATTAAATCGTTGTTGCACCTTGGCCATATGTTTCCACATTTCTTCTTCGGCCATGATCTGCATATCAAGGTCGATGGTGGTATACACTTTCAGACCGTCTTTATAGATGTTATATTTTTCACCATTCGGTTTGCGATAATCTTCCTGCTCAAAAAGTTCTTTAAGCCATTTGGCCAGTTCGGCTCTGAAGTATGGTGCCGGACCTGTCACATGGCTTTGTTTATTAAAGCGTGTGATATCGAGCGGCAGTACCTTGAGCGAATCATATTGTGTTCTTGAAAGGAATCCTTCCTTGCGCATTTGGTTGAGTACGATCATCCGTCGGTGCATGACCGTATCCGGACGACGAACAGGGTTGAACAGCGCAGGATTTTTTAACATACCGATCAGCGTAGCGGCTTCTTCGATCTGGAGGTCTTTCTGGTTTTTGCCAAAGTAAATTTCAGATGCAGCGCTGATACCATAAGCTCCGTAGATGAAATTGAATTTATTGAGATACATCGCCAGTATCTCCTGCTTGGTATATTGCTTTTCGAGTTTGACGGCTGTGATCCATTCTTTAAATTTGGTGATCATCAGTGTCCAGCCTTTTTTCAATTTTCCCATTCCTGTAAAATCAGGTCGGTCAAACAGAAGTTTAGCAAGCTGTTGGGTGATGGTACTTCCTCCACCTTTATTGCGGTTGAAGGTAACCACACCAAGAAATACTCTAGACAGTGCCTGGACATCAACACCAGAATGTGCAAAAAACCTTACATCTTCTGTTGCCACCAATGCATCAATCAGGTGAGGATTGAGATGGTCGTAGTCAACAGGAAGTCGGTTCTGGGTATAATATCTTCCTATCTCGCGGCTTTTGACATCGATGACCTGGGTCGCCAGTTCAAAATCCGGACTCTCCAATTGTTTGAAATCAGGAAGTCCCTGGAAGGAAAGAATGATGAAGAATAAAATGACAAAACCAACGAGTGCGAAAGCCCCGATCCAGAGTTTCTTACTGTATTTTTCAAAAGATGCTATGCTGCTCATATTGTAAAAAGATCAAACAAATCTATTTCCCAGGAGGCTAACGAAGCCGATTAACCTTTGCGTACCTGGTTAACCCAATCAAGACTTTCGCTTACCAGTAATTCCTCCACTTTAATATCCCATCTGCATGTGCCAATGCTGTCAGGTAAGCTGTACCCAACGCTGTCTCCGGATTTTTTCTTGTCACCCCGGAGCCATGCCTGAAGTGCATCGATGGTTGGCAAAGTTACTTCGCAAGGGCTCAACAATCGCTGAATCAGGTCAATAATGCTTTTAAAATCTTCATTTCCAAGCAACCCTGTGAGATAGGCTAGTTTAGTTTCAGCCAGCATGCCTAGCGTAACTGCCTGACCATGACTCAGTGGCTGCGCGGAATGGAGAAAATGGCTTTCCAGGGCGTGGCCGAGGGTATGACCAAAATTCAAGGTTTTCCGTATCCCTTTTTCAAATGGATCGATTTCTGTAATATGCAGTTTAACTGGGATATTGAGTTCAAGCAATTGGTTCCAGTCAATAGATTCAGGGCTTTCAAAGGCCTGGATGGTCTCCCATAAGTCGGCACTACCTATGATCGCATGTTTGACAATTTCGGCGAGCCCATCAAGGATTTCCTGCTCAGGGAGAGTCAGGAGGAAAGCAGGGTCTGTCCAGATAATCGCCGGGGCTTCAAAGTGACCTATATAATTTTTGTATCCACTAAAGTTTACACCTGTTTTACCCCCCATCGCCGCATCAGCCATCGCCAGCAGAGAAGTGGGGATGTGCGCAAAACGAATGCCCCGTTGGTAGCAGGATGCAGCAAAGCCTCCAAGATCACATATCATGCCTCCTCCAACATTGAGTATCAGTGACTCACGATCAGCACCAGACTTTAACAGTGACGACCAGATGGTTTCACAACTACCCAGGGTTTTGTGTTGATCACCGGAAGCGATGACGATACATATACCCGCATCTGTCAGAGGTTCAACCAAAGGAACGCAATGCCGGACAGTATTGTCGTCTGCAAGTATGAATACCATGGAGGGCTCTAAGGATTGAATGGTTTTTTGCAAACCATCCTTTACATTGCCCAGATAGATGTCACCCAACGGTGAGGCCATTATTTTCATGGTAGCGATTGGATCGAGGTCAGGGTCCAGGCCCGGGCTTTACCAGAAAAGAGAGGTTTGACCTGAGACCAGGTTTGTTTAAACAAGTCGGAAGATCGGTATCGGTCCAGGTCACTTTCGTATTTCCAAAGGCTTATGGTCCAGATACTTATGTTCCCTTCCTCCTCACTTTTCAGTATTTCAAGTCCTCTACAACCTTCCTGTGCCCGGATATGTTTTTTTACTTCATCAAAGATATCCAAAAACAGGTCCTGCTTGTCAGGCAATAGTTCCATTAATACGATTCGTTTGATCATAGGAGGAGTATCGGATTGGTTTCCCCGACACCCAAACATATTACAAAAAATTGTAAATTTATCAGCACCAAGGGAATTGTAACGCCTTAATTGTTAGATTTGACACAAGCAAAAAAAAGAAATATCATCGGACAAACTATACCAAACACTAAGGACAAGATTTTGAGTGAGATTGTGTTGACTGTAGAGGATGTTGATCCTTTAGAGTTATTTGGACAGAACAATAGTAAGCTCAATCTCTTTCGTAAAGCCTTCCCGGACGTTGTCGTTACCTCAAGAGGGAATCAGGTTAAACTGAATGGAAAGAAGAAACATACACAGAGCGCAAAGGACAAGTTTGAAATGATGCTCCGTATCCTCAAGGATCAGAAAACACTTCCGATGGCTACTCTTGAGGATCTTCTGGCCGGAACACACACCTTCGAAGCCGAAGAGACTCCGGTAGGCGGCGATGTCTCAGACAATGTGATCCTCTATGGTCGCACAGGCAAACCGATCAAGGCCAAAACGAAGAACCAGAGGAAAATGGTTACTGCCTGCGATCTCAACGACGTTGTTTTCGCAGTAGGCCCGGCCGGAACAGGAAAAACATATACAGCCGTTGCGCTTGCAGTAAGAGCATTGAAAAATGCGATGGTCAAGAAGATCATCCTCACACGTCCTGCAGTGGAAGCGGGTGAGAATCTAGGCTTTCTGCCAGGAGATCTGAAAGAAAAGATAGATCCGTATTTACGACCATTATATGATGCGCTTGATGACATGATCCAGATAGATAAGCTGAATTATTTCATGCAAAACCGGATCATTGAAGTAGCACCCCTCGCCTATATGCGTGGTCGCACACTTGACAATGCCTTTATTATTCTCGATGAGGCTCAGAACGCTACAGAGGGACAGATTAAAATGTTTCTTACACGTCTTGGCCCTTCGGCCAAGTGCATCATCACAGGGGATTTGTCCCAGATTGACCTTCCACGGAGTGTACACTCCGGCTTTAGCAAAGCAATTGACCTGCTGGGCCATCTGGATGGTATCGCCACAGTCAGATTGAGTGCTGATGATGTCGTACGGCACAGGCTGGTAAGGGATATCATCATTGCCTTTGAAAAGGATGCGGAGAAAAAGAGAATAGCTGAGCAGAAAAAAGGGGAGAAAGAATAAACAAACATGTCAATTGCAAATCAATTATCGTTACCCCAGCAGAAGCTGAGCGGTACCGTCATTCTGGAACCATCCAAGAGTATTTCCAACCGGGCCCTGATCATCAGGTCTCTCTGTAAAGATCCTTTTGAAATACATCGCCTCAGTACCAGTGATGATACAGATGCACTCATTGCTATGCTGGCCTCCACAGATGAGGTTTTATACAGTGGACACGCGGGCAGCAGTTATCGCTTTATGGTTGCCAGGGCCTGCCTGGGTGATCGTGAAGTCAGGATTGATGCTTCTGAGCAACTGAGACGCAGACCGATAGGTCCATTGGTGAAAGCACTACAATCACTTGGTGCCGATATCACTTATCTCAATAAAGAGGGATTTCCCCCATTGCAGATAAAGCCAACAAATAAAATTGGTGTAGAAATCAATGAAGTCACCCTGCAGGCTGGTATCAGCAGCCAATATCTGACAGCATTACTTTTGATTGCTCCAATGTTACCCAAAGGATTGACAATTCACCTGGCAGGGGAACTGGTCTCCGCTTCTTATGTGCAGATGACCCTGGTTATGATGGCTTTTTTTGGCATTAAACATCAATGGACAGATAACACGATACGGATTGAACATGGTGCTTATACAGCAAAAGATTATTCGGTAGAAGGAGACTGGTCAGCAGCATCCTATTTTTATTCGATGGCAGCACTTGCTGAGCAGGCAGAGATATTTATTGAAGGCTTAAAAGAAGACAGTATCCAGGGTGATGCAGTTATTAAAGATCTATACGCGCAACTGGGAGTAGAAACAACCTTTACCGAAAACGGACTTGTCATTAACAAGAGAGGTATCAAGGAAAAACTCAAGGAATTCAAATATGATTTTTCGCTCTGTCCGGATATTGCACAAACGGTGATGGTGACACTGGCAGGATTAGGTATAAAAGGAGTTTTAACGGGTCTGAAGACGCTTCGTATCAAAGAAACAGATCGCATCCTCGCCATGTTTACCGAGTTGGAAAGAGTCAAGACAAAACTCCTGGTGAAGGAGGAAGGAGAAGATCTTACGGTGATCGTGGTCGGCAAGGCAAGGTGGAAAGACAGGGGGAAATTTAATACGTATGAAGATCACCGCATGGCGATGGCCTTTGCGCCGTTGGCATGCATGCATCCAGTGATCATCAAAGATCCTGATGTCGTCAGCAAGTCCTACCCGGGATTTTGGAAAGACATCACAACGATAGGTATAAAGTGTGAGAAAATAAAAGTGAAGTAGGCAAGAAAGTTACTGAGCGTTCTTTATTTGCAATCAACCTGAATGATGGGTGAAAGATTATCAATCATCACATGGCCATTGTACCGTTCTTGATTTCTTCGTGAATAAAAAGCTTCAATAGTAATATTTGTGAAGTAGTTATTTGGTGATAATATTAATTCATACGACTGCCAGTTATAATTAGCAACCTCACTGCTTTCAGCCACTATCTCCAACTTCTCGCAGTCATCACGACCTCCCCAGATCACGATCTTGACAGGGTTTGCAAAACTTTCAACTTGATTCATTCCGTTTTTAATAGATTCAATAGTAGGACTCTGATAAGTGTCTGACAGAGCCATCATAGCAGTCAGCACATAACAAGTCCCTGCCCTTAAGGGCGTAAAAAGTCTTTGACCAACTGATTCGTAAGTACCATTCGCACGAGCTACGAGGCCCAGATAGGAAGAGCCATCTTGTGGTTGCATGCCGACACCCCAGGCGCCATCAGGGACAGGATGTATATCAGGAGGAGATTCGCCTGGAAATGTATTGAAGCCACAATCATCCCACATCTTAATGGGTAGATCTCCAGCACTACCTCTATGTGGAATGTCCTCAAATGACGGATTCTTTAATGGAATTGTATCCTGCCCCTGAAGAGAGTTATCGCAAAGGATCCAAAACAGGGAAAGCACAAGGCTGCTTATCGGGGTCGAAATGTTTTTCATATGTCGCCCTCCAAATCTACAACAATGTAAATCATAATCTCACGTCTCACGTTCTCACGTTCTCACTCTCTCATGTCTCACGTTCTCACGTTCTCACTCTCTCACGTTCTCACTCTCTTACACCTCTCACGACAGGGATATTATCTTGATCTCCACCCGTTGATTCTTCAGCCTCGCATCTTTGTTGTACTTGTCATACTCGATGATTGGATCCGACTTTCCATACCCTTTGTATTGCAATCGTTCAGCTGGTACACCTTGTGACATCAGGTATTCCTGCACAGATTTGGCTCGCTGGATTGACAGGTGCATGCAATAGTCTTCGGGAGGAACGGTGTTCGTATGTCCTCCGATTTCTATCACGGTTTTCGGATACGCTTTCATGTATTCAGCCAGCTCATTGAGTACTTTATAAGAGTCGGATCTGAGGTTGATTGAATCTGTGCTGAAGTACAAATGATTAAGTCTTATTTTCTGTCCGACAAATACTTTGCCTGGAACCAGTTCTGTAATCAGCACCGGGCTAAAGCTTTTCTGACCTGATGAGACCGTGCCTGATTTTATAGTAGTGGAAGATCCGCCTGTAGTTGTTTTTGAACTTGTGGAGGACGATGAGGTAGGTCCGGTAGTTCCCGTCTTGTTGACCGGAGGTTCAGAAACCTCAGCTATCAGGTCCTCCGGAAGCAGTGGACAATCTACTGGTACAATTTCTGAAAGGCCATCTACAAGAACATGACCATTGTAAGCTTCAAGTATTGGTGTTTTATAGAACGCCTCGATCGTGATGTACTTGTGTGATTTCTGCGGATGAAACATGAATTTGTATAGCTTCCACGTATCATTGGTTACCGGTGGTGATTCACCAAGCAATTCTACTTTATCACAGAAATAATTTCCTCCCCAGATCTGGAACACGGCCGGACGAACAAAATTTTCAAGATCGTGCGTACCTAGCTGAATGGTCTTGGTCGTCGCACTTTTATACTGATCCGAACGGACCAGGAAAGCTGTAAATGTATAACACACGCCTCCCTGAATCGGTGTTGTTAAAGCTTGAGAAAGTGATTCCCATGAATCGTTGGCTCGGGTGACCATACCCAGATATGTATTTCCATCATAGGGAGCTTTAGCAACCTCCCATGCATTATCCATGACCGGATGAATATCGGGAGGGCTCTCTGAGGGAAAATTACTAAGGCCACAATCATGCCATGCCCTGACAGAGGGCGTAGTGGCTGATCCCCTGTGTGGTATATCCTCAAAAGAAGGATTCTGCAACCTGATCGTTTCCTGCGAGGAAAGAGGAAGGGTTGCAAAACAGGCAATAGCTAGACTTGGTAGAAATCCCTTATAAAACATGGTGACAGTCCTTTTCTGTTTTCGTGTATTAAGATGTTATACCGAAAAATTACTCCAATTGTTTTAACAAAACAACCGTTTAAACGGATTTTTAGACTACCGTGGTGTATAGCTCTACGTATTTTATCCCGTTTAGGATTTTATTAAGAAAACGCATTGAGCCCTGTGATATCCTGCCCGGTAATCAGCAGATGGATATCATGTGTTCCTTCATACGTTACCACGGACTCAAGATTCATCATATGTCTCATGATCGGGTATTCGCTGGTGATCCCCATGCCTCCATGAATCTGTCTGGCTTCCCTGGCTACATCAAGAGCCATATCCACATTGTTGCGTTTGGCCATTGAAATCTGGGCGGGTGTGGCCCTCCCGGCATTGGCGAGTGTGCCTAGTCTCCAGGTCAATAGCTGGGCTTTGGTGATCTCCGTGATCATTTCAGCCAGTTTCTTCTGCGTGAGCTGGAAGCCGGCAATTGGCCTTCCAAATTGCTCGCGTTGTTTTGAATACCGCAAAGCACTGTCATAACAATCAAGTGCGGCACCTATGGCACCCCAGGCGATCCCGTATCTGGCTTTTGACAGGCAGGATAAGGGGCCTTTCAGACCTTTCACATCAGCGAAAATATGGGACTTGGGCACGCGTACATCTTCAAAGACAAGCTCTCCAGTGATTGAAGCTCTTAATGACCACTTTCCATGGATTTCAGGGGCAGAGAAGCCTTTCCAGCCACTCTCCACGATCATACCACGGATGTTATCCTCTTCATCCTTCGCCCACACGACCGCCAGATCTGACAGTGGGCTGTTGGTAATCCACATTTTGGCTCCGTTGAGTATATAAGCATCACCATCATCAACGATCCGGGTGATCATGCCATTCGGATTTGAACCATGATCCGGTTCGGTAAGGCCAAAGCAGCCTATCATCTCTCCCGATCCAAGCTTAGGGAGGTATTTTTTTTTCAGTTCTTCCGCAGCATACTTGTAGATCGGGTACATGACCAGCGACCCCTGGACAGAAGCCATTGACCTGATGCCTGAATCTCCGCGCTCCAGTTCCTGCATGATCACCCCATAGGCGATTTCATCCATTCCACCACCACCATATTCAACCGGAAGACTGGGGCCAAAAGCACCAATTTCTGCCAGCCCTTTGAATAAATGGGCAGGACATGCAGCCCGGTTAGCATAATCCTCTATGATCGGGCTTACTTCCTGTTTTACCCAATCCCTCACCGCTTCGCGCGCCAATAAATGGTCTTCGCTCAGCAATTCATCAAGAAGGTAGTAGTCGTGGCCCTGGTATTGATCCGTTTTGACACTGGTTTTCACCGTCATAGGTCTTTTTTTGATTTGGAAAGGCAAAGATAAGCGAGGGAAGTTAGTAGTGAGCAACTAGCAGTTAGAAGTTAACATTGTGCAACTAGAAGTTGCTTGTTTTTTTAAACTACCAATTAAGTCCTATATTTCCATTGATTTTAAACATAACACCGCTAGTATCAACATGTTTTGAAAAATTTGACGTGGATCTGTTCTGGATCAGCTTGTAACTCCCCAAAGTTTAATTTTCTATTACAACAATTATTCATTTATTGCAGGAATCAAAGCAGGTTGGAACATATTTTATTAAACTGTAACTTCTCACTGCTAGTTGCTAACTTCTCACTGCTAACTTCTCACTGCTAGTTTCTAACTTAAAATGGCTGAAATCAAACTCGAAGGCATGTCCTTTTTTGCTCACCACGGTTATTATACCCATGAACAGATCAGGGGCGGAAACTATCTCGTCGATGTGAGTATGGAAGCTGATATCGATGGCGCAGCCATGGGAGATGACCTGCATCAGACGGTCAATTATGAGATCGTCTATCAGATATGCGCTGATATCATGGAGCTACCGGTCAGGCTCATCGAAACAGTAGCTTTCCACATAGCCCATGAGATCCGTAAGCAGTTTCCAAACGTGCATAATATCAAGGTCGTCGTCCAAAAAATCACTCCCGAACTCGGGGGACCAGTGCATAGCGCCCAAGTGACCTACATACTATAAGCCTTCTTTTTAGAGTTAGCTTATATGCTTATATGCTTATATGCTTATAGCATACATGCTTATAGCTTATATGCCATGTGCAATAAGCCAATAAACTCATAAGCCAATAAGCTTATAAGCCTATAAGCACCTAAGGCAACCATCATTTCATTTTAAATGAATTATAGAAATCATGAACAGACGTATCATCATCATTTCATTGTTTGCAGCCATAAGTTTGCCTTCATGTGATACTTTACAGCAACTCGCTGGAGGATTGGAGCCTACAACAGCAGAGATCGGTCAGGGATTGAAACAGGCGTTGGAATTTGGTATCAGCGAAGGCGCAGCCCTGTTGGCGCAGAAAGATGGGTATTTCAAAAGCGAGTATAAGATATTACTCCCCGCAGAAGCAAGGAAGGTGACTGATAAACTGAAATTCATACCTGGGTTCAGCGATGTGGAAAATATTATTCTTGAAAAACTCAACCGGGCCGCTGAAGATGCGGCCGCATCCGCCAACCCAATTTTCGTGAATGCGATCAGGGAAATGACCTTTGATGATGCCCTCAACATACTGATGGGTCCGCAAAATGCAGCAACTCAATACCTCGATCAGAAAACCCATGTCCCATTGTATAATGAGTTTCAACCGGTGGTCGTCAACTCTCTTAATAAGTTTAATGCTATCCAATATTGGGCTGATGCCGTCAATGCCTACAACAAAATCCCGCTTGTAGAGAAGGTCAATCCAAACCTGGATCAATATGTCACAGAGGCAGCACTGGAAGGACTATTTGGAATGGTGGCAAAAAAAGAACTGCAGATTCGCACAGATATTACCAGCCGGACCACAGACCTGTTGAAAAAAGTATTTGCAAAACAAGACTAATTTTCTCTCTTCTACACTCTTGCATCGGCGATGGCCGTTAATGGCGCGTCGCAGTGAGCGTAGCCGAACTGTTCTTGCCGCCAACTATCCTAGAATCCCTCTGATCTCTGCTTTCTCCTCTTCCGAAAATTCAAGGTTCTTCAAAGCCCCGACATTATCGTCTATCTGGCTCACTTTACTGGCACCAATCAACACTGATGTGATCCTTGGATCAATCAAGAGCCAGGAAACAGCAAGTTGGGCAACGCTTTGAACACGTCGCTGTGCAATTGCATTTAATGCCCTCACTTTATTCAATCTATTTTCAGTGATCTGCTCTGTCTTCAGATAACGTCCGTCTTTGACAGCCCTGCTGTCTTCTGGGAAACCATCCAGATATTTATTGGTAAGCACTCCTTGCTCCAATGGTGAAAAAGCAATAGCACCTACTCCTTCTTTTTCGAGAACAGGTAGCAAACCGTCTTCTTCAACCCATCGATCTATCATGCTATATCGGGGTTGATGAATTAACAAGGGTGTTCCCATTTGACGAAGAATCTCTGCTGCCTGAGTGGTTGCTTTAGATTTGTACTGAGAGATGCCCACATAGAGTGCTTTTCCTAGTTGTACTGCTGAATGCAATGCACCCATGGTCTCTTCAAGCGGAGTGTGTGGATCAGGGCGATGGGAATAAAAAATATCTACATACTCCAGACCCATACGCTTCAGGCTCTGATCAAGGCTTGCCAGCAGATATTTGCGCGAACCAAAATTGCCATAAGGCCCGGGCCACATATCCCATCCTGCTTTGGTCGAGATGATCAGCTCATCACGGTAAGGTTTGAAATCTTGTCTGAAAATCCGGCCGAAATTTTCTTCAGCCGCGCCAAATGGCGGACCATAATTATTGGCCAGGTCAAAATGTGTAATCCCGTAATCAAAACAGGCCCGCAAGATGTTGCGTCCTTTTTCCAGATCATCCGTATGACCCAGGTTGTGCCACAAGCCCATAGACAATGCAGGCAACAGGATGCCGCTGCGTCCGCATCGGCGATACTTCATGTCATTGTACCTGTCTTCATTGGCCACATATACACCGGGCGCATAAGCATCATTTATTTTCATCGGAAGTATTTTTGATTGGTACGTGTCAGGAATGCTGTAAATGGAATCTCAAGTTATTCATTATCCCCGTAGCAATTCAGTATGTTCAATCGATGTCGATAAATTCGAAAAAGTGAAGTCGCTCTTTTTGCCAATGGAGGTCAGGCAATAGCTTAGCCAATTGCTCTATGTTATTTAGTTGTGCCTTCGCAAAAGTGCGAATTGCTTCCTGATCATGGTGCAGAAAACGATGCTCCATCGCTTTTCTGATTTTTTCGATGGTCGCGTGAAATGAGAGATCCGCTGCATCGAGATAGCCATCACAAAATTTATCCCAGATGATGTCTACAGCTACCGGTGAAGGATGTACGTGATCGCGTGCATAATACCGGTAGTCTCTCAATTCGTCCATCATGATCTCGTATGCCGGGAAATAGTTGGTCTCCGGATACTTGAGGAGAATCTGTTCGATAGCCAACGTCAGAACTGCTTTACTTCGTTGATTTTCTACAAGTCCATCTTT
>JANNSS010000266.1:0-4300 GCA_031402955.1 Saprospiraceae bacterium
AATTTTATCCACGGACGTAGGTGATTAATTATCTATCAAAGATAACGCCGTTGCTGGAGTTTGCTCCTGCGACCACCTGAATACCCAACGAAATTCCTAGAGAGAATTTAAATAGGAATTCTCATGGTTGCAGGAGCAAACTCCTGCAACGGCCATTGTCTTCCTATGGTTGCAGGAGCAAACACTTCGGCTCCACTCGGTGCGGCGGTCCTGCAACGGCCGGGGCCAAATGCGATCTTTAATTCCGGAAATGTTTATTTAGGCTCAAAGGTGAGCGATACAGAATTCATACAATACCTGAGCCCTGTGGGGTTTGGACCATCATCAAATACATGACCAAGATGCCCACCACATCGGCGACATAATACTTCAACCCTTTTCATGCCATAAGAAACATCTGTATCCTCTTCGACATGGGTTTTGTCCAATGGTGCATAAAAGCTTGGCCAACCTGTACCGGAGTCAAACTTGGTCCCTGATGAAAACAAAGAAAGATCGCAACCAGCGCAGGAATAAATACCAGTTTTCTTATTGTCATGATACTTGCCGGAAAAAGCTCGTTCTGTTCCTTTTTCACGCAGGACATCATAAGCCAAAGGATCTAACTGAGCTTTCCACTCAGCATCTGATTTAGATAAGGTGGTGATGGTATCTCCCTTTTCATCAACAAAAGGTCCGCTTGATGATATCACATTTGCTTCAGGATATTTCGTAGCGGACTGAAGACATGCCTGCATAGTGAAGCCAAGAAATAGTGCAGTGATTAAGAAATAACGATGCATAGGCGCATTGGTTTATTGCTTCAACTTATCAGCAAATGATGCACGCACTTTGGCTACTTTTGGAGAAATCACCGCTCTGCAATAACCTGCGTTTGGGTTCAGTGCATAATACTCCTGATGGTACTCTTCTGCCATATAAAAGGTATCCACGGCAACTATTTCCGTTACAATCGGGGCATCCCAAATAGTGGTGGCCACTTCCTTCTTTGACTTTTCGGCTTTTGATTTCTGCTCATCTGAATAGTAAAAAACAGCAGAACGGTACTGTGTACCTGCATCAGCTCCCTGGCGATTGAGGGTAGTTGGATCATGCGTGGTCCATAACACCTCAAGTAACTCCTCATAAGAAATGACTGTGGGGTCAAAGGTAATACGGGTTACTTCTGCATGTCCGGTGGTGCCGGTACAAACCTCTTTATAGGTTGGATTCTGGACAGCACCTCCCATATATCCTGATTCAACTTTAAGGACGCCTTTCAGTTCCTGAAAAACGGCTTCAACACACCAGAAACATCCGGCACCGAAGGTTGCAATTTCTGTATTCATAGATTGATCGACAATTTGATCCGTAGCGGGAGCTTTTTCAGCTGCCTGCCCGGAAGATTTTTGGGAAGTACAGGAAGAACTCAGGCCAAAGAGGACGAGGATAAAAAGTAAGGTTTTACTTCGATTCATGAGCATAAGAACAGGTTTGATGACGAAAAGTTAACGCTACTGGTCTAATAAAAGGTATAATTAGTCGTGAGCCCCCCTTTCTCCGTTATAATTCCTAATTTTGCACCGTTTTTCAGGGGTATTTACAACAAAATGCCTTAAAATATTTTCTAATTAACTATTCAACCATAGTATGAACAACAATAGAAAACAGTGGTTTCTGAGCCTTTTGGCTGCTTTTACCTTTACTGCGGCTTTTGGCCAGCAGGAACCCAGCCCACATGACTTTGGTAAAATGTGGACCTTCGAAAACCCTCCTAAAGATTGGTTTCTCAAAGCCTATAACTACGACCTCGATCAGGAATGGTTTGATGAAGGCAGGATGTCAGCCTTAAGATTCGCTTCCTGGTGTTCAGCTTCCTTTGTATCTCCGAATGGATTGGTGATGACTAATCATCATTGCTCACAGCCGGTTGTATCTGACCTTCAAAAGGAAGGTGAAAACTTTGACAACAACGGATTTTTTGCTGCTACACTTGCTGACGAAAGACGTAATCCAGAAGTTTTTGTAGAGCAACTGATCAAAGTAGCCGATGTTACAGACAAAATCAAGAGCCTGATCGGTAATGCGTCAGATGCAGAAAAGCAAACCAAGGCGCAGGAAGCCATCAACACTGTTGTTAAAGAATACACCAGCAAACCAGGTTGGGAAAATCTCCGCCTTCAAACGGTACCTTATTACAGCGGCGCTAAGTTCTCTCTATATGGCTACAAGCGGTATGATGACGTTCGTCTTGTATTTATCCCGGAAGCACAATTAGGTTTCTTCGGAGGCGATCCTGACAACTTTACCTATCCACGTTACAATCTCGACTGTACGTTCTGGAGGGTTTATGATGAAAATGGTCAGCCGTTGAATACATCGGACAATTACTTTCCATTCAATGTTGATGGCATCCAGGAAAACACCCCTGTATTTGTGATCGGTAATCCTGGCTCAACGGAGCGGTACAGGACGGTTGCTCAATTAGAATACGACAGGGATTACAGGTATCCGGTAGACATTGAGTTCTTTACCAACCGCATTAATATGCTGGAGGAAGAATATGCGCTCAATCCGAATGATGATACTAAAAATACCATCTTCAGTCTGGCCAACTCACTAAAAGCTATTAAAGGAACCGTGAATGGCCTGACAGATCCAGCCTTGTTTGATCGCAAGGTGAAAATGGAAAAGAAAATCAGGGCAAATGCTGCAGGAAAAACCTATTGGGATGATATGGCTAAATACTATGTAGACCTATCCAAGTATGGCTCAGAATTGCGTTTCCTGGCTCCATCACCAATGTCAGGAAGCACCTTGTCTATGCTTCACACAATCAACCAGTATACCACCATTGCTACAGAAAATCCTGAAAGTCCGGAACTGGAAGGTCTCGAGAAAAAACTAACCGAAATGGCTTCTTCTATCAAGGACCCGAAAGAGGTTAAAACATTTGGAATGGTACTGGGTGAAGTAAAGAAATTTGCACAAGCGGACGATACGTATATCAATACCATACTTGATGGACGTACCCCTGATGAAGCAGCAAAGAAGATTGTTTCAGAAACTGCATTTTCAGATGAAAAGGATCTTGCTAAACTCTTTGATAAAAGCACTAAAAAATTCCTGAAAAGCAAAGATCCATTGATTGAAGCTGCCAACCTCATGGTTCCGGAATACAATAAAGCCGTGAAGGCCTTCCAGTCAACAGGTGTAGCCCGTAAACAAATCGAACAGAATGTAGCCGGTGAAGTATTCAAAGTCTATGGCAATGCACTTCCTCCGGATGCCACTTTTACCCTTCGTATCTCTGATGGTATTGTCAAGGGATATGACTACAATGGTACTACTGCTCCGATCAAGACAACCTATTTTGGTATGTATGAGCGCTATTACTCAAACGATGGAAAATTCCCATGGTCGCTGCCTGAAAAATGGACTAACCCATCTATGGACCTGCTGAAGTCACCAATGAATTTTGTCTGCACCGCGGACATCATCGGTGGCAACTCAGGAAGCCCGATCATCAATGTCAAGAGAGAGGTTGTCGGACTGGTCTTTGATGGCAATATTGAATCCCTTCCCGGCAAGTTTATCTTTGATGAAAAAGATAATCGTACAGTTGCTGTCCATGCAGGTGGTATTGTTGCGGCATTGCGTTATATTTACAAAGCAGATCGCCTGGTGGCAGAACTCACCGGTAAATAAGAGAATTGACCCAAATCAATTGATCACGTTAGAGCCTGGATTTTTCCGGGCTCTTTTTTTATTACCTTTCAGCATTACAATACAGCCTGATGAAATTTAGACTTCTCCTTTGTTACACTGCCTTCCTGATCCAAACGTCATTGCTCATAGGGCAAGTCAAGCCGGCTCCGGACAGAGCGGAGGGACAAGGTCCCTATGCGCAGATGATCATCAGGGGAGCTACGCTGATCAATGGGACTGGTTCACCGCCCATAGGTCCCGTCGATATCGTCATTGAAGGAAATAGAATCGTCGATATCGAAATCGTTGGATACCCTGGTGTCACGCCTGCTGATGATGACAGGCCAAAGCTCAAAGAAAAAGGCTATGAACTGGATGCTACCGGCATGTATGTCCTGCCCGGGTTTGTGGACATGCACGGCCATATCGGTGGAAAGGCTCAAGGTGCAGATGCTGAGTATGTCTATAAACTGTGGATGGCCCATGGCATCACCACCATCCGGGAACCATCAGCCGGTAACGGACTTGACTGGGTGCTGAATGAAAAGAAACGCAGCGCTGAAAACAAAATAACTGCCCCTCGGATTCTGGCTTATACTGCCTTTGGAATGGG
>JANNSS010000267.1:0-9340 GCA_031402955.1 Saprospiraceae bacterium
CTGGCCAACCCATTCCGGTTTTGAGAAATTTTATGGTTTCATCGGAGGTGAAACCAATCAATGGGCGCCACTGATTTACGATGGCACCACGCAGGTAGAACTCCCGGATGATCCTAAATACCACTTTACAACTGACATGACCAATCAGGCCATATCATGGGTAAGTTTTCAGCAAGCCTTGTCACCTGATAAGCCTTTCTTCATATACTTTGCTCCCGGAGCAACCCATGCTCCGCATCACGTCCCACAAGCATGGGCAGACAAATACAAAGGTAAATTTGACCAGGGATGGGATGCCGTGCGTCAACAGACATTGGATCGGCAGAAGAAACTCGGTGTAGTGCCGGCGAATACCACACTGGCGTCCAAGCCCACGGATATCAAAGACTGGGACAAACTATCTGCGGATGAGAAAAAACTATTTGCACGTCAAATGGAAGTGTACGCAGGATTTGGTGAGCAAACGGATTTTGAGGTGGGGCGGCTTATAACCGCCATTGAAGGTCTGGGTGTGATGGAGAATACCATCATTATTTTTATCGCCGGGGATAATGGCGCTAGTGCTGAAGGACAAATGAATGGCATGTTCAGCGAGATGACTTATTTTAATGGAGTACCGGAAACAGTCCCTGATATGCTGAAGCATTATGATGAATGGGGTTCTGAGAGCACCTATCCGCATTTTGCTGCAGGATGGGCTGTAGCCATGGATGCGCCGTTCTCCTATACTAAGCAAGTTGCTTCTGACTTTGGAGGCACACGTAATGGAATGGTAATCCATTGGCCTGCAGGTATCCAGGCTAAAGGAGAATTACGTTCACAGTTTGGACATGTCATTGATATTGCACCTACCATCTATGAGGTGACTAAAATACCTGCGCCTGCTATGGTGAACGGAATCATGCAGGATCCTATTGAAGGGACTAGCCTGGCGTATACTTTCCAAAATGGTAGCGCTGCAGAGAAACATACCCAGCAATATTTTGAGATGTTTGGCAATCGGGGTATTTACAAAGACGGATGGTTGGCAAGAACGATCCATAGAGCTGCATGGCTTCCAAAACCACCATTGCCTCTGGCAGAGGACATTTGGGATCTTTATAATACTACTGAAGATTTTAGCTTGTCGAAGAACCTTGCCACACAAAATCCTGAAAAGTTGAAAGAACTGCAGCGTCTTTTTATGAGCGATGCAGAAAAATACCATGTATTGCCGATCGATGATCGGCTCCTGGAAAGGACCAATGCGGAATTGGTGGGCAGGCCTACCGTCATGGGCAAGAGGACTTCTGTGACTTACGGTGAAGGCATGAAGGGAATGGGTGTGGATATTTTTATTGATCTGCGCAACAGGTCCTATACGATAACAGCAGATGTTGAGGTGGATAAAAAAGGAAACGGCGTCATTGTATGCCAGGGCGGGCGATTTGGTGGGCTATCGATGTATATGAAGGATGGTAAGCCAGCCTTCAGTTACAATTACCTTGGATTGCAGACCGAAACCATCATGGCAAAAAAAGCGCTTAAAGCAGGCAAGTATAGCATCGTATACGATTTCAAATATGAAGGTGGAGGGCCAGGCAAAGGTGGTACAGGAACCATCACATCGAATGGTGTACAAATAGCAGAAGGGAAACTCACACGTACCCAGCCAGGAATATTTTCTGTAGATGATCTGGCTGATGTGGGGGCAGATGATGGAACTCCGGTAGCCGGCTACGAAAGCCCTTTTAAGTTTAAGGGTAAGATCAACAAAGTGACCATCGAACAGAAAAAATAATGTCTGTATATTAACGCTATCTTTTTTTATTATTAAACACTATATATCATGAAACCAATTAGTCTATCCCCTCTTGGAATCAGGCTTTCCGTTATGCTCGTTTTCCTGATCTCATTAGGATCAATGAACGCACAGAATACGGTCGCGCCGACCATGATGGACACGTCAAAGATGACGTACAACCAGATTTCCCAAACCATGAAGTTGTATGTCTTCCCTGCCAAGGGGCAAAGCCAGGGACAACAAAAAAAGGATGAATATGAATGTTATAATTGGGCTGTTGGGCAATCCGGTATTGACCCTCTCCACCCTCCAAAGGTCGAGGCTGCACCTGTTCAATCAGGACCGACAGGAGGTGCCGTTAGAGGGGCTGCAAGAGGTGCTGCCGCTGGCGCTGCCATTGGAGCTATCGCAGGAGACGCCGGTACGGGCGCAGCAATTGGTGCTGCTGCCGGTGGCATGAAAGGAGCGAGTCAGGGCCAGCAAGCCCAGGGCCAGGCAAACCAAAAATCACAAGCGGATGCCGCAGCTAAGGAGCAGGCGATGAAAGACAGCTTCACAAAAGCATTTTCGGCCTGCCTGGAAGGCAAAGGATATACGATCAAGTAATCCTTCAAATCGACTATTCCAATCTCATCCAAATAAAAAAATAATCATGAAATATCTCTTCTTACTTGCAATGACCACCCTTTTTCTCGGAGGTTGTTCATCTGCCACTGACAAGGTCAATGCTGAACATATAGATCTCGTCAACAAATACATCAAGTCCGTTGAAGAAATGGATTTTGAGAGTATGGGCAATTACCTCGATGAAAAATACATGGGCCTGGGACCTTCCTATGGAGATACAATCTATAAGGCCGATGCTGTAGCCAACTGGAAGGAAAATGTCACCAACCTGTATAAAAAAATCAGTTACACAAAGTCAAAAACAGCCGCTGTCCATATTGAAGGTGGGGTCAATGAGGGAAACTGGGTTGGGAATTGGGCTGAACTGGCGATTGAGTATCAAAGTGGTGGAAAAGTGAATATCTGGGCAAACACCAATTACCTGATCGAAAACGGAAAGATCATCAGAAGCATTACCTTCTATAATGAGGCGGATGCACTTAGACAACTTGGGTACAGGATTGTGGCACCGGCTGCAGCAGAATGACAGCAATCTAATCATAGTCTATCGAATTCAAAAGGCCATCCAATCGGGTGGCCTTTTTTAATTTTTTTACGGATTGTGTAAGTATCTTGTAGTATCCTTTCTACATCCCAAACCACCTATGAAGAAAAAGGCTTCCCTACATTTGTCTAATCGTCCAATAAAAGTAGCTGCCCAGATCTTGCCATCTCCCCACATCCTTATTGCTGATGACCATGCAGTCATTCGCACTGGTATTAAATACCTGCTGGCCAGGCATTTCAACGATGTGGAAACCGGAGAGGCAGATGCCTGCTCTACCCTGACCACATCCTTAAACAAGGGCGAATACTCTCATCTCATCCTGGATATGCAATTGGGTGATTGTAACAGCATGGATCTGATACCAAAGATCCTTGAGCAATATCCGGACCTTTGCATCCTGATCTATACGATGAGCCCGGAAGCGATCTATGGTAAGCGTTTGATCCAAATGGGTGTCCTGGGATTTCTCAGCAAACAGGAAGAAGAGGAAACACTGATCAGGGCATTGACAAATTTTCTGAAGGGCCAGCCCTACCTGAGTGAAGAACTTAAAAAGAACCTTGAACTTGATCAGGGTCGCACATCGGCTTCAGCCAATCCATTTGATCAATTATCCGAGCGCGAAATGATGGTTCTTCGTCATTTGCTTCAAGGGATGCGTGTCAAGGAAATATCCAACAGACTGGACCTTAAAATGAGCACAGTAGCCACCTATAAAGTGCGGATTTTCGAGAAATTAAATGTTAATAATCTCGCGGATATGCATCGTTTGGCAGATGTTTACCATCTTGGGTAATCATGCCTGTTCCTATATCCCAATCTGGCTTTCGGATACTGCTTCTATTGGCTATCACCCTATGCCCCATCATGCTGTTGATAGGTCAGGATTCTTACCATATCAACAATTATACGTCCAAACAAGGGCTGCCACAAAACTCAGTCAGGAGCCTTGTATTTGATACTCGCGGATTCCTATGGATGGCTACAGAGGGTGGAATCGTCCGCTTTGATGGTCAAAATTTCAGGGTCATCAATACCGATGATCATCCCCTGATAAAAAATCAGCGCTTTTCCCATGCATTGGCCCTCAATGACACGAGTATATTATTTATTGACTTACTCAATGGTATATACCTCCTGGCTAATGATCATTTTACCACGCTCCGGCAGCCTGATGTAAAAAACCCTCAAATGCTGCGAATCCTGGGCAACCCACCCGATGCCCAATTTCTCCTTCAGGATACTTTTTACCAAGAGGAAAATAGACGGGCTAGATTGACATCACAGATGTCTATTACTATTCTTCCTGATCCAGACCAAAAAGTGTATATGGTGAGTGACAGAATTGTTGTAGTCGATCTGGAAAAACATACCAGACAAATCCTGCAGCAAAAAAGAAATAAAGGAGATAAGGTGGCCTTGCTCAACGGAGAACTCCTAAAACTGGATTCAACAGATCAGCTCCATGTCCTGCAACCAGCTACAGGTAAATTTGACAAATGTACCCTGGTGGATGAAAGTGGCAATACCTGGCATGGATTAACCCGGGATATCCGGGTTTATAGTCAGTATCCTTTTAAGGATGTATTTGTCAATGATGGAGAAAAACTATTCAAGCTTCTTCCAACCGCCGACCGCAAAAGATATGTCATGCGTATGCTCCTTACCAGTCTGCCTGAAAACTGCCTTATCCACGCTGTGGCCTATCGCAAATCGGATGATCTCCTGGTCCTGGGCACGAATTCGCGGGGCGTATTTATCTATCGTAAAAAAAACATCACCACCTTTCTTCAGGAGGAGTCCCTGGACAAAGAGAGCAACAACTACTATGCGCAATGTCTCCTGGACTCGTCATCTCTGCTGGCTACAAATGGGATGATCATCGATCTGGTCGCTAACAAAGCATCCGGACGCTTTCCAATTTTCTTTAACAGTTTCGCACTCTGCAAAGACAAAAAAAACAATATTTATTTTACCCAGGGCCTGAAAAATGTAAGGTACAATCTCGACACAAAGCAAACTTTCCAGATCAATGCCGATGTTGAATTTTCAACCCAAGCATGCGCATTGCTTGACAGCACCATATGGCTTGGCAGTACTAAGGGCATAGGATACGTACAAAACGACTCAGTGCGTTGGGTTTATAAAACTACAGTTAATAAGGATAATTACAGCATCAAATGTATCACACGGGATGCCAGCGGCAATCTATGGTTTGGCTCCTATTTCCAACTCTATAGGTTAGATGCCAGGACGCATTCAGTGGATTCTTTTCCCCTATTCGATAATGCTGACTGCAGGACATTAGCATTGATCCGGGGAAAGGTTCTTATTGGCACGTATGGCAATGGCTACTTCATTTATCATGACAATCACTTTTCACGGATGCCAAATGGCCGAAACAATGAGTTGGCCAATACTCATGCGTTTGTAGAAGATTCAAACGGATACCTATGGATCTCAACCAACAGCGGACTATACAAAACACATCTGGATGCTGTCGATGCCTACCTGCAAGACACCACCCTCTTATTGGACTACTATACCTACAGGGAAGAGGACGGTATCCGTAATACTGAATTCAATGGCGGATGTTCGCCTTCGTATCTATGGCTTCCAGATGGGCGATTATCCTTTCCAACCATTGAAGGATTAGTGATGTTCAACCCTGACAACACTCCTCATTATTTTTCCAGGGATACGATGGTCTTCGATGCATTGGAGGTGGATGGGATCAAATACCCTTGTGATAAGCCATTGCGCATTTCTCCCAATCATGCAAATGTCACCATCCATTTTGCAGGTGCCTGGTGGAACCAACCCTACAATGAATATGTCGCCATCAAACTGGAAGGTTTTCATAACGAATACAAACTCTGTACTATGGGCCAACACTCCTATCCCATAGGCTATCTCAAACCAGGTACGTATACTTTTGTCATTCGAAGGAGGAGTGGATTCGGTTCTTCAGAGTTTGTGTATTCAAGATTGAATTTTGAAGTATTGACTCCATGGTATGCCAAACCCTGGGCCTATGTTCTTTATGGTATTGGGTTCATATTTTCCATCTGGGCTACTTCTTTAACCTATTCGCGATCCATTCGAAAACGAAACATTGAACTGCAGCGAAAGGTAAACGAGCAGACCGCCAAATTAATGAATACGAATAAGCAGCTCGAAGAAAACCTCCATAAACTGGAAGCTTCAGAACTCAACCTTCGGAAGAATATACGCATCAGAGATCGCCTGATCTCCATCATCACCCATGACATTCTCACACCATTGCGGTTTATCGGCCAGATCGCAAGACTTGGAGCTGAAGAAAAACCAAGTGAGGAAGGATTGACAAAACGCGCTTTGACAGATGTACAAAATGCGGTGCATAAACTTTTTCACAGCACACAGAATCTCTTACACTGGGTCACGTATCAACAGGAACAATTTAAAACCACTTCAACTAATTGCTCACCGTTTGCCTTGGTAGAGCAACTCATGGAAGATTTTCGGGAGATGAGCCGTTTCCAGGGAAACATACTTGTCAATGAAGTACCTGAGGATGATGTCATCTTAACGGACCCAAGAATACTCAACATTGTATTGCACAATCTTTTGTCCAACGCGATCAAGTACACTAAAAACGGTCACGTCTTGGTACGATCCCACACAGAAGAAAACTGGTATGTTCTTGAAGTCAGTGATTCCGGCCGAGGCATGACACCGGAACAACTTGAAGCTGTTCGACAAGGCACAACAAGACAAGGGGATGTATCAGTAGAAGACATTTCTGCCGGCACAGGAATCGGATTGTCACTTGTCGCTGATCTGATGCAGGCACTCCATGGGCATTGGGAAATCGAAAGCCCGGAGAATATCGGCGTCAGGGTAAGGATATTTATTTCCCTTGACCAAAAACCGATATTGTAGAACCAATTCTACAGGGTTTGATTAATGAATCTGTTGACCTTTGTCATATTGGAGATACCCCATAATATTTAACCACTAAAGCTATTATTCCCCTAGATATCATCTCTCCTGTTCTGTTTACCCACAGGGAAGGAAAGATGAGTATAGTATTCCGGAAATTGATGTTAACAATTTAGATACCATTTTTTACTACCACACTAAATCCAACCACAATGAAAATGACAAAACAAATTGCTTTCTTCTATTGCATGGCTTTGGCAACTATTCACTCCAGTTGCAATCAGCCTCAGCAACAACCCGATGTGATAGAGGCGCCTTCAAAAACATCCAGAGCCGGTGATGGTTTTGATCGCACCATTCTTCCGATCCTTCCGCAGGCTTTTGCCGGCAAGGTAGATACGAATGCGTTGCAATCTACATCTGACTTTCCGGTCGAAGTATCTGCACCGAAGGGCGCACCTAACGTCATCATCATCCTCACAGATGATGTAGGCTATGGCGCCACCAGCACGTTTGGCGGACCTATTGCAACTCCAACATTTGACAAGTTGGCAGCAAATGGTTTGCGCTACAATCAATTTCATACCACAGCGCTTTGCTCTCCTACCCGGGCTGCATTGATTTCAGGGCGCAATCATCATAATGTTGCCAGCGGGGTGATCACAGAGCAGGCTACAGGTTTTGATGGATATAATAGTCTGGTACCTAAGTCGACAGCAACTATTGGAGAGATATTGAAAGCAAATGGATGGAACACTTCATGGTGGGGCAAAATGCACAATGTACCGGATTGGAAGAGCAGCACTGCAGGACCTTTTGATCTTTGGCCATCCGGTTTAGGGTTTGAATATTTCTATGGTTTTATCGGTGGCGATGCCAACCAATGGAGGCCAGCTCTATACGAAAACACAACTCCTATTGATCCCTATATCGGAGATCCGGATTACATCATGGATGATGACATGGCCACCAGAGCCATCAATTATATCAACAAGCAAAATTCACTTGCACCTGACAAACCTTTCTTCATGTACTATTGTACAGGCACAGCGCATGCTCCACATCATGCGCCAAAAGATTGGATCGCGAAATACAAAGGGAAATTTGACAAAGGATGGGATGCGCAAAGAGAAGAGACATTTGCCCGCCAGAAAGAATTGGGTGTAATACCTGAAAATACAAAACTAACGAAGCGGTCTGATGGTATACCTGCATGGGATTCACTATCCGCTGATCAGAAGAAATTATATCCACGCTTTATGGAAGTATATGCGGGTGCGCTTTCGTTTGCAGATTATAATATCGGTCGCGTATTGGATGCCGTTGAAGCTTCAGGTGAAATGGATAATACCATCATCATCTATATCATGGGTGACAATGGCGCCAGTGCAGAAGGCACAGCACAAGGCACCACCAATGAAGTTGCTACTGCTGCAAATGGTGTGGTTGAAGATCTGAGTTTCCTCATGAGCCAATATGATAAACTTGGGGGTCCTGAAACCTACAATCACTATTCCTATGGCTGGGCACATGCTATGAATACCCCTTTTCAATGGACTAAGCAAGTGGCTTCGCACTTTGGCGGAACCCGAAATGGACTCGTCATCAGTTATCCGAAAGCCATCAAGGAGAAAGGTGGAGTTCGGTCTCAATTTCATCATGTGATTGACATTGTACCTACCCTATTGGATGTCTGTGGACTCCCTGCACCGAAAAGAGTCAATGGAGTTGACCAAAAGCCAATGGATGGAGTGAGTATGACCTATACCTTTAATGATGCAGCCGTTAAATCAACCCGGACTACACAATATTTTGAACTTGTGGGTAACCGGGCAATATACCAGGATGGTTGGGTCGCTTGTACCTATCCTTACAGGAAGCCATGGCAAACTGCAGGAGGTGTAAGTCAATATCCATCTCGTGATTTTACATGGGAGTTGTACAACGTTGCTGAGGATTATAGTGAAGCTGATAATCTTGCTGAAAAAAATCCGGAAAAACTCAAAGCACTTCAGGCAATTTTTTATGAGGAAGCCAAAAAGAATAATGTATTTCCATTGGATGCATCCTTTGCTGAAAGGGTGGACCCATCTATTCGCCCAAGTTTGACAAGAGGCAGATCAACCTTTGTGTACCATGAAGGAGCCCTCAGAATACCTGAAGGTTCAGCGCCTGAATTTAAAAACAGATCATGGTCGATTACGGCAGATGTAGAAGGTGGTAATAGTGGTGTTCTTGCCACGATGGGTGGTTATTTTGGTGGAATTGCCCTTTTGGTCAAAAACGGTAAGCCAATATTTATTTACCGTCTATCCAATCAGCCTCAGCACATGACCATGGTTCAATCAACCCAACCAATAGGCGCAGGAAAGCATACGATTTCGGTTGATTTCAACTATGAAGGAGGTGGCGCAGGTAAATCAGCAATGGTCACATTGATGGTGGATGGCAAGAAAGTA
>JANNSS010000268.1:0-9150 GCA_031402955.1 Saprospiraceae bacterium
AAAGGCGATGGAGGAGCAAAGTAACATGGTACAGAAGGGTCGCTACCTCTATTGTCCCAACGGAAGCCACCTGTCCATGTGGGATGATCAGCAAGTATTTATGAGCGGAGTGATCGGTTTTATCAAAGATGTGGATGCAGGTAAGATGTAGGTCAACCATATGGTAGTCAGCTTCATTTCTATAATAGCCTATTTCTAGCCCGATGTTAACCTTACGACGCCTCAACATGGATTCCAGCTGGGCACTAACCTGGGCTGGTACCACTATCCTTATTGATCCCTGGCTGATCGGATCTGAAGTAGATGGATTTTCCTGGTTCAATGAACAGTGGCATGTAACGGCACCGGTGCCTGTTGATATGATAAAGGAGTATCAGGCCATCCTGATTTCACAGGCCTATTCAGATCATTGCCATCAGCAGACTTTGAAGGAATTACATACCGTTCCTTTCATCGCCACACCATCTGCATTGAGAAGGCTAAAAAGAGAAATGCGTGGAAGAGAAATAAACATACTCCCAGAACTCACCTCAGGCGAATGGCTAGATCAAGGAGCACTTCAGCTGGCCTATCTCGACCCGGGCAGGATGATAGATCCTATCTATAACGGGATAGTGATCCGGAATAGAGATGAGGTAGTGGTTTATTTTCCACATGGATTTACGCTTAGTGCAAATCAATTGAAAGCAGTGCAGTCTTATCACGTGTTGCTTCTGATCACCAGTTTTTCCAGTTTTAGATTACCGGTATTCCTTGGCGGGACCTCAAACCCCGGTGCGGCGAATGCATTAAGCCTCGTGGAAGCACTGAACCCCCGCAGGGTAGTGCATACCCATGATGAAAACAAACATGCTAAAGGCCTTGTCACAAAACTAGCGAAGGTAGCTTATCCTGATCCTGTTCAGCTTGAAGCATCGATGGGCGGCAGATTTGTGTATGTGCAGTATGAACCTTTTACGCTTTCTTAATTTCAAAGACCGTATCCTTTTCCGGATTCGGATAAATCGCATTCTCACGGATTTCCAATAAGGTTCAACTTGCCTCTCTCGCACGTTGGAAAATCTGTATAAATCACTATACCAGATGACCTGGATCAGCGGTTTCTTTGGTGTATGGATTTAGTTTGCTATTTTAAGCAGAGATTCAGTCTCACGATCTTTCAGTATGGAACCTAACCCCCTTCTCCTCCCGACGGGTTCGATCATCAAAAATGACCGCAAGATCATCAATGCATGGGCCATGTATGACTGGGCCAATTCGGCCTACGCGCTGGTCATTGTATCCGCTATTTTTCCGGCTTATTACAATTCGATTACTTCCCTTCATGGCAGTACTCAAATCGAAATTTTCGGATTCAGTATAGAGAATACAGCCGCTTATTCCATCAACCTGGGTTTGGCTTTCGGCATTGTAGCGCTGGTATCCCCATTGATCTCTTCTATTGCAGATTATTCAGGTAAGCATCGGTTGTACATGAAGTTCTTTTGCTACATGGGGGCCATAGGCTGTATGTTGCTTTTCTTCTTCAAGGATGCGCAGCATGTGCACCTGGCTTTGGGTGGCATGTTACTCGCCACCATTGGGTACTCCGGAAGTATTGTTTTTTATAATTCTTATCTCCCTGCTATTGCGACGGAAGACCGTCAGGACAGAACCAGTGCCAGGGGATACGCATTCGGTTACCTGGGAGCTACCACTTTGCTCATTATCAATATTGTCTTTATGATGAACCAGGAGGCACTGGGCATTAAGGATAATACCTTATTGCAAAGACTTTCTTTCCTGTTGACGGGACTATGGTGGTTGGGATTTGCCCAGATTCCATTGCGTACTTTGCCCAAAGGACTTAATGCCCCTAAACCAAAGGGACAAAACATCATGAACGGATATAAGGAACTCATCAAAGTATGGAACCGGTTGAAGGCGCATCCCAGGGCAAGGACATTCCTGCTCAGTTTTTTCTTTTACATCATGGGGGTGCAGACGGTCATGTTTATGGCATCATCCTTTGGCAACAAGGAAATCCACATGAGTGACATCGAACTCGTCATTACGATTTTAATATTGGAGTATATCGGGATTGGAGGGGCGTTCCTGTTTGCATGGATCTCCCGAAAGGTAGGTAACATCAAGGCATTAATACTCGCCGTCAGTGTGTGGATCCTGATATGTGCCGGAAGTTATTTTATCCAGACGGCCATTCATTTTTATATCGCTGCATTTTTTATCGGACTGGTGATGGGAGGGATCCAATCACTTTCAAGATCTACTTATGCCAAGATGATTCCGACAACAGGAAATAACGCGGGGTATTTTAGTTTTTATGATGTCTGTGAGAAAGTAGCGATGATGTGTGGCCTGATCATGTTTGGTACCCTTGACAATCTCACCGGCAGCATGCGAAATTCCATCATGGGCCTGGCGCTCTGGTTTACTATCGGTTTAGTCTTATTGATTGTCGTGGATCGTATCCGACTGGTTAAGCAGGGTGATGCTGAGCCAAAAGTTTTAGCTGAATGAGTTTATAAAATCCAGACATGATGCAAACCCTGTATAAAAAAGCACTACGTGATACGATAGCATGGCTGGTATTGATGATCTGCACCTCATTATGGACAGGGTCCCTATGCGCTCAACCCTATGTTGATCCCATCCAGATCAGGTACATGAATGCTTTCAGGGCCAACAATACACCTGCGACTCCTTTTACACATCTCTGGGCCGGTTCTGATCTGCCCATCAAGTTAAAGGGAGATGCGTTTCTTCTCCTGAGTCCCTTTTATGAACAATGGAGTATTGATTCTGCTGACACTGAAGAAATATATCCCACAGTGCAAAGCGTCGCATTGCCTGTTGGGTTAATCATGCCTTTCAGGGAATCCAAATGGGCCCTCACGATTGTACCTATTGTGCGATGGAATGGCGAACAATTGTTTGCTGCAAATACATTTCAATTTGGTGGTGTCGCTTTTGCTTCCTTTGCCCGGAAGCCCGATCAGAAATTTCGGTTTGGGGTGTATGCTAATGCAGAATTCTTTGGTCTGTTTGTGATACCATTGATTGGCTGCGATTGGCGCATTGACAACCGCAATTATCTCTTCGGTATTTTGCCTGGGCGGCTTACGTTTGAGCACGAGTGGAGTAAAAAGTTTTATGGAGGAGTTACTTTTAGGGCACCGACCAGTAGTTACCGCCTGTCTGATGGTTCGTTTATCCGGCTTGATGACAACCAACTTTCCGTTTTTATAGATTATTACCTGGCAAAGCATATCTGCCTCACCCTTGAACCCGGCTTCGGTGTCATCAGGAGAATCCGTACTGGCGTCGATACAAAAGAATATCTCACGAAGGTAAATTGGGGAGATGGGCTGTTTTTGAAGTTGAGCGCATCCTATCGGATACGATTGTAAGGGATAGTCCGTTTAGATTATTTCGAAACCATAGGGTATTGAGAAAATATACTAATTTGACAGCCTTTAAAAATCCGTAGGCTTTTCTCAAAACCCAAGGCGTATGGCGTACCCGATTGAAATCATCCTGAATCGTCAACTAGCTGATTGCCTTGCCATACCTGTGTTTATCACAGATACGGTAGGTAACCTCCTGTTCTATAACGAACCCGCGGAAGAAATCCTGGGAAAGCGATACCAGGATACCGGAGAAATGAAAGTGGAAGAATGGTCTACTATTTTCTTGTCCAAGGATGAAAATGGTAAACTATTGGAACCGGAAGACCTTCCACTGGTCAAGACGCTGTTGAATCAACTACCATACTTCAAGACTTTCTGGATCGAAAGCCTGAAGGGGAAGTCCGAAAAAATATCTGTTTCCTCTTATCCTATCATCGGCAGGGCCGGCATTTTTGTGGGCGCCGTAGCTATCTTCTGGAGGCCTTCTGACGAATGAAAATAACCTTATGGGGCGTACGTGGATCCATACCCACTTTCAACCCCAGTACAAAAGTGTATGGAGGCAATACCTCTTGCATTGAAGTGGAAGAAGATGGCTGCATGCTGGTGTTGGATGCGGGTAGTGGGATCACTAATCTCAACTTCAGCAATAACCTCGATTGTCCCAGGATCGACATATTGTTGACGCATCTGCATATTGACCATATCCAGGGCCTGAGTTTTTTCAAGCCATTGTTTGATCCTGCCAAGGAAGTGCATATCTGGGGGCCGCACACACATGCACATAGCCTACCCACGAGGCTGGGCCGGTATTTTTCACCACCTCTTTCGCCTTTTTATTTTCGCGATCTGACATGTCAACTGGAAGTGCATGAAATCGGAAATAGCGTTTTTAACATAGGTCCTTTTACCATCCAATCCGCTTATGTCATCCATCCCGGTCCGACGGTTGGATATCGTGTTACTTCACGAAGCGGAGTGTTTACCTATATCCCTGATCATGAACCCGCCTTGGGTCTCAGTGGATTAAATCATGATATCCGGTGGTTGTCCGGAAGCGAGCTGGCCAAAGATGCAGATTTGTTGCTTCATGATGGCCAGTATACCAATGAAGAGTATAGCGTTAAAAAAGGCTGGGGCCACACCACCATGGAAGATGCATTGAAATATGCCTCATTTACCAAAGTGAAACGTCTGCTTCTCATGCATCATGATCCCACTCACTCAGATGCACAGTTGGATGCATGTTTTGCACAATTAGTAGAAAAGGCTGATTATCCGTTCCCTTTTGAGATGGCTGTAGAGGGGACCGTGATTGAAATTTGATGTAAGCCGTTGCAGGAGCGCCGCACTGAGCGGAGTCGAAGTGTTTGCTCCTGCGACCAAGAGAATTCCAATATAGATTCTCCAATGGAATTTCGAATGGTATATACGTGGTTGCAGGAGCAAACTCCTGCAACGGCACCCCCTTTTTTAGTTGTGTATAAACGGTCGGCTTGAAAGCCGGGGCAATTATAGATTTCCCAAAGGACCTTTTTGTCAGGGGCGTATTGCATCCGCCCCTGACTAACTATAGCTATCCGATCTGTCGGGGCGGATGTAATACGCCCCCGACAGATCGGATGCAATACGCCCCTGACAACCTCTCCCCATTTTTCCGTAATTTGGCTCTGTGAAAAAAGGACAAGCCAGACCCGGAAGGGTCAAGAAAGATTGGTTCTTTGCTTCATTTTAAACAGACCTCCAGGTTGCCAGCACAGCCGCATGATATGAACGACTAAAGAACCAGAAAGAAAACATGCATGTCAGGTCCAAGCTTATACGAGTTCTCAAATTCCTGGGGAAGGCATTGGTTGGCTTGTTGCTTGTCTTTATCATGCTCATTCTCCTCATACACGTCCCCGCAGTACAAAAAATAATCACCCGAAAGGCAGCAGGTTTTTTGTCTGCCAAAACAAAGGCCACTGTGGCTATTGATCAAATCAGATTTTCCTTACGCGGGAATCTCCTGATCGAAGGTGTTAACGTGCAGGATGCAGCCAATCATGAGATCATCACCATAGGGCGTATGGAAGCCAGCGCTAATATTTTTGATCTGCTGAAAGGAAAGTACATCATTAACCAGATCAGCATGAAAGATGTCCGGGCTCAATTGATCGAAAATGCGGATGGATTGAATATTCAGTTTATCCTGGATGCATTTCAGTCACCGGAAAAAAAGGAAACAACCTCCAATGCAGTCAATATTGAATTTAAAAAGGTGATGTTTGAGCATATGGCCTTCAGCTATTCTTCCACCGTAAGTGAAACATCTCTTGATGCCAAACTCGGTGAATTTTTAGGGGAGGATATTGATTTTACTTCAAGCCCTCTGATGCTCAAGGCAGCTACAATTTCATTGCAACATGCATCAGTGAATGTGTTGTCTCCTGAACAAGCACCTGGGTTGGTCACTACCGATACCATCATCCGGAAAACGAATTTTACACCTGATTTTGATTTAGGAATGGGTCTTGAGATCGCAGCCCTGGAGATCGGAAATACGGATTTTTCGTTCCATCGTCACCAGAAAGTGACTTCGCCAAAGTTTGACGCAAACCATGTCGACATGGCGGAAATACATATCAGCGCGAAGGACCTGCTGATGGGGGTGGATACACTGGATGTCGCAGTGAATGCCCTTTCTGTAAAGATGCCCGGATTTGAAATATCCGAATCAAAGGCCAACCTCCAAATGAACAAGAATGGATTCGAACTCTCCGGATTTCAACTGGCCTCCGGCACAAATACGCTGCAAACGGACCTCAAAGGCTGGTATGATCGGGAAGCAATGGATTTCAAGGATCCGCTCAAGATTGAGATCGATGCCCATGGGCGTATCAAGCCAAATGATCTGGCTTATTTTTTCGAGGATGGTATGATGGCGTATGTGGCTCATTGGGATACGACGAATTTATCACTCGTGGGAAATTACAGACAGGGAGCAGGCGTCATCGAGACATTAAATCTGAATACCGGAAATAGTCAGCTTGATGCTACCGGAGCGGTGAGTGAAATACTGGACGCGGATAAGTTTCAATGGAAAGACCTGTCCGTCCAGGCTACTGTTGGTCCGGATTTTAAAAGAACCCTGCAGCCTTTTCTTAAGGATATACAACTGCCTCCGGCTATCCTTTTCAATCTAAGCAGTTCCGGTAATCTGGAAGACATCGCATTAGATGGAACAGTCAATACCACATGGGGTAATGCAGATATCAAGGGTGCGATCGCTCCCAAAGGCGATAATTTTGTCATTGATATGGACGTGACAGGGGAGGGTATCAACCCGGCTGCCTGGATCGATCTGCCGTGGTTAGGTAAAATTGATTTGACCGCAACGGCTAAAGGTAGTGTTGGTAAATACCAGGATGCATCGATCAATGGATTTATCAGTTCTGTTGGGATCATGGATCAACCAATTCACAACATCACCTTCCAGGGGAGCATCACCGGCGATTCGCTTCATGCGGATATTACGATAGCAGATCCTGACTACAAGTCTCATATGATTGCAGCTGTTTCACTTGACCAGCCAATGGTGATCATAAGTGAAATGACGTTAGATGAATTCAATGTCAGTAAGATTTTGCCGATGGACAGCGTTTTATTACTCACCGGATATTTCAATGCTGCCGTTCGTATTGACGATGCTACCATGGAGGGCATTGTAGATGGTGATAGTGTCAGAATCCATTTTGGATCAGCTGAGTATGTCCTTGATTCAATGAATCTGGCCGGATTGCTTTCGCCCGATTCGAGTCGCATCAACTATCGTGCTGATGATGCGCTCATCGATATAGAATCAAACTTTGATCTGCTGGCATCGCAAGAAATGCTGGAGACGTGGGCAAAGAGTGTATTAAATCTACCGGATAGCCTGCTGCCATCCACGGGTGCGAGAGCACTTAGTTTTGACCTTCAACTCACCTCACCCGGCATTTTTCATGTATTAGGCATGGATGTCACGGACTTTGACACCCTCTTCGTCAGCGGTGCCATCGATGAACAAAAACAATCGGGAGACCTGACGGCTTCTACCGGCCATTTTGTTGGCTATGGCATTTCACTTGATTCATTCCAGACACAAGCCACAGCGAGGGGAGGAGGTGTGACCGGTAGTATGGATGCTGACAATGTGTTTTATGCTACGACAGATATTGGCCATATAGATCTTGACCTGCACACCAACAGGGATACCGTGGCTTTGAATCTTTTATTATCAAGGGATACTGCCACCTATCTGGATTTTCATTCAAGACTTTTGCCAAACAGCGATGGTGTGCAGATTTATCCGGATGCGTTAGAACTCTTCAGGATGAAATACAAGTTTGGATGGAATGAGCCGGTTTTTATCTCCGACAGCGGGGTTGTCTTTGATCAATTACTGATCACGCATGACCAGATGCAACTCAGTATCGATGGTGATCTCAACGCCTTTGACCTGGATTTCAAGAATATTGATCTCACCAGGCTCAATAAACTCTACTTTAATGACACGACCGTCATCACAGCAGGTCTTCTCAATGGTATGATCTCCTATGTACGCGATCAGCAACTGAATCTGCAGGCAGATGTGGACAGCCTCAGCCTGTACGATTCCGCGCCCATCACTATCACTGCGACAGCAGTCAAGGAAGGCAATGAAGTGCCGTTTAATTTCCTGCTGACCAATACCTCCAACAAAGTCAGTGCGGAAGGAAGATACGGTATGGAGCAAAAGGTGATTGACGCTTCCATATTGGTGGATATACATGACCTGGAATTATTTTCATTTTTGGTCGAAGATGTTTTGAAGGAAATGCATGGAAGTATACAAGGGGAGGCAAAGATCAAAGGCCCTGTGGCTAAACCCGATGTCAAGGGGCAAGTCAGGTTTGTCGATGCTGGGTTTACCACCGCTGAGCCTTCCTTTATTATTAATATTAAGGATGATGTGATCTATCTGGATACCACCGGATTATCCTTTAAGGATTTCACAGTCTATGATGAGCGCCAACATCCATTGTCAATAAGTGGTCATCTGGATATCGCGGATTTTCCGACGTATGCGTATGACCTTCAGATCAACACAGATGAGTATACCCTTATCAATACGCCGGAATCCTCAGCGCAGCAACTCAAGGGCTTACTGGATATCGGGGCAAATGTAAAACTCAAAGGCAATGAAAAGGACACCTATGTCGATGCCAAGCTTCATATCAATGACATCACCAATCTCATTTATGTGGTCGAAGATGAAGAAATTGGTTTACTGAACACAGAAGGCATCATTGAATTTGTGGAGCCCGGACAATTACTCGATTCGGCAAGCCTTGAAAAGGCCACGAGTTATTATGATTCATTGGTGGCGACCTTGCCGGATTTTAATCTGACATCACGTATGGACATCCAAAGCGGAGCTACCATCAAGATCATCACTAATGAGCAGTCCGGGGATTACCTCGAAGCATCCGGTGTGGCAGGACTTGATCTTGTCTATGACCGAACGGGTGTCCTGAAACTCACAGGTGAATACACGATTGACAATGGGCTGTATCGTGTCTCCTTTTATGATCTGGTTAAGCGTAATTTTGAATTAACGAAAGGATCCTCCATCATCTGGCGGGGAAATCCTATGAATGGAGATCTGAACATCACTGCTGAGAACAGAGTAGCTTCAAATTCCATCGGCCTGATCGCCAATGAAGTGGCTGAAAATGAA
>JANNSS010000269.1:0-10769 GCA_031402955.1 Saprospiraceae bacterium
ATACCAGCAAATCCAGCGATGCCCGACAACAATTGCCTGTGATTGATACGAATGATGACAGGGATGCCCAGCGCTGCAAATACATCATCGTAGATCTGTATGAGCTCCGCTTCATAAGAAAGTGACTTGCTCCCTACAACATCCACATCACATTGATAAAATTCCTGGTACCGTCCTTTCTGTGGACGATCTGCACGCCACACGGGTTGTATCTGATAACGCTTAAATGGAAGGGAGATATCATTGCGGTGCATGACGACATAGCGTGCGAATGGCACCGTCAGGTCATAACGCATACCCCGCTTTGCAATCGATGTCGTGAATTTATTACTGTCTTTGTTTTGATACGCCTGGTCATCAGCTTTATTGAGGTAGTCTCCATTATTCAACACTTTAAAGAGGAGCCTGTCCCCTTCTTCTCCATATTTTCCGGTAAGCGTGCTCAGGTTCTCAAGCACCGGCGTTTCGATGGGCACATACCCATAGACTTTGAAGACTTCTTCAATGATGCCAAACATCCACTTCCTCCGCGCAACTTCGATCGGGAGAAAATCTCTTGTACCCTTGGGTATACCTACTTCCATTGAATATAAATTATTGTAAGAGAGTGAGAAGCGTGAGAACGTGAGAAGCGTGTTTAACTTTGGCCTCTTCAGCCCTTTTAGTCTCTTTTCATGCTTCGCCTTAGCCTCAGCCTTAGCCTTAGCCTTTTAAACCACCGATGCAAATTGTTTCAAAAACCGCACATCATTTTCAAATAGTAATCTGATATCATTGATCCGGTACTTGATCATCGCCTGGCGTTCAATACCCATGCCGCAAGCAAACCCGGAATATTTAGTCGAATCAATACCGCACGTTTCCAACACGGCAGGATCAACCATCCCACAACCCATGATCTCCAACCAACCAGTGCCTTTGGTGATACGATATGCATGTTCATCTGCCAGCCCATAGTAAACATCCATTTCAGCACTTGGCTCTGTAAACGGAAAATACGAAGGTCTCAGGCGAGTCACCACATCTTTACCATACATAGCCTGTGCAAACTGATGCAGTGTTTGTTTCATATCCGCAAACGAAACAGCTTCATCAATGTATAACACTTCGACCTGATGAAACTGACAATGTGACCTTGCAGACACCGTTTCATTTCTGTACACACGACCTGGTGCAATAATCCGGATAGGTGGTTTACGCGTAGTCATCACGCGCGCCTGCACGGATGATGTATGTGTGCGTAACAGCCATCCCGGAGGCGAGGCTACATAATATGTATCCTGCATATCCCTGGCAGGGTGATCTTCAGGCGTATTCATGGCTGTAAAATTGTGCCAGTCATCTTCGATCTCCCGGTCTTCGGCTACTTCAAAACCCATGCGTGAAAACACGTCGATGATCTCCTCCATCACGATACTCACCGGATGACGACTGCCGATCGGAAACGGTGCCTCCGGCAAACTCATATCGGGAATTTTCACATCACTTGACGGACCACCTATAAGCGTAGTTTGTATCTGCTGGAATACTTCCTCTGCCTTTTGCTTGGCTTCATTAATCAACTGACCAAATTCCTTCTTTTGTTCATTAGGCACATCACGTATGGAAGCAGAAAGTGGTTTTAAAATATTCTTGCTCCCTAAAAACCGGATACGAAACGTTTCAAGCGCAGCAGCATCGGTGATCGATACCGTTTGTATTTCGCTGATCAGGTTTTTTAATTCTTGTAAAGGATCCATCCTGTGAATTGTGAGTTGTGAGTTGTGAATTTTCAGACGTGAGTCGTGAATCGTGAGTCGTGAGAATTGAGTCTAAAATAAAAATGCATAATGAGTCAAAGGTCTAAATTCTATAACCTACAGTCTTAAAGTTGGTCGTAATCTTCGTCTTGGCAAATCTACCATAGGAAGCTTTAGGGTGCAAAAGTAAGGAACTACGCTTACCCAAACTTAATGGCTAACTTTCCGGCCATGTCGTTGCGCCATCCGATCGCCGTTTTCATGTGTATGGTTATGGCCATGGCCTTGCTGTGGTCAAAGGCGCTGTTGGGCCTGTCGGCGGTGGGTCTGATCTTATTTTCTGCCATAGATATACAGATACATCCGCTGAGGATCAGGTGGTTATTAACTCCTAAAGCTATTTCAACCAGTATCAGGGAGAGACCTTATCTCTGGGGCTTTACCCTATTCTTTTTTCTATATCTGGTCAGTATTGTCTATGCCGGAAATCTTTCGGAATGGTGGTCGCTGACTCTTCCAAAAATACCTTTCCTGATCATCCCGCTCGCTTTTGCCATGCTGGATCCCTTTTCCAAAAAAGATTACATGGCCGTGCTTCTGTCCATGGTCATCATGGCGGTCTGGAGTTCGATTTGGGTACAAGTAGGGTATTTTGAAAATTTTTACCTGTTTAACCAGAGCCTTGGCTTCGGAGGTTCGCTCCCTACACCCACCAACCACATTCGCTATAGCGTCATCATCGCTATCAGTATGGTCATCTGCCTGTCTTTTGCGATCGAAGACAAGCGTTACAAATATGCATGGGAGCGTTGGGTCTATGGCATCCTTGCGGCCTATCTCTTCTATTTCCTTCACTTGCTTTCTGTGCGATCAGGACTGGCGCTAGGATATGCAGGCATCCTCTTACTGGTGTTTTCTTACCTGCGTCATCTGCACCGATGGAAACAATTTGCCATCCTCGCTATCATGGTACTGGCGCCAATCGTAGCCTATAAAATCATGCCTGGCTTCGAAAAGAAAATCAATTACACCATCTACGATCTTGGCAAGTTTAACCAGGGAGAAGGAGAGCAATATTCAGACTCCGAGCGCTGGCAATCCTGGCGTGCCGGAATCGTCATTGGTAACCGCCATCCATTTTTTGGAACGGGTACAGGTCAATTTAGGAATGAATTGAAAACCTATTATAAAACCGAATACAAAAAAGAAACTTACGAGCGGCCGCACAACCAGTACATCAATGTGTTCACCAGCTTTGGTTTGTTTGGCCTGACCATCTTTTTGTTCATGCTCATCTTCCCGATGACCTTCGGCATCTTCTGGAAGCAGTCCTTAATACCGGTTTTGTTTATCATGCAAATACTTTCGATGATGGTTGAGCATCCATTGGATACGACGGTGGGGACTTCACTTTTTTTGCTGATGAGTTTGGTGGGGTTGAGTTATGTGGGGAAAGGTCGTTTCGACTCCGCTCCTTAGCCTCCGCCTTAACCCCTGCCTTAGCCTTAGCCTCCGCCTTAGCCTTTTTACATAATGACTTTCGAAGAAAAACTAATCTCCCTCAACCCCAACCAACGCCTCGCCGTTGACTCCATCGAAGGCCCCGTCATGGTCATCGCTGGCCCCGGTACCGGAAAAACAGAAATTCTCTCCCTCCGCATCGGTAATATCATCCGGGAAACCGACACACCCCCATCCGGCATCCTCTGCCTCACCTACACCGATGCCGCCTCCTCCGAAATGCGCCATCGCCTCATCGAATACATCGGGCCCGAAGCCTATAAAATCCATGTCAGTACGTTCCATGGCTTTTGTAACCTCGTCATCCAGGAAAATCCAGGTGTATTCCAACAAGCACGAGAACTGGAACCCATCTCTGAAATTGAACGCTTTAAACTTTTACAAAAACTCATCGATAGTTTTGATGAACAGCATCCACTGAAACGGTTTAAAGGCCTCACCTACACCGACTGGAAAAAACTGCATGAACTGTTCATGACCATGAAAAAGGAGAACTGGCCTCCCAATTACATGTACGAACAGATCGAGGAGTATGTATCAAGAATGGAAGCCGGCGAAACCTACCGCTACCAAAATACCCGCAAAGGCGTCTACGAAAAAGGCCAGCTCAAACCAGAGTTTAAAACCAAGGTGCTCGATCGCATGGACACACTCAGGTCAGCCGTCGGTGAATATGATCACTACAATTCGCTCATGGCTTCAGATGGCAAGTATGACTTTGAAGACATGCTCCTCTGGGTCTACGAAGCATTTGATAAAAATCCTGATCTGCTCGCCAACTATCAGGAGAGGTTCCTCTATTTTTTAGTGGATGAATTTCAGGACACCAATGGTATCCAGATGGATATCCTTTCAAAGATGATTGATCACGAGTGGATCGATCGCCCAAACATTTTTGTTGTAGGTGATGATGACCAGGCTATCTTCAGATTCCAGGGTGCTAATGTGGAAAACCTGATCAGTTTCTATCGGAAGTACGAACCCGAAGTCATTCTGCTGGAACAAAATTACCGCAGTTCTCAACTCATTCTCGATGCCGCAAGAGTCATCATGAATCCTGTTGAAAATTCGGTGATACAACAAATCTTCGGACAAAATAAAAACCTGCTGGCCTCCGGCAAACACTCCGCACATGACAGGCCTGTTCATATCAACGCCTACCCTACTCCGACATATGAGAATGCTGATATCTTTCATCAACTCAGGCGTTGGCATGAAGAAAACATGGAAGGGTCATTTGCGGTGTTGTATTCCAAACATGAATTAGGCAGGGAACTTGGACAGGCACTGAAAGGAGCGGGTATCCCCTTTCAGATCGCTAAGACTGTAGATGCATTAAATCATCAATTGATCTCACATCTGCTGGATATACTTACATGCATCAATCAACTCAGTGAAGGAGCTAATAATAATGACGCACAACTCTACAGGATTCTTCACCTGACCTATCTCGATCCACGTCCATACGATCTGCAGAAAGTCGTACTGGCTTTTACGGCGAGAGAAGACCGCAAGGATAGTGCATCACTCTACAGTTGGATCAGTGATCCCGCAAAACTGGATCAACTTGCTTTACGCGACCGACCCTGGTTGGAAAAGATAGCAAAACTACTCGATGAGAGTATCACCGCTTACCATACCATGACCGTGCTGGCATTTGTTGAATGGGTAGCTCATCATTTTGGTATCATGTCATGGATACTGAAGCAACCGGAAAAATTTACGCATCTCTACGCGCTAAAGACTTTTTTCACCTTCACGGATCTTGAAGCTTCAGGGAAAAGTAGTTTTCGTATACCCGATCTGCTGGAAATATGCAGTCTCATGAAAACTTATGACATCAGGCTACCGATTCAATCACTAGCCCCTCCACCGAAAGGTATTTTCCTCTCCTCCTTGCATAGTGCGAAAGGATTGGAGTATGAAAAAGTAGTGATCAAGAACATTACCGAAAATGAATGGGAAAAGAAGCGTGCGTATAATCAGATGTTTTCACTTCCGGATAATCTCGTCAGGAAAGTAAGCCTGTCAACACAAATAGAATCCGAAGCAGATATCAATGATCAGGACCGGCGTAGACTCTTGTATGTCGGAATGACCCGGGCTAAATATGAACTCACAATCTCCTATGCCCGCAAGAAAGACGATACTAAAGATCTCGTCCCAAGTCTCTACCTGACCGAAATCCAGAAGAGTGATCAGGAAGTCGTGACATACAAGCCAGAGGTCGATGAAAACTTACAGGCTGAATATCTGCTGCATGTCATGTCCGGCGAACAACGTGCGGACCTGATGCTCGATGAGGCCGAAATACATCACCGCGTTAAGAACTTTGTACTCAATGTCTCCGCACTCAACAAATATCTGGAGTGCCCGTTGGCTTTCTATTATGAAAAAATATTGGTCATTCCCTCAGGACAACAGGTATACCTGATTTTTGGAACCGGTCTGCATGAGGCACTGCAATTGTTGTTTCGAAAAAAATATGAGGAAAGAGATCTGGCTGCCGGAAAAGAATATTTGCTGCGCATCTATGAATTGTATATGGAACGCAATAAACACCGCCTCACCCCGAAAGAAGCAGCCGATACGACCACCTATGGTAAAATGGTGCTGGACAAATACTATGACACGTATAGTCCGACCTGGTCAGAAGACATTCAATACGCTCCTGAATACAAAATCAAAGACATCCACATCGGGGGAGTCCCCGTTTCTGGTCTCATTGACCGAATCGACAAAATTGACAATAAGCTTATCATCTATGATTACAAATCAGGTAAGACAGATAAGTTTAAAGAAAAACTAAAAGCACCGGACGAAAAATCAAACGGAGGTGACTACTGGCGCCAGATGGTCTTCTATGACCTCATGCTCAGCCAGGATCTTAAATACCATACCCGCATGGATCATGGATGGCTACAGGCCCTCGAACCAGAAAAAGATGGTTCGTTCAAGCAACACAAAGTAGTCATCAGTGAGGAGGATCGTGCGATAGTCTCTCGTCAGATCGTCGACACGTATCAAAAAATCCAGGCCATGGAATTCACCACAGGTTGTGGCAAGTGTCAGTGGTGTGAGATGCATGGGATTGTGGCTATACCTGCTGATGATGAAGAACAAGGTGACTAAAAAAGGCGAAAGAGGCCGAAGAGGTTTAAGAGGCTTAAGAAAAGAGGTTGAAGTGCCTTTAGGTGGTGGACATTTTATTGAATTGGATTTCCTTAATTGCTCCGGCTTTCAAGCCGGGGTCAAATTGGAAGCTAAGTTTGGGGCTTTAGCCCACACATAATTGCTCTTGTGGCTAAAGCCAAATTCATCTTGATGCTATACCCCCGGCTAAAGCCGAGGGCAATTAAGCATTTTACTCCTTATCTCGTTATCATTTTTTAAACCTTCGAAAGATTAGTATTTTGCACTAAATGAACAAAGCCAAACCAATCACCATCCTCACCGACTATGACATCACCCTGTTTCAGGGTGGCAGTCACTGCCGCTTGTATCAGAAACTAGGCTCCCATGCTGCAGAAGTCGAAGGCGTAAAAGGGGTAACTTTTGCGGTCTATGCCCCTGCCGCCAATAAAGTTTCCGTCATCGGTAATTTCAACCAATGGCGAGCCGGGGTACATGACCTCTATCCACGGTGGGATAACTCCGGTGTTTGGGAAGGTTTCATTCCTGAACTTCAGCCTGGTTCACTTTATAAGTACGCTATTGAGTCTCTTACAGGATGGAAAGGAATCAAAGCCGATCCGTACGGCAGGCTCCACGAACATCCACCAATGACAGCCTCCGTTATATGGCAAGACCAACATCATTGGGCGGATGAAGAATGGATGACCCATCGTCATCAACGCAACCGATTAGGCGCAGCCATCTCAACGTATGAAATGCACCTGGCCTCCTGGAGAAAAAACGATGACGGCAGTCCACTGAGCTACCGGCAGATGGCTGCTGAATTACCAACGTATCTCAATGATATGGGATTCACGCATGTCGAATTCATGCCGGTGATGGAACATCCGTATGATCCATCCTGGGGATACCAGATTACAGGCTTTTTTGCGCCGACCAGCCGCTTTGGTACGCCTGATGATTTCAAATATTTGATTGATCAGCTTCATCAACACAATATCGGGGTGATTCTGGATTGGGTGCCATCACATTTTCCAACCGATGGCCATGGACTTGGCAATTTTGATGGAAGTTGTGTGTACGAGCATCCGGACCCTCGAAAAGGCTTTCACCAGGACTGGCAAAGTCTCATCTTCAATTACGGACGCAATGAAGTCAAAGCATTTCTGATCAGCAATGCGCTGTTTTGGATTGATGAATTTCACGCAGATGGACTCCGGGTGGATGCCGTGGCATCCATGGTCTATCTTGACTACTCAAGAAAAGAAGGTGAATGGGAACCGAATAAATTTGGCGGCCGGGAATACCTGGAGGCGATAGATTTTCTGAAAGCCATGAATGAGACCGTATATAAATATCATCCGGATATCATAACCATCGCTGAGGAGTCGACTGACTTTCCACTTGTCTCCCACCCCACCTATGCAGGAGGACTTGGCTTCGGCATGAAATGGATGATGGGTTGGATGCACGATACGTTGGGGTATTTCAAACAAGACCCATTGTACCGAAAACATCATCACAATCAGATCACGTTTAGTCTGATCTATCAGTATTCCGAAAATTATATGCTCCCTTTCTCTCACGATGAAGTAGTGCACGGAAAGGGCACCTTGCTCAGTCGTTTGCCTGGTTTGGGGAAGGATCAGTTTGCCAATTACCGATTGATGATTGGATATATGTTTACACATCCGGGTGCGAAGTTACTCTTTATGGGTGGAGAGTTTGGCCAGCGCAACGAATGGAATTTTGCAGGTCAACTGGAATGGGGCGCTTTACAATTTGAATCTCATGCAGGTTTACAATCATGGACGAGAACGATGAATCACCTCTACCAAAAAGAAAGAGCCTTGCACGAATGTTGTACAAAACCTCAGGGCTTCGAATGGGTACGTGTGGATGATTTTCAGCAAAGCGTATTGGCTTACGAACGCATCGGATTAAACCCCGATAAAAAAGTATTAGTCATTCTCAACATGACACCAGTAGATCGTCCGCAATACAGGATCGGCACAGAAGAGCATGGTGAGTGGACGCTTCTCAATCACTCCGACAAAACTGAGTATTGGGGCCAGGGAAGAGATGTGCCGGAAAAAGTTGTTATCGAAGAAATGGCGTGGGAGCATAAGACACGGTCAATGGAATTTGCTTTGCCAGGATTGACGGTGGTCATATATAAGTGGGTGAAAGGCAAGGAGCAAGGGGCAAGGAGCATGGAGCATGCTTCGACTCCGCTTAGCACAATTAGCGCAGAGGGGAAAGAGCTAAAAGCGAAGGCTGTGCCTAAGGTGGAGGCAAAGACTAAGAAAAATCCATTAACCATTTCCCCATCAAAACATTTAACCAAAAAGGTTGAGCGTAAGCTTGAGGCCAAGAAAAAACCAACCATAATAACACCTGTTAAGAAAAGCAAACCTCTTGTGGTAAAAAAGGCTGCAGCTGTTAAATCAGTGGTGAAGAAAAAAGCTATCGTAAATAAGTCAGTTAAGAAAAGGAAGTAAACTAAACTGTATCCAAATCCGTGATTCAAACCAAAATACTTTTCCTTCGTGAATTACTTTTGACGGACCTCAACGACATCCATACCCTCCTCTCACTACCCGAAACAGATAAATACAACGCCCTCGGAATTCCCGAAAACACCGCTGTCACGGAAAAAATGCTAAATGAATGGATATCCGAACAGGAATCTCATGCACGCACTTCTTTTGTATATGCTATTGAATTAAAGGAATCTAACAATTTCATAGGCCTGATTGCGCTCCTTTTGGGGAAGCCAAAGTATCTGATCGGTGAGGTCTGGTTTAAAACCCATCCAGATCATTGGGGAAAAGGCTATACCACTGAAGCCGTTCTAGAACTCATAAGATTTGGTTTTGAGGAATTACAACTCCATCGGATGGAAGCCGGTTGCGCCGTTGAAAATATTGCTTCAGGCAAAGTCCTGGAGAAAGCGGGAATGACAAGGGAAGGAATGAAAAGAAAACTTTTACCTAAAGATGGTGACTGGAAAGACTGCTACTTTTATGCAATGCTGGAAGAAGATTTTTTTTCAAAATCAAATAGGAATTTGAAATAGTGCGTTGGCCCCACACTGCTTATTGGTATGCTATGAGATCATACGGATTTAGTTAATGCGCAATGCACTATAAAAGCTATCATCAACAGTTATCCATTAAAGGGTGTTTGCATCTTTCAACCTGTTTCATGCATCTATTTCAGTCAATATGAAAAAAAATATTTTTCCTTTTACCCTCTTTTCTGTGCTTGTTCTGTCTTTTTGTACCACCTCCAAAAAGGTGGCAGGTGTCAAGGGACATGAGGAGCCAATGACCCAATACAAAACTGATATCTCCCCTATCTTTCAAGAGCAAGAAGCAGCCATTGAGTGATAGCCTTATCGAGTTGATCACCCTTTGGAAGCCACAGCATAGGCCAAAGTAAAATCAGTTGAAGTAATTATAATGTATGGCACACTCGCTTATCAAATTCTTCTTACCCTCTCTCACTCTCTCACTCTCTCACAATGATACTACTAATGAATAAGTACTTTCCATTTTCCATCTTTCTAGTTGTCTTTTGCGCCTCTGCCTCAATCGCACAGGTCCAGGTCAGTAAAGAACCCTACCACCGCAAGGTGATTGAAAATGAATACATAAGGCTGCTCGACGTGTGGCTCGAACCCGGAGACACCACCCAGCTTCATGTCCATTCCACACCGTCCTTGTTTATCCATATGACAAGTACCAATATTCAGTCACAGGTAAAAGGAAAAGATTGGGTGGCTGAACCATCAACTGCAGGCAAAATCTGGTACAATTCATTTTTACCTGATAAATTGATTCACAGAGTTACCAACTCCGATACAGAAACCTTTCATGTGATTGATATAGAATTGTTGTCTGCCTACGATAAGGATCATCAGATACCGGATGTTCCACAACCCTATCCTTTGATAATGGATAATGAAAAAGCATACGCCTACCAGTTGAATAGTAAGCTGCTGAAAGGAATAAATATGGTAACCCCCGGACCTATGATTTTTATTCTGGTCTCCGGCGGTCCCGTAACTTTCCATAATGAAATGATGGGTCAATCATCGGAAATCCTGAAAGGGCAGTTTACGTTTATTGAAACAGGCACATTTCTTTCCTTCACCTTAGCAGATAAAAACGATGTGAATATGGTGCTGTTTGAATTGAAATAGACCTGTCCCGTTAGATTCCTATGTTAAGTGACATCAACCGGTTTCCCCTTTTACCTGAAATTTCCTATCATTGACCATGAATTCCTCCATACATACATTCTGTTTCTTTGTAATCATTCACCTGTTTTTCACAGGCATACTCCGGGCTCATGAGGTCGGCCTCCCTC
>JANNSS010000270.1:0-7911 GCA_031402955.1 Saprospiraceae bacterium
CCGCCTGCTGCTCATTGTAGCCGTGCAGTACATCAAAGGTATCCTGCGTACCATCTGCATGACGTAACCTGATCTTGATTTCAGAATCAGGGTTGAAATTTTCAAACCCAAGGATATCAACATAGTCATCTTGTCGCACCAAGTCATAATCAGCCGGATTGACAAATGTCAGCGCAAGCATTCCCTGTTTCTTAAGATTGGTTTGATGGATGCGCGCAAATGATTTTACAACGATAGCTTTTACCCCAAGATATCTCGGCTCCATCGCCGCATGCTCTCTCGAAGATCCTTCGCCATAGTTTTCTTCACCGAAGACAACTGTTGAAACACCTTTCTTCTGATACGCTCTTGCGGAATCAGGCACAGCCATGAATTTCCCTTCGTCGTGATTGATCACCTTGTTGGCTTCACCATTAAAGGCATTGATAGCGCCGATAAAGCAATTATTTGAAATATTTTCAAGATGTCCTCTGTATTTCAACCATGGTCCTGCCATGGAAATGTGGTCCGTGGTACATTTTCCCTGCGCCTTCAGCAATACCCTCATATCTTTCACCTGATCAAGTGTGATCGGTTTGAAAGGTGTAAGTAGCTGTAATCGATCTGATGCAGGATCAACATCAACATTGATCTTGAAACCTTCTGCTGCTGGAGCCTGGAATCCTGAATCTTCAACATCAAACCCCATTGGAGGCAGCTCGACTCCTACCGGAGGATCGAAGCGCACTTCCACACCATCTTCGTTGATCAACGAATCCGTGAGTGGGTTGAAATTTAAATCGCCTGCGAAAACGAGTGCTGTTACGATTTCGGGAGAGGCTACAAATGCATGCGTGGACGCATTGCCATCATTACGTTTGGCAAAATTTCTGTTGAATGAAGTGATGATTGAATTCCTTCTCTTTGGATCATCCATGTGCCTTGCCCATTGACCAATACATGGTCCGCATGCATTGGCTAGAACTAATCCCCCAACTTCTTCAAAATCCTGAAGCATACCATCACGTTCCACCGTATAGCGGATCAGTTCAGAGCCCGGGGTCACGGTAAATTCTGATTTCACTTTCAGTTTTTTATCCTTTGCTTGCTTAGCGATCGAAGCTGCTCTGGAAATATCCTCATAGGAAGAGTTTGTGCAAGAGCCTATCAGACCCACATCTAGTTTTTCAGGATAATCATTTTTAGCTACAGCGGCAGCAAATTCGCTGATCGGCCATGCGAGATCCGGTGTGTATGGACCGTTGATATGCGGTTCGAGTGTCTCAAGATCAAGCTCGATGACCTGATCGAAATACTTCGAAGGATCAGCATAACATTCCGGATCACCTGTGAGATGAGCGGCGATACTATCTGCGATAGTTGCTACATCTTCTCTGCCTGTTGCCTTGAGCAGGCGAGCCATTGAATCATCATATCCGAAAGTGGAGGTGGTCGCACCGATTTCAGCGCCCATGTTGCAGATCGTTCCCTTTCCGGTACATGACATCGAGCGTGCGCCTTCGCCGAAGTATTCGACGATAGCACCGGTGCCGCCTTTTACGGTTAGGATACCGGCTACTTTCAGGATCACATCTTTTGGTGAAGTCCAGCCGCTGAGTTTGCCTTTCAGGTGTACGCCGATAAGTTTTGGCATCTTGAGTTCCCATGGCATACCAACCATGACGTCTACGGCATCTGCACCTCCTACTCCGATGGCCAGCATACCCAGGCCACCTGCATTTGGCGTGTGGCTGTCAGTGCCGATCATCATGGCGCCTGGGAAAGCATAATTTTCCAAAACGGTCTGATGTATGATTCCGGCTCCGGGTTTCCAGAAACCGATACCATATTTGGTGGATACCGAAGAAAGGAAAGAATAAACTTCTGAATTGACATCAAGGGCTGTCTTGAGGTCGGTGTCAGCGCCAGTCTGCGCGAGGATCAGGTGATCACAATGCACGGTGCTGGGCACGGCGGTCTTCTCCATGCCACACATCATAAACTGAAGCAGGGCCATTTGAGCAGTGGCATCCTGCATAGCTACCCGGTCTGGCGCGAAAAACACGTAGTCTTTACCTCTGGCATAGTCCCGCATGGGAGAATCTGTATGGAGGTGACTAAAAAGGATCTTTTCAGAGAGCGTCAATGGTCTGCCCAGGGCTTTCCTGGCATTATCCACTTTCCCCGGAAGGGCGGCATATACCGCCTTGATCATATCAAAATCGAATATCATGATGTATAGTTAGTATTGTTGAAGATCAATAGAATGAAACCGTAAAAATAAGGTTCTTAACAGAAGCCTGTGTCTTGTCACACAGAATGTTAATATTTTCTCTGTCTTACCCCCCGTTTGTCAAGGACAGTAAGTGCATTTGAAAAGTCAATTTCAGCGATAGATAGCAGGTTTTCAACAAATATTCCTGGTTCCTCAGGGGTGTATTCATCAAATCTAAAATAGATGACACCCAATAATGGCTTAAAGTTGTGTTTAAAAATCAACTCGCCATAATCCCGATCGAAAGTCAAAATGATCCTTTCTTGCTCATTCGCAATGGCCATGACAAGTGAATCCTGAATACCTGGAATATCTGTCCCAATTGACAAAACATCGTAGCCCTTTTGCCTTAAATATATAATACTGGTAATTGGAAAGTTTTCGTTGGCTAGGAGTTTCTTCAAGATTTCAGGCTGACTTCTTTGTGGGAGTAAATAGCAATCCGTCTTTTATGCATTCCTGGATATAAACAAACACCGCTTGTAGTGACTCTTTTTCCAGTCGTGGAAAATTGTTCAGAATTTCGATTTCACTCCAACCTTGCGCCAGCAATCCAACTATATGTTCCACAGATATTCTGGTACCCTTGATAATAGGCTTACCCAGGAGCACTTCTTTATCAGATACTATATAATCCTGCCATTTCATAAATCAAAACTAAGGGTTTTTCGTGGTTGTTGGTGGGGACACCAACAACAGCAAAGCCGCTGGCACATGGCTGCTGGCATGGTGTCCTCACCAACAGTATGGGGCCGGCCTTCGGCCGATCTACCCCTCCAGTCTCTCAATCAACCGTCCTGCGATCCTGAGAAAGTCCATCTCCGTGATGATCCCAATGAGCTCTCCATTCTTGACGACGGGCAGGCAGCCAATGTTGTTTGTGCGCATGATAGCCATGGCCTCATGGATCGTAGCATTCGGATCGATGGTGAATGGTTTGCTGTTCATGATATCCTTGGCTGTGGTGATCTCCGGTTCCAGACCGGGGTCGTGGCTCCGCAGTTTGAGCATGTGCCTCAGCACATGCCTCAAGGTGATGAGACCAACCAGTTTACCTTGTTTATCCTCCACGGGAGTATACCTGATTTTCCTCCAGTCCATCATATCGATGACCAGGTCCAGGATGTCGTCTTTTTGAACGGTAAAGAGATCCGTGGTCATAAACTCACTGACCTTGAGCCCGGATGGCCTGTATTCTTTCAGGTCTTTTAGCTCTGGCATTTTCCATTTATGGACAGGGATTCCTGACTTTTCGTTGACACACATTGCATACGTCAATACCGTCAATGCCTCATCTTCGCTGGTTTCTTTTTTCAATTTAGTATATGACCTCAAGGCCCATCTGGCCCCATTCATATGCTCGGTCGCTCTTTCTTCGATGACATCCATGTATCTTGAAATACTGTCTGGATGCACATTGCGCATCTCCAGTCCTTTTTTAGCTCTCGGGATGAGTTCCTTGAGGGTCAGCTCCACTACAGGTATTTTCTGGTCAAACATCCAGGTAAACTTGGAGTCGATACCAAACTTGGCTGCCTTTCCGAAGTTGTCATACACGTCTTCAAATCCGATTTTATTCCTGATATCGCCTACATCATCATGCATCTGGACCATACAACCTAACCATAGTGCTGCGTTGGCTACCTCGTCCAACACCGTCGGGCCGGACGGAAGCACCCGGTTTTCAATCCGGAGGTGCGGTTTGCCGTTATCGCTGATACCATAACATGGCCTGTTCCACCGATATACTGTACTGTTGTGCACTTGCAATGAGCGTAACTTGGGTACCTGGCCAGCGCTGATTAATGCGAGCGCATCTTCCTGCACATCTCCGCTCAGTAAAACCCTGAACCGGACAATATCTTCTCTGTAGATTTCAAGAATAGATTTATCGAGCCATTGTCTTCCAAAATTGACGCGCGCACTGCGCTCCCGCATGTGATCATGGCTGGTCCGCGTGTCCAATGCCTGCTGGAACATGGCGATCCGTGATTCGTGCCATAACCTGCGGCCGAAAACAATAGGTGAATTAGCCCCCATCGCCATTACCGGGGCAGCCAATGCCTGTGACAGATTGTACATGTTGACAAACTCAGAAGGGTGCACCTGGAGATGGACCTGGAAACTTGTGTTGACGGCTTCGATCAGCGGGGAGTCATGTTTGATCAGGAGTTCATCAATACCCACCAGATTGAGTTCATAGCTATTTCCTACCAGTTGCTGATTGATGGCTTCCATCAAAGCAAAGTACCGCTGCTTTGGTGTGAGATTATTCATGTCCAGATCAAACTTCCTCAATGTTGGAAGGATGCCAGTGAGCACGATCGTAGCACCGAGTTTATTGATGACATGCTCGATTTTCTCCAGCTTTCCGGTGCATTCATCTTCCAGGTCCCTGAGGGCATTGGCGCTGAATTCACGGGGTTCAAGGTTGATTTCGAGGTTAAACTTGGCGAGTTCGGTTTCCACCCATGGCCACTCTTCCATATGCTTGAGGGCCTCCATATTGATACAGGCAGGTTTAAAGGTCTTCTGGTCGACCAGGACCATTTCCTGTTCGGCACCGATCCGCACGATGTCCTTTTCAAACCAGTCATTGTCGATCATGTACTCTAATGCTCTGACATCGTCAAGGAGTGATTTGACGAATTGTTGCATCTGGTCTTGTGATTTGACGATTGATACGCGCTGCTCTCCCATGATTCCTGGTTTTTGTAGTGTAGTGAGAATAAGAAGTGAAAAATAAGACACTATTTGAGAGTTTGGCTAAAATTGTAAAAAAAGGCTAATGTAAAGGCGAAGGCTGAGGCTAAGGCTAAGGCGTAAGAGGCTGAAGGGCTAAAGAGGCTAAAAAGCATGACTATCAAATAATTCTAAAAAGATCGATGATTACAAATCATCGATCCAAGTGCCGTAGGCACGACTGATTTTGTAAAGTGGGGTTTTAACCCCACTAAAAAAGGTGAAGACTAAGGCAGAGGTAAAAACTAGAATGCCGATACAGGATCGTCACTTGTTGGCGGCGATACTTCGGCTCCGCTCAGCACAGGAAACGCCATCCAACGGGATCCTCGGCTGTTCGCCGATGCATGAGTTTGCACCAGCATCCACGAGAATTCACTACCCGAATTCTAATGGTCGTTGGAGCAAACATCTCGACTACTCTCTCTGCGGCGCTCCAACCACGGCCGTTCGCCGATGCAGGAGTTTGCTCCTGCATCCACGAGAATTCACTACCCGAACTAATGGTCGTTGGAGCAAACTCCAACAACGGCATGTCTCTTGGGATTATCCAGGTCGTTGGAGCAAACTCCAACAACGGTAAGTCTCCCCGTATAATGAAAAGGCGGTTTCAAACGTTACCAAGAGGTCATATGAAAAAAAGCATGTTACGATTTGGGGTATTGATCAGTCTTTTTGCGGGATTGATGACGTTGTCATGCAAGAAAGATGACAGAGTGGAGTTATTTGAACTTACCTATCCTCCACCTCCAATCGAATTTGATATCCTCCCTGGATTAAACACGTTTGATACCCATATCTATTCATTCAGTCCTATACCCACGCGGTATCTTGAAAGGCTGGCGGCTTCAGGACACAGTGCCGATGAGGTCATAGCGATCGAAGCGAAAGACGCCGCGCTCTCCAGCCTGTTTGGCGATGAAAATATAAACTTTATCAATAGGGTTTCGATCTACATATTTGATCCCTTCGAGCCGGCTAATAAAGTGGAGTTTCTGTATCTCGAACCTATCCCCTATAAGGAAAAGAATACTATCAGACTTTTCCCTGGCATCACCGATATCAGTGACTGGATCAAAGAGGAATACATCGGTATTGAGATCAGGTTAAATTTTCGAGAAATCTCACCTGCATTGACGGAGATGACCTTGCGGTTTGATCTAAGGGTTATGGGGAATTAAGTGAAAAGCGAAAAGCGATGTGCTGAGGAAGCCGAAGCATGAAAAATGAAAAGCGATGTGCTGAGCGGACGGTTGGTGAGCTGCGCCGCACTGAGCGGAAGGACAAGGAAGTGAGGGAGGTAGTCGAAGTGTAGCACATGGATGCGGGAAAGAAAGTCGAACCAGCCGAAGCATGAAAAATGATACTTCGACTCCGCTCAGCAACCGAAAAAAAATGTAAAGTGAAATGTAAAATGTAAACTTTGATGCAAATTACACTCACAACTTACTACTCTGCACTAACCACTGGCTGCTCACTTTCTGCTTCTTTTTCCTCCTTGTCAGCGGTCACCATTTCCCATGCATGTAACTTGAGAAACGTGTACCACTTGATCACCTTGCGGATATCGTTGATATGCACGCGTTCTTCATCATGGTCTGCTACGATTGTTTTGAACCATGCGCGGAGATTTTCTGATTTATCATTCAGTTCTGGAAGGGGCGTTTCTGCCAGAGAGGTATCCACTTTAGTGAGTACATCATCGAGAGCAGCAACATCGGTATAGGTGTAGATACCAATGGAGACCAGCGGCGTGAACTGATGTTTACGTACGGATACAAACTGGCGCTTGCCATTTTCAAAACTTTCGATCAACAGGCCATTTGGACGGGTGGCGATCAATTTATGCAGGCCGGAAAGGCCGCTGACGGATATGACGTTGTCTAATTTCATTTAATAGGATATAAGTTTGAGCATCTGCTCATATAAACGTTGTACAGGAAGGAATTGCTTCTCCAATACCTCAGAGAAAGGTACCGGTGTATCAAGAGACCCTACACGCATGACAGGAGCATCAAGGTATTCATATAGATTTTCGGCAATATACGCAGCTATATCTCCGCCGATGCCACCGGTGAGCGTGTCTTCATGCAGGATCAGCACTCTGTTGGTCCGTTGTACACTTTCACTGACAGCCTCCCAGTCAATCGGGAGTAGTGTCCGGAGATCAACAATATCAAGATCCCAACCTTGCTCCTCGGCGAGATGAGTAGCCCAGTGGACTCCCATACCATAGGTAATGATACTTGCCTGTTGGCCTGTCCTGACTTGTCGCGCTTTCCCGATAGGTGTAGTGAAATATCCTTCAGGCACCATCCCGCTGATTCCTCTGTACATAGCTTTATGTTCGAAGTACATCACCGGATTAGGATCTTCAAAAGCCGCTATTAAAAGACCTTTTGCATCCTCAGGTGTAGATGGGTATACAATCTTTAATCCAGGAACGTGATAAAACCAGGCCTCATTACTCTGGCTATGGAATGGCCCTGCTCCGGCACCGGCACCTGTAGGCATGCGCACTACCACATCAGCAGAACCTCCCCAGCGGTAGTTGATCTTTGCGAGATTGTTGACGATCTGGTTGAAACCGCAGGTGACGAAATCTGCAAACTGCATTTCAACCATGGTCTTGTATCCCTCAAGGCTCATGCCGAGAGCGGTACCGATGATTCCGCTTTCGCAAAGCGGGGTGTTACGCACTCTGTCCTTTCCAAATTTCTTTACAAATCCATCGGTGATCTTAAACACGCCGCCGTAATCACCAATATCCTGGCCCATGAGGACGAGCTTGGGATGTTTTTGCATGGCTTCATCGAGTCCGGCAGTGATGGCATCAACGATGCGTAATTCTTTGCTCTCTCCCGATGGTGTTACGACCTGCTGATTCCAGGGCTTGTAGATATCCTTTAATTCAT
>JANNSS010000271.1:0-2910 GCA_031402955.1 Saprospiraceae bacterium
CACAATAATTAACCTTCAGAACTTTCTGCTTAAGATACATTTGTGCCTTCGCATTAAATTTGTACTTCCTTAATCACCCCAAATTCGTGAAACCAATCCTTCGAATCTTCCAACTCCTGCTCATGGCATCACTCCTGTCTACCATCTTTGGTTGTTTCCAGAAAAAAGAAAAGACGAATGATCTTCCTACCTGGCTGGAGACGCATTTTCCGGGCCAACTGGTAGAAGTCAATGATATCGTGAATCTGGATCCCATGAATCTGTTTATCAAAGAGAAGAATACCATTCTCGCAGATAAAAATGATCCGGAAGTCCAGATCAGCGTCAAATGGTTTAAAAAGGAAGAAGGCCTCGGACTCAATGTCGCAGAAGTACAAACATCTTTAGACAATGCAAGAAAAGATATCAAAGCTGCGCGGATGGTTTTTGATGCGTTGAAGAAAAACGGGCTTGAAAAATTTTCTGTAAGCGTCATCGAAATGGCTGCTTATATACTCCTCTATGAAGAACCATCACCCGAACTAAGGAAAAATAACCTGGTAAAAATTCTTACTGCGTTAGATGCATTGCCAGAACATACACAGACAAGCATCTGGATTGAATGGATGGAGCCATCTGCATATCAACAAGAGTTCAAGGATATCATTCCGTATGGGTATTGGCAACGAGGTGATTCCTATCATGATCGTAATAAAATCATGGGCCTTGACTTTGAATGGTCTCCGGGCTTGCAGGCTGACATACTGAATACAGGATGGGCGATCAACATAAAATCGGATCGCGCTCATACTTATCATGGAGATGCATATAATGCTGCTTCGGCTTGGGCTGCCAAGAATCTTTCATCTCCTTTCTACCTTGAAAAAGATCAGATGATCACCATAGGTCCTGATGATGATGATCGGATGGGGATTGAATTCCAATTTCCTTATTTCACTTCCAAGCCGGATACCACCGTTTCGGGTTTTGAAGAAAATGCGCTGGGGTATGTTCGCGTAGTGTATCAAACGGATCAGAAAACTTTTGGAAAGATTAAAAAGGTAAAGAACGATGAGTGACCAGGAGCGATTTGCGGATCCGGGCACGATCCTGTCAGAACTCGCGACTCATTTTATAGTTCATTGTCCAAAGTGTAATGGAAAAGCATTGATCAATCCGCATGAAGATACCTTTCGACTGACCTGCACCTCATGTTTTCACGTAGAGAAGCCCGGCCATTGGTATGGCAGTATGACTGCTTATGTGTCTGTAAAATGCAGAGAGTGTCGCAACCTCCTCACGCGCACAGCCGCCGTGGATGGTCAGTGGAAAAAGCTGAAAATGAAATGTGATCAATGTGGTGATGAGTGTGAATATGAGGCTCATCTTTCAAAGCAATCATTGCACAATGGATTGATGACCGATCCGTTGTTTGGCTTACCACTCTGGTTACAAAAGACGGTCGGCGATGATCTCTTCTGGGCTTACCACTATGATCATTTGAGTTTGCTTGAACAGTATGTCAAGGCCAAGCTTCGTGAAAGGGGTGTTGATAACAAAGGGAGCAAAAACAGTCTGATGTTTAGCAGATTGCCCACGTTTATTACCAGGGCAGGGAATCGGGAGGAGATGCTGAAACTTATTAATGAGTTGCAAGTCAAGACTTTATAGTTAGATATCGGACAATATCCTTTAAAAAGTAGTAATTGTTTTGAGGTTTTAGCCAGAGATGTTATGTTTGCACTCCACTTTTAAGAAAGGGGAGTATAGCTCAGCTGGTTCAGAGCATCCCGACGCACTCGTTTTCGAAGAAAACATGCGTGTCGGGAGGGTCCGCGGTTCGAACTATATTTTAAAATAAAAAGATTGGGAGTATAGCTCAGCTGGTTCAGAGCATCTGCCTTACAAGCAGAGGGTCCGCGGTTCGAACCCGTGTACTCCCACAAGAAGAGGTCATCAGTCTAAGACAGATGGCCTCTTTTAATTTATGGCATATACCTATATCCTCTATTCTCCTAGCCTCGATTCCTATTATGTCGGCCACACTGAATTGGACCCGGCATCCAGGCTGACTGCTCATTTAAAAGATCATGCAGGATTTACAAGTAGGACAAAAGATTGGGTGATTGTTTTTGAAAAAGCATTTGACTCCAAAGTTGAGGCCTATGCCTTTGAGCGCCAGATAAAAAGTTGGAAGTCTCGTCGAGCTATTCAAAATTTGATTAAGGGATGATAGCTCAGCTGGTTCAGAGCATCCCGACACGCCTGCTTTCCTTGAATGCGAGTGCGTCGGGAGGGCCCGCGGTTCGAACCCCTCTACTCCTAAATGAAGAGAGCACCAATGGTGGCATTTTGATTTTTTGGCATGCCTTAAAAACTACCGGGGCCTTTCTCTGGAAAGGAGATTCTATTATTTATTATTCCCTCCCAAAAAGTCGCAAAATCCACTCAAAAACTGCCTTAAAATCCGTATTTTTGGAGACCAGCATATGCAGCAAAAACCAAACATACTACCCCACCTATTATGGGAATACGATCTGGAAACCTTCAACTGGAAGAAGTCTCATAAGATAGTTATTGAACGGGTGATCCAACTTGGAACTATGGAAGATTGGCGCGAAATGATGACGTTTTATTCTTTGGATCAAATTCTTGCGACAGTTGAATGGTCAAAACAACTAGACAATCGAGATAAAAATTTTGCACGACTTTTTGTAAGATCAGATTATTTTCATGATGTAGTCGATCAATGAGAAGTTGGAATGCTACTCCAACGATTATCTTAACTCCAACACATTGATAGCCCTCAAGGCCATATCGTATTTTAATGATATTGATCCGGAGATTGATCCTCCCCAGATGAAACAACCGTTGTCCCTGGATACCATCCAAAAGAGAATTACAGAAGCTGTTCTACATCCCTATAAGACC
>JANNSS010000272.1:0-19777 GCA_031402955.1 Saprospiraceae bacterium
CGTGCTATCTCCAACGGTGAGCAACTCACCGGGACAAAGCTCAAAGAGCTGATCAGGTCCGGTTACCGTACAATTATTCATCAGCAACAAAGACACTACGACGGAATCATCACAAGTCGCAATCAAAGTGTTGACGCTATCAATTACTACTTTCCATTGAGAGGATAGTAATGTGCGATCGATCAGGGCAAGATAGCCAGCTGCGGGATAATCTTCAAACACAAATTGACCACCGGGCACTGTTTCCGTGCCGCCAGTGTGTAAACCATCATCAGAAATGATCTGAACAGGAATCCCCGGCAGTAACACATCACCTCCACTGACCATGCCATCACCATCCTGATCAAGCCATGTCTCCACTGTGATACTTCCTACGCCCGTATACAAGACTACATCCAACGGATCAGAGACAGCTGTGCAACCATTGGTGGTCGTCACTTCTATCGTATAGCTACCATCATCAGTGATTACAAAATTGGCAGGCCAGTTATTACCACCACTCAGGAAAACATTGCCATCCTGATAGATCGTGTAGGATGCCACATCGGTCAACAAAGGCAGACAAACATTCAATGGATCACAGGCAATGAAGCATCCACCGGGGAGCTGATCAACAGGAGCAGACGGATTAATGATGATTGTATTGCTTGTCGCACTGCAACCATTCGGATTGATGGCCGTGACCAGGTATGCTCCGGCTTGCTCGGCATTGATCGATAGACCCGACTGTCCATCTGACCACTCGTAGGTAACACCAGCCTCAGGGTTCATTACCTGCAGCACGTTTGGATTGAAACTGCAGCCAGAGCCACTTGTCAGGCTGATCAGCGGAACGTTTGGTAAACTATAAATTTCAACAACGATCAAAGAGCTGTCGGAGATACAGCCACTCATGAGATCTGTTGTCGTCACGGTATATTCATTCAAACCAGGGTTTGGAAGATTGGCACCTTCGTTGGTAAACTGAATTACTTGAGTAAACTCTCCGGTTGACCATTGGTATGAAACATTACCGGTAGAGAAAGCTGAAATTTCAAATTCAGTACCATAGCATATCTGAAGTGAAGATGACCAGGGACCATATGCATCAGTACCATAGATTTCACGAGCCTTGATGATCACTTCGGGTTTTGGAAATACTTCAATAAAGACAGCTGGTGGTGCATAGGTGCAATTATATTGATCGCGAATCAACACATTGTATTGATTACTTTCCGTTACCTCGATCTGAGACGTTGTTTCATCTGTACTCCATGACCACGAAATTCCTCCGGAGGGGACTGTCAATGTTGCAGTGTCACCTGCACACAATGGCGTGATCGGATCAATATCAATCAAGCCAGTGAGTAAATTAGCTGTAATGTCGACCATAAAAGTCGATCCACTTCTGCACATATGAATATCGGATGCAGCGACGGTCACCCAATACGAGCCAGGAAGATCAAAAGTGTGAAACACTGAATCAGAAACTGCCATGTTTTCCGGGCCACTGGCCGGATCACCAAAAAGCCACTGGATATCATATACCTGTCCGGGTAGCTGAAAAGCCATGGCTTCATCTTCACAATGGAAAGGATCGAAGACAGGTGTGAGTATGGGTCCAGCAGAAATCTCCACCAGATGTTTTTTAGAGGTGGTACAACCGCTAGCCAGAGTAACGGTCAAGGTTACCTCATAAATGCCTGCATCGCCATAAGTATGAGATGGATTCTGAGCAGAGGATGTATTGTCAGCACCGCTCAGTGGGTCATCAAAATCCCATGCCCATGCACTGATGGTTTCTCCGGGCAAGAAGGTGGTGAGATCTTCGAAGATAATAGGCGCTGCTGCACATATGCCATTGAATTTGAAATTAGCAACAGCACGGATTGTATCTGTCAACTGCTCAAAGTGTCCGCACGTAGAGGCGTCGTATGGAAAACCGTTCAATAAGCCAAACATGACTATATGATAGTACCCTGGTTTCTGATAGGTATAATCAAGTATGTCTGCATTGATATCTGCAATGAGTCCTTCACTGTTGCTTCTGATAAACCAACGGATGGATCCCGGTGTGATTCCAGCAATAGTAGGTGAATATTGATGAATATTACATGCCGTTTCAGCTCCGGCAATGGCGAAATCATTACCTAGAAATGCACATCCACCAGGAAAACCGGGGAAACCAAAGCCACATGCGGAAGGTGCGCAGCAATTTACAAATGAGATTTTTTGCGAAACAGTCTTACAACCGTATTGATTGGTCACTTCGACATGGTAGGCACCGAACGTAGTGACTGCAAACACAGGCCCTCCCGGACCGATCACCACATCATCCAGAAACCAGAGATACTGATAGTCCGTACCGTCAGTATTTGCTACAATGGCTACACCTCCGGGGATATTGGTGCAATATGTTTCTTCAAATGCACTTGATAGATGAACAATGGGTGCTGGGTATGCATCGATCTGAATAGATTTTTCATTACGACAGCCATTTGCATCTGTGAGTTCGACACCAAATGATCCTGGCGATAGCAGGACATTATTCATTACGCTGATGCTGATGTCATTTTCATCCACCCATGCATGCCTCATGGCTGGCTGGTCCGTTGATAACGCGACGAGTTCATTAGCACACGCCGCCGTAGGACCAAGGATAGTGAATGCTGGGAGTCCATATACCAAAACAGACTTGTCGATCGTGGTACCACATGCATTTAGTCTTAAGGTTGCATTTCCGGATTGTGTCCAGAACACTTCCACATTGTTGAGGTCACTCCTTCTGATCTCTCCATGATCAGCGGGAATGATTTCCCAGGTATAGTCAGCACCACTGATGTAATCGGTACTGAAGGTATCAATGTTGTTAAGACACACTTCATCAGGACCTGTAATATTTAAATCAGCAGCAGTGCCAAGCGTAATGGAAACTGGTTCTGATCCGCAAGTCATGTATTGTATATCTGTGTGATAAGCCAACACCATGTATGGAGGCGTCGGTCCGAAGGCATGCTGAAAGGTTTGGCCATTATAGGTCACTAATGAACTTCCATCGGTGATAAACCATGTAGTAGCATAATCACCAGCGCTTTCAATAGTGAATCCATACAATTGTCCGGGGCATATAATTTGTTCGCCGCGAATACCTAAGGGCTTTGCAGGAATGGCTGTGACATGGATAGCGAGTCTTGCGGTTTCTGTGCAATATCCCGCTGAATTATTTGTAGCCACCCAAACGTATTCACCAGGAGGGTAGCTAAAATTGTGCAGGAGTGTTGAGGATAGGCCAGGGGCGGTGTAGACTACATTGCCATCAGCATCTTCAATATGCCAATTGACATTGACAGGAGAAAAAATATTAAACCCTGATTCCGCAAAAACAGAGGCCGATGCATTTTCGCAAACCTGTACATCACCTGACAGTCTGATTTGTGGTGTGATGTTGACACTTAACAGATCATGTCCAAAACATTCCAGAAAACAATTATTGTAATATACTTCGACAGTAGTGGATACGAGGGCATTGACATTATCCCATTGCACGGTTACCCCATTCGTATTTTGTCCACCGAGAATAGTGCCTGATGGTCCGACCTGCCAATGATATTGCGTGCCAGGAAAGTATGGGGCTGTGTATGTTGCGATTTCTCCTGAGCAGACACTTGCATCACCATCGACAGGTCCATCCGGCGTGATGATGGGCACACGGAATGTGTTGGTAAATGAGCAATACGTCATAGAGCATCCGCTGACCGAAAGTTGAATGATTCCATCAGGTCCTTCATGCCAGATGATTTCGATGAAGTCATCTGTCAGCTCACCACCATTGACGATCGTTCCGTTGGAAGAAACGGACCATACGTATTGAGCGCATCCGGATGGAGTGACCGTGTATCGTTGACGTGTTTCGGGGCATACGCTATTGACACAATCGAGTGTTGGAGCGGGGGCAGGCAGTACTTCGACGACAATTTGTTTTTGATCACCGCAATCGCAAATACTGTTTGCTGATAAAGTAACTGTATAAAATCCTTCATCGGTATAGGTATGTGCAGCATCAAATCCATTATCCTGTGTGCCGTCACCAAATTGCCACGTGTATGAAATGCCATTGAAGGATAGGTTTTCAAAATTTATCTCCTGGTTTTTACATACGGTGACGGTGTCATTGGTAGCTGCCGGAGAGGTAATGAAATCAGCAACCGGCAAAGGGAGAATATCAAAACACAGCTGAACGGTACACCCTTGGCTAAAAAGGATAACGGATCCGGATCCACCTGCTCCCCATTCAATGACGATGGTAGATGAGTTGGGATCCAGGGTGTAACTCTCGGCGCCTGTCACAGTATACTGTAGTGTGCTTCCGGGCAAAAATATTGAAGTCTGTGAAAAGGCACAGACTTTATAACAACTGCTTCCAGAGTCAGCATTGACATAACAACCCAGAATTTCAGGGAAAAACTGAATCCCGTTCACAAAAACAGTAATGCTGTCGCTCAAGATGAGTCCGTCAACAGAGGTTGAACTGGCAACAAGAGTATAAATACCGGGGGTAAAGAACTGGATCTGAGCAGAATACACATCGCCGAAAATAGTGTTGCCTATATCAGGTATCAGCGTCCAGGTTGTCCTGGTTAATTGTGCACTTGTTTCGATGCTATAAAAACTTATTTCACCACTGCAAAGATCAACGTCCACCGGACCGAAGACCTGATAGAATTGGCCGGATGCCGGCTTAGCAAACCATGTACAGAGGACTATAAGGAGGATTGAATGGAATTTCATAATAATATGTGGAGTTTCTACTATAAAGATACAGAAGCAGAGATACAAGCTGCCCATTTCATGCTGCCTGTCAGCGATAAAGTTTAGGCATTCATTGTGGTCAAAGGAATATTTCAAAAGTAGAGGCGCGATTTAGAGACGCGATGTAGAAACGCGATTAATCGCGTCTCTACATTTGAAATATTTCATCGCCTTAGCCTTAGCCTCAGCCTTCGCCTATAATTACTATTTTGCAGATATATTACTGAATTATGAAACCATTGAAATATATAAGCCTTGTTGTAGCAGCGACTTGTGCTTTGGGGATATTCTTTTCCTGCAAAAAAGATACACCGCCTGAAAAAACAGCGCCTGTTCACGTCCTGATCTATACTAAAACCAAGGCGTATCGGCATGAATGTATTGAACCAGGAAGCAAAGCGCTGCAAGCTTATTTAAGTAACTATAATATGCTTACGACTGCCACAGCAGATTCATCCGTCTTTTCTCCCCAACGACTTAAAGAATTTGATGCGGTCATGTTTTTCCAGACGACGGGTAATGTGTTGGATAGTGCGCAGCAGGTGGCCTTTGAAAACTATATCAAATCCGGAAAGGGTTTTGTAGGTGTGCATGCTGCATCCGATACCGAGTATGACTGGCCGTGGTACGGAAAATTAGTCGGTGCGTATTTTGCCAGCCATCCGGATATCCAGCAGCACGTCATCGAAAAAGTGGATACCACGCACATATCCTGCAAGCACCTTCCCATGCGCTGGAAACGAATGGATGAGTGTTATAATTTCAAATCACTACCCTTGAATGTCAACGTACTACTCACAGCGGATGAATCCACGTATCAGGGTGGCACGCATGGAGACTATCATCCGATGTCGTGGTATCAGGTGTATGATGGAGGCAAGTCGTTCTATACAGCGCTGGGGCATACGGTGGAGAGTTATCAGGATACGCTGTTTCTGGAGCATGTGCGGAGAGGGGTGATGTGGGCAACAAGTAAGTGAAATGTGAAGAGTGAAAAGTGAAAAATGAAATGCAAGGGGCATGGAGCAAGGGGCAAGGGGCAATTCAGATAGCGGCCGCAGGCCGCTATTCAAAGGCAAAGTTGAGCTTAAGTTGACTTAATCTCGCGTATGTCAGATCAAAAAAATCATGCATTTGGCAATAATCAATGTTGACGTTTTCAACGTCATGCAGGAATCATTAATAACGCATAGTTCGGCTCCGCTCACCACAAGGATGCCGCAGAAATATGTAAAAATTAATTTTCGCAGATTAGATTTTCAGATAGACATAGATCCAGACTGGTCCCTGAGCTTGTCGAAGGGCATAAAAAAAGCTGATCCCCCTTTTTTTTACGACGCCCTCTTCGCATGCGAAGAGGCAGCGTGAGAAGAGAACTACGCCATGTACCCTTCGACAAGCTCAGGGACCTAATTATTTTTAAAATACATCTGCGTTATCAGCGTTTCAAAAGAGGCAATTGAAACGTACGGATCGCAGATTATTGTCTATACCTTGCTTTTCATTTTATGAAACTAAAGAAGATCCTTTTCCTCACAATTATCATCCTCCTGCTCGCGGCTGCCGCTCTGCTCTGGCTCATTACTCCCATCGCCAATGGCTACACAGCAAAATATCTATGTTCACACACCTTCACATCAGGACTGGATGCGGACACTGCATTGGAGCATTATGTCAAACCCATGCATATACTCTTCAGGGGTGCGGTGCCTGAAATAGATACGTTAGCTAAGTCAGTCACGGTGAAGTATTTTGGTTTTCTGAGGCCGCGCACTGCGGTATGGCGCGAGGGATGTGGATGCACACTGCTGTTGAAGCGTTCGGCAGACGACCTGCGCAAGCAACATATTGGACCAAAGATCAGTGTTGCATCAGCTTCAGAGGATACGTTAAATGCTTTGTGGCCAATGGGTAAACTTGTGAACAGAGATAGTATTTATGATACGATCAACTGGTCGGCTATTGACCGTATCCTGGATAAGGAAATGCAAGGGCAATCAACACCTGGTGCAAAGCTAAATACGACGCTGGCATTGGTGGTGGTCTGGAAAGTACAGATCATCGGCGAGCGCTATGCCGAAGGTGTAGATGAAAATACATCACTCCTCGGATGGTCAGCTACGAAAAGTATAACGGGGGCGCTGACCGGTGTGATGGTAAAAGATCATGGCCTGGATATCCATACTCCGATTGGTTTGCCGGAGTGGGCGGATGATGAGCGGAAGGATATCACCATTGATCATCTGCTTCGGATGGAGAGTGGACTCGACTTTGATGAAAGCTATACGCCCATGGCGAAGGCTACGGAGATGTTGTATGCATGTGCGGACATGGGTGCATTTGCAGCAGCCCGACCGCCTGCTGCAGCGCCGGATCAGCGGTGGGTCTATTCGAGTGGCTCATCCAATATACTGGCTGACATACTATATACACGTGTTGGTAGTTCACCTGAAATGTTGCATCATCTCGCTTATAATGAATTTTTTGATCGATTGGGAATCACAACGGCAGTATTTGAACATGATGAGTCGGATGCGTTTGTGGGTTCGAGTTATCTCTACATGAGTGCGCGTGACTGGCTGCGAGTATGCAAGCTGTATATGGACGATGGTGTGTGGAATGGGGAACGGATATTGCCGGAGGGTTGGGTGCAATATTCATTGACGCCTACGCCCAATGCAACGGATGCATGTTATGGTGCGCACATCTGGCTCAATGCTGCGCCGGATCCGGCAGATCGTCAAATGCGGGGTGTGCCGGCAGATGCATTTATGTTCAAGGGATTTCAGAGCCAATGGATCGTGGGCATACCATCCAAAGATTTGATGGTAGCGAGACTGGGGGTGACGCATGGTGAGGATGGGTGGAGTCCGGAGGAGGTGATCACGGAGGTGCTGGGGGTGTTGGAGGGGAAAGTAAATGAAAAATGAAAAATGAAAAGTAGTAAGTTAGAGATGGGGACTATTTCATTATTTTCGTAAGTAAACGTGTATAAACGTAAATAAGCGTTTATATACGGATGTGGAGGAAGGGAGTTGCGGGTATTTACGTGTTAGGCGTAATGCCAAAACGACACCGTTCAACCATAGACATACAATATAAAACTAAACTTATGACAAAGATATTTTTACTGACACTAATTTTTATATCATCTTATACAAAAGGACTTTCGCAAGAGGCCTTTAAAACTTTAAATCCGTCACAAATGCAAAACGACCTAGCTGTTTTACAATCAGCTTGGACAAATTTGCACCCTGGATTTTATAGATATAATACGCCTCAACAAATACAAGGATACTTTGATTCATTAAAAATGAAATGCAGCACTTCATTAGATGAAAGAACTTTTTATTTATTGCTTTCGCAATTAGCACAAAAGATAAAATGTGGTCATACTTTCTTAAACCCATTAAATATGGACTCGACAACTCAAAACAGAATATTACCAAAAATAATTATACCATTCTTTTTTGAAGTCGTTTCCAATGGCAAATTAATTATCACCTACAATTTATCTGACAATAAATCCATTAAAAAAGGAGATGAAATATTAGCTATTAACGGGATTAGTGCAAAGACAATTATAGATAGCTTGCTAACAGTTAGTAGAAGTGATGGCAGAAATTCAATTGGTAAAAAATTGAACAATATTAATGAAACACCTGATGAGGCGGATGCCTATTCGTTGTTTGATATTTATTTTCCATTCTTTTTCCCCTCTAATACTGAAACATTCAAACTAACGACAAAAAAACTTTCAAGTAAGTCAACAAACAACAATACTGTTAACTCAATATCATTTGAAACAAGAATCTCAATTTATGAAAAATCATTTGGTAAAATTCCTGTTGCCGAAAAAACTTGGGATTACAAGATCCTAAATGAACAAACTGCCTATATGAAATTTGGAACTTTTGCTTTTTGGAATAGCGACTTCAATGCAAAAAAATTCGTTGACAGCATTTTCAATGACTTATCAAAACGACTTTCAGTTAAAAATCTAATAATCGATATTCGTAACAATGAAGGTGGCGACAATACTGGCGACTACATTTTATCCTACATCACCTCCAAAAAAATAGGTTGTGACGACCCAGACAGAGTTTGCTACCGTTATTTGGAAATTCCTGACAGTTTATTAACCCATTTAAGCACTTGGGACAATTCATTTAAGAAACCCAAAGACCCAATGAAATTTACACTCAATGAAATAGGTTTATATGAATTAAAAAATAGCGGGCAACCTTGTGATTATATTAATCCAAAACCAAATGGTTTTAGAGGAAACTTATATCTATTATCAAATGCAAAAAATAGTTCTGCGGGCTATGAAATGGCAAGAAATTTTAGAGTTGCTCAATTAGGCAAAATAGTTGGGGAAACTACGGGAGGTTCCCAACAAGGAATTAATGGTGGCGAATTTTTCTTTCTCACACTACCAAACTCTAAATTCGAAATTGATTTACCACTTATTTATGCTTATCACGCCAACAAGGAAGATATTGGAATTACACCCGACTACGAAGTTAAATCAACACAAGAAAATATAAGCAAAGGCAAGGACACTCAATTAGAATTTGTCCTAGAATTAATAAAGAAAAGTAGAAAATAAAGCATTCATAGGCACATACACCTAACACGGGTTTGGCAAAAGTGGCGGTTCAGTGCTCCTCAGACACATTTGTGGTTAATCAAAGTTTGGTTCTCCGCATCAACATTTGTGGTGAAAAGCCCGCCCATCGCAAATCTGTAAAACATTAGCGGCAAGTCGGTGAGTTTCCGTTAAACAGTGAATAATACATAAAGGGCATAAATAATTATAAAATGACTAATAAGAACAAAATTTCAACTATTGTTTTCTCAGTCTATATTCTGCTGGCTTTCTATGTTTTTGGTGGAGGTATAGTAAATTCGTTGGTTGCTTACAGGACATGGCGTGCAGTAGGCGCAAATGAATTTCCTGAATTTCATCACATTGATAGTGCGCTAATTATTCCGCTATTTGTTGTTTTCTTTATCTTATCTTTCATTCCTCAGATATTATTGTTCTGGTTTCGACCGATAGTTATACCCAAGTGGTTAGTTTGGCTGGCATTACTTTTTAATTTTATAACCCTTGTTTCAACTATAGCTATTCAAATACCTATTCAAGTTGAGCTCGATAAAAAATATTCTTTAGAATTAATTGAACGGCTTATATCAACCGATTTCATTTATAGAAGGATTCCAATGTTATTACTGGCTATAGTAAATTTTATAATGTTATATAAAGTAGTGAAACATGCTACTAATAAGCCAAACCTTCCGGCATAAGAAAGACTGTGCCGCTGACAAAAGGTTTGCCGCAAGGCTAACGGAAGGAATAGGATCCGGCTGTAGTACTACTATCAATTACTATCGGGCTTGACCAAATTCTATTTGACCTTAAGTTGTTGACTTTAACTTCAGTTTTTCAATCAGTTTGAGAAGCCGGGCGGATAGTTATAAAATACCAGCCCTGCGGCAAGCCTCGAAGGTTATAAAAAGACACAAACAAACTAGAGACTGCCAAAACAAACAGAATCATATGAGAAAAATAATTTCATTCATGCACATATCACTTGACGGTAAGGTAGCAGGGCCGAACGGAGAAATGAACTGGATAAAAGCGGATAAGCGAAGGCGACACTGCATTGTATGGGCGGCTAACGAATCAGATGATGGAAAATTACTGGCCTACTGCTGGAGACAAGCCGAACGCAACCAGGCATGACATCGAACATGCAAAGTGGTATAGCAAAGTTCATAAAGGGGTCTTATCAAAAACAATGAAAGACACGGATTTGACGAACACAACAATCATTAGTGACCACCTTTCAGAGCGCATCCATGAAATAAAACAACAGGCAGGTGGGGACATCCTGCTTTTTGGTAGCCCGACAGCCACACATGCACTTATGCAGCATAATTTAATTGACGGCTACTGGCTCTTTGTCAATCCCATTATCCTTGGACAAGGCATTCCACTGTTTGAAGACGTCAAGGACAAGACAAAACTAACCCTCATCAGTACCCGTCCATTTACTTGCGGTGTTACTGAGCTGAATTACATTGTGGACAGATCATAGTAACTAACCGTTAACGGGCAATAGCGGTTGTAGTGGTAAATCCAGGGACTGTGCATCTAAAGAACGTAGTTCTAAACGGACAGGAAAGAGGTTCTAATCCGGTACTGCAAGGACGGGGCAATCTCTATAGTTGCGCGTAGGCCGACCGACAACTACACTATAAACCGAAAGAAGTGATTGACGAAAATGCCCGCCCTTCTCAAAAACAGAAGAGGTATAAGCCATCACACCCGGCCAACGCATTCTTGCCACAATTAATTGTGCCCAATCACACCAAGGCTTGGGAGTCCAAATTTTATCATATCCTGGCAGGTGCTGACCTTCGACTAAAATATTATTTCAATATAATTTGTATAGTTAGGAATCCTTACTAAATTTGTGCCATCATTCATATTCAAATTTAAAAAAATGACAGAACAAATCAAAGGTTATGCCTACGGGCAAGTAGGGCAATCACCGGTAAGCATTGCCGATCTGGACCTTCTTAAGAAAACAGTTTTGTTTGGCGAGGAGGACGAAAAGAACCTTCGTCTTGCAGGTGAAGTCTTAAAAGACCAGACAAACGAAGTGCTTGACCTTTGGTATGGTTTCGTTGGCGGCAACGAACATTTAGTCCACTATTTTACTAATAACGGACAACCCAATATGGACTACCTCACAGCCGTACGTGCAAGGTTTGGACAATGGATTATGGACTTGTGTACCAGACCGTACGACCAATCCTGGCTGAACTACCAACACGAAATTGCATTGAGGCATCACAGCAGCAAGAAAAACAAGACAGACGATGTGGAAACTGTTCCAATCATTCATTACCGTTATATGGTAGCCTTTATTTTTCCAATCACGGCAACGATCAAAGGTTTCCTGGCTATAAAAGGACACGATGCTGAAACAGTTGAAGCCATGTATACAGCCTGGTTTAAAGCTGTAACACTTACCGTAATACTATGGACGTATCCCTATATCAATAAAAACGAATTTTAATTAACTCTTTAAAAAATAGTAAAATGAAAAAATTACTTACTGTTATTGCCATCGCTACATTGGGCCTTGCAAACGCGCATGCTTGCGATAAGTGTGGAAGTTACCAAAATGGTAATTTTAGAATTAAATCCACATCTGTAATACACAACAAGGATTTGGGTGTTACGATCTGGGAAATAAAAGTGGATAGCCTGGCCGGAAACACAACACCAAAACCAGCGGGACAATTGAATGGTGCTCCGGTATTGGGTTACGTTTTTCCTACAACCTTAATGCCTACTGATGTGGGTTTTAACCAAACAGATGGCATTGTAGCTTTGGCATTAACATCACATCCTGATTTTGACGACAGCCCGCTTTGGGACGAAAACGTCGATGGCAAATTTGACAATGATGGTCTCGTTTGGCATCCTCATTGGGTAATTCTCACAGAAGATAAGAGAGTGGCCGGTGGACTTTCTGTAAAGGAATTTAAAAAAGAGGACAAAACGGTGGTGTTACCTAAGACTGCACCCGATATGCCAATGTATATGGATAGTCCGGGTTTTAATGTAATAACAAGCGGAAACACCATTAAAGTGGTGGTTCCCGATTATCGCATCAACAACAAAACAGACTTCAAATTTGATGCTGTTACTTGTTTTATGGAAGTGAATACCGGCGAAGGAGGAGCGCATGCCGATAGCGGAGCCAAGCCAATGCTCGGTGTTTACAAAGTGTACTCTGTAGCAAGCGGAGACCTTTCTTTACCCTATTCGGTTAAGTAAACAACATCCGGATTAAACAGCCCTATTTGGAAAAAAGGGGATAGCCGGATTTTTGTTCTTTTTAATCAAAGGACTATGCCGGCTTTACCCTTTTCTATTCATTCAATTAAAAATTTAAGTTATGCGAGTAGCAGTTTGGGACACCTATGTCACAAAACCGGACGGAATCGTAATGCATTTTGACATTATAGCGCCGGAGCATATAAAAGATGAAAAAACAATATTTACCTTTGGTAAGGATTACTTACAATCAAAGAATCAAGGAAATCATACCTTGACAGCAAGTGAATGCAGGTTTTGCCACATTGAAAGAGCAACAGAGGAAATGGTGCTGGCTATCCAGCAAAAGGGATATTACATTATAGAAATGCAAAACTGTAACTAGCGTGTCAGTATTTAATTTGGAAAATCAGAACGGAACCCTTGACAACAAAATAGTTGCAGGACTGGAGCGCTTATCGCAGGTATTCCGAATTTTATTGTGGGACAAGGCAAAAGAGCATCGTTTAAGCCCGATACAGATTCAATTGTTGATTTTCATTCAATATCATTCAAGTGACAAGACAACCATTAGCTATTTAGCCCAGGAATTTAATTTTACAAAGCCCACCATTAGCGACGCCATAAAAGTCCTGGAGCAAAAAAAACTAATTAAGAAGTATACTGACGACTCCGACACAAGGAGTTACACCATACAATTGACCAAGGCAGGAAAAAAGGTAGTCGAAGAAACGGAAGACTATACCCATCCATTGACAACAATTATTTCCAAATCAACCGAAGCAGACAAGAAAGTATTGTGGCAGAACATTTCCACTTTAATCATTCAACTTAACCAATTGGAAATTATAAGTGTGCAACGGACTTGTTTTAATTGTAAGCATTATGGGACACAAGGCAAGGCTCATTTTTGCAGCTTACTCAATCAAAAACTGGAAGCACATGATATTAGAATTGATTGTGAAGAATTTTAAATGGCTTAAATGGGGAGTGAAAGGGGTGTCTCATTTGCCATAGACACGGCATTGTGCACCTCGGGCAGGTTTACGGTTAAGAAAAGAGCCTGGCGAAGCATAGGCATATGTGCTCAAGTGCCCGCCTATCTTACATCAGTTAACCCTCGACATGAAAGGTACTTCTATTACCTATCTTTTCGTTAGTTGAAATTTCTCTTCTGTTTCGAAAATCAACATGTATTTTTAGCATCAAGCGGTTATTAGATACGCCCTTAATTCTAAAGAGCGCCCGAACCTGGTAGCAAAATCAAAAGCATAATGCGGACAACTCTATCAACTATAGCCTTTATTCTGACGCTGTCAAAAATATTGGGTCAAGCTGATCAAGTCAAACTAAAGATCTCACATCTCACGGGGGATTTTTATATTTATACTACCTACAACACATACGAAGGAAGCCTATTAACTGCAAATGGAATGTATTTGAAAACGAGCCAGGGTGTCATCATGATTGACACTCCCTGGGACACCACACAGTTTCAACCATTATTGGACAGCATAAGACTGAAGCACCATTCAAGTGTGATCCTATGTATTGCAACGCATTGGCATAGTGACCGAACAGAAGGACTTGCCTATTACCAGCAGCAAGGAATCAGAACCTATACAACTACGCTTACCGACGAATTAAGCAAAAAGAACAATAAGAAGAGATCAGAATATTTAATGGCGAAGGATACTATTTTCAATGTGGAACCATATTCCTTTGAAGTGTATTATCCAGGACCAGGACATACAGAAGATAATATTGTTATATGGTTTGACAAAGAAAAAATTCTCTATGGGGGTTGCCTGATAAAGGGGGCAGACACTGAAAATCTGGGTTATCTGGGGGATGCGAATCGAACAGCATATCACGCCACTCTTAAAAACGTACAGAAGCGATATGCTGACCCCAGGTTTATTATCATCTCACATAGCGACTGGAACAATCTACATTCATTGGAACATTCTATCAGGATGGCAAGAAAGCTCAAAAAAAGAAACGACCAATAGCAGCAGCCTGGCAGTTTTTTAAGATCCATCAATAGACTACCGGATACAACACTAAACCTCAAAGAATCTAATATCATGTTTAAGAAAGTTTTACTTTTCATCACGACCCTCTTAGTAGCATTATCGACATCTACAGGCTACGATGTTACGGATTCTTTAAAAGGGGCTGTACAGGTCACCACATTTTTAGATTGGTTTAAACATGCAGAGAAATATGTACAAGTAAGGGGCCTTCTCTTTCTGGATGTGCTTCCGGCACTTTTTCTCATCATGATGGCAATCATGTTTTTTAAGGATGGAAAGAAAGTTAAGGCTCTATTGACGGTCCTTGCCTTGCTGTTGAATCTGGCAGGTGTATTCCTGGTCATGCAATATGCCGATCCTATTGCTACCCAGATGGCGAGCTGGACACCAGAGAACGTACCTGGGGACTGGATAAGCCTGAAAGATGAATGGATAAAGTATATCGGACTTAATGGATTGCTTGGACTGTTGGGATGGATTAGTTTTCTGATTACGTATTTTATAGCAACCAGAAAAAATACCGAAGGACGACAGCTGCCACGCTTTCTTCTTTTTTTGAAGAATGCCGTGCTGTTCTTTCTAACGTTTAGCTTTGGCCTGAGCGCTACCCGGTTGATTGGGTTTTATTTATTCCCAACCACGTATGATATCGCAGGGATCACTTTTATAGAAATGCACCGACCATTGGATATAGCGATCAGGAAAGCCGGTCCATATGTATTTATATTCATTTCGGTCCTGTTTGGATTACTGGCCACTTTATTTTTTGTTGAAGGAAACAAATGGAAAGGTTGGTTGGCAGTATGTGCATACATTTTTCTGTTGGCCGACACCTTGATAGCGCTGCAAGGTAACGGACCACTCAACGATCTGTTTCTATCATGGACACCAACATCCATACCGGACAACTGGGCAAGTTTTAGGGATGATTGGTTGCAATATCATTTATACAGGGACATATTTTTATTTCTGATGTTCACTGTACTCTTTGTCATCCATCTAAGCCCTGAAACCAAGAGAACTGCTCAAACAAGTTGATATTTAAAGAATAAATCGATGCGGCTACTTTTGTCGGACAACAATTACTTTCGCGTAAATTTGCATGATAGCGTTTAGTGACGGGTGAGGAATTTGTCACCTGACAAAGCCGTCGAAAAAAACCTAAATTCATAGATCGATGAAAGCAAATGGAAAAACAGTCAAGGAGATTCTGTTCAACGTTCCGGCGGACAGGGCGGAGCCTTTTAACAAACTACACGATATCATTGTCAAGAACCTGCCCAAGGGGTTTGAGCCGGGGATCAGTTACGGTGGATTAGGGTATGTTATACCCCACACACTGTATCCTGCAGGCTACCATTGCAAGCCAATTGAGCCGCTGCCTTTTGCGGGCATAGCTTCGCAAAAGGATTCCATTAATTTTTACCACATGGGTATCTATGCTGATCCAAAACTAATGGAATGGTTCGTAACCGAATATCCAAAGCACACGAAGCAAAAACTGGACATGGGGAAGAGCTGTGTCCGGTTTAAGAAGATGGATGACATCCCCTTTAAACTCATCGGGGAGTTGATGAAGAAAATCACTGCGAAAGAATGGATTGCGAAATACGAATCATTATACAAACCTAAGCCCAAGCTGACGAAAGCGAAGGTGAAGGAATAAACCGGCTGGGGGAAAAAGCACGCATTTTCAATCATGAAAATACAACCATTAGAACATAATGACTTAGCGCAAATCCCCGCCCTCCTCCCCCCAGGCTGGGACAGCGCCATGCCAGCTATTCAATTTTATACCACCTCAGATTTTTGCTTTCCTATTAAAGTAACGATTGACAATAAAATGGTTGGCACCGGGACAAGCATCATCCACCATGACGTTGCCTGGTTGGCACATATCATTGTTCATCCTGATCACAGAAATCAAGGCATTGGTAAATTGATCACTGAGTCTTTGGTTGAAAGTGCCAATTCTAAAAACTGCAACACACTCTACCTCCTTGCCACAGAACTCGGAGAACCCGTGTATAGAAAAATTGGTTTTGAAACAGAAACCGAATATTTGTTTTTTAAAGGGGAAAAGCCAATCGACTCCGATATTCATGATACATGTATAGTGCCATATTCCAGCGAACATGAAATGCAAATGATACTTTTAGATCGCCAGGTCTCCGGTGAGGATAGAATGTTTCATCTACAGCAGCATCTTTCAAATGGCTTTGTATATGTGGTGGATGATACTGTAGAAGGCTATTATTTGCCGACAATGGGAGAGGGCTTGATCATCGCCACGACAAGTGCAGCGGGACAAGCACTGATGAAGTTGCGACTGATCACAAAGGACTTTGTTGTATTTCCAATAGACAATATACCAGCGACAACATTTATCCAACAGCATCCTTTCACAGAGGTCCGAAGACAGAAGCGAATGCGACTGGGCAAGAAAAGAAACTGGCAGTCTGCGAATATCTATAACCGTATCGGAGGGAATCTGGGATGAGCGGGAGGATATCCGAAAGGCAACGGCAAAGAATTTTATTCCGCAAGCCAAAACAAGTCAACATCTTATCAAACATCCCCCTTATTTTTACATCTGTCCAGACCTTCACCAATAAGTATTAGCGCATGCAACACCCTGCCAGCGAAATCCTCATCTACCAAAACCAAAACGGTAACATCAAAATTGATGTCCGGCTGGAAGAAGAGACTGTTTGGCTTACGCAGGAACAAATGGCTACCCTTTTTGGAAAAGGACGAAGTACCATTACGGAACACATTTTAAACGTCTATTCAGAAAATGAGCTGAGCCAGACAGCAACTTGTCGGAAATTCCGACAAGTTCGTAATGAAGGAGCCCGGACCGTGGAGCGAGACCTAGACCACTACAATCTAGATGTCATCATCTCTGTAGGTTATCGGGTCAAATCCCCCCAGGGCACCCAATTCCGCATCTGGGCCACCCAGCGCCTTAAGGAATACATCATCAAAGGGTTCGCCCTCAATGACGACCGTTTCAAGTCCGGCACCTCGATGAATTACTTCAATGAGCTGCAAGAGCGCATCCGTGAGATACGACTCTCCGAGCGGTTTTTCTACCAGAAAATCAAGGACATCTATACCACCAGTATTGACTACGATCCGAAAGACGAAAAGACCTTAGCGTTCTTCAAGGTGGTCCAGAATAAATTGCTTTGGGCCATCAGCGAACAGACGGCTGCTGAATTAGTGTATCGAAGAGTGGATGCAACCTTGCCTTTGCTGGGCATGCAATCGTATGACAGGAAAAACCAAGCTTCTGTCAGGAAGTCTGACGTAAGTGTTGCTAAAAACTACCTGACTGAAGAAGAAATTCGTTTGCTCGGTCTCCTGGTGGAGCAATACCTGGCTTTTGCTGAAACGATGGCCCAGCAGAGAACACCAATGTACATGGCCGATTGGATCAATCGACTGGATAGCATACTACAGCTCAACGGTAGAGAATTGCTCAACCATGCAGGAGTCATCAGCCATGAAGAAGCCTTGAATAAATCAACAGCAGAGTTTGATAAATACATCACAACACAAAAGGCAATAGAGAAGGAGCAGAGCCTCAAGGAAATCGAAGAAGACATTGTGAAAATAATAAATGCTGAATCTTGAATCAAGGTATTGCAGGAACTATCATGACTGTAAATCAAATATTAATCCTTATGAGTATAACCGTTTTCAGACAACGTGTCTATAATCAAAAAGAAACCATCGAAATCTGTGACGACTTTAAAAAGTGATACGACGAGTTTAAAGTGGAGGGATTTCTAAACACCATATCCACCAGTAAGATCTGTCCATCCCCACAACCCGATAAGCCCATTAACCTCCTAAGCCTCTAACCTCCTAAGCCAATAAGCTTATAAGCTTATAAGCCCTAAACCATTACACATCTAAACATTTCCACATTGACCCGAAAAGCTGTTAACTATCGCCTAAACTCTTAATGCTTAACTTATTATGAGTACCTTTGCGCCCAATATGGCTGATCGTTAGCCATTGTTATGCAGATTTTATGATGACGTTTCAAGAAATGGGCCTCAAAAAGGAAGTCCTCAGCGCACTTAGCGAAATGGGATTTGAGAAACCCACCTCTATCCAGGCCAAGGCCATTCCCCAGATTATTGGTTCAAAACAAGACTTAATCGGAAGAGCCCAGACCGGTACCGGTAAAACAGGTGCCTTTGGTATTCCGATTCTTAACAACCTGGATCTCAAGTCAGAACATGTTCAGGCCCTGATCCTTTGCCCCACCCGCGAACTCTGCCTCCAGATCACCAGGGAGGTGCAGAATTTTGCAAAAAACCTCCCCAATGTGAAGGTGGTTCCCGTCTATGGCGGTTCAAGCATGGACACCCAGGTATTCGCCCTCAAGAATAAAGCCCAGATCGTAGTCGCTACGCCCGGAAGGGCACTCGACCTCGTCAACCGCAAAAAACTAAAACTCGAACAGCTCCAGTGGCTGGTCCTGGATGAAGCGGATGAAATGTTGTCGATGGGCTTCAAGGATGACATGGATGCTATTCTCGCCACTACTCCGAAGGAGAAACAAACCCTCCTGTTTTCAGCCACACTTCCTCACGAGATCATGCGGATCGTCAAGACCTACATGAATGATCCGATGGAGATCGCTGCGGAAAAAGTACAAACTGGTGCTGACAATGTCACACACCATTATTATGAAGTGCAGGCCAAGGATCGCTATGTAGCCATCAAGCGCATCATCGATGCACATCCGGATATCTATGCGATCGTATTCTGTCGCACACGGGCAGAGACGAAAGAAATCGCTGAGAAACTTTCAGCTGAAGGATATAACTCTGATGCATTGCATGGAGACCTGAGCCAACAGCAACGCGAATACACGATGAGCCGGTTCAGAAGCAAAGCACTGCAGCTCCTGATCGCTACTGACGTAGCCGCTCGCGGACTTGATGTCAATGACCTGACGCACGTTATCAATTACAACCTTCCGGATGACCCGGATGTATATATCCACCGTAGCGGACGTACAGGACGTGCACACCGCAAGGGTGTATCGATTACGATCATCCACTCCCGTGAG
>JANNSS010000273.1:0-6270 GCA_031402955.1 Saprospiraceae bacterium
GAAGTAAACTTGGCTCTTCATCGTAATTGAATACTAGAATCTGACTTGTATAGCCAGCGTCGGCACACTTGATTGCCTGATTGCGCCTCCACTCCAGGATGGAACATCCTCAAACTTTATACTCGTCGAAGCTTCCATCGACCGCTTCTTGTTTTTGTCAGCAGCAACAAATACCGGAATACTGATTACATCCAACGTGAGCCCCAGCAAGATTAATGGCCCTCCGATAAATACCGTATTCAGCGTTTTTGTAAGGTCGTCCTGACCTCCAGACGAAACAGCAATACCTCCAACGATGGATGCTGTTCCAATTCCGAATAAGACGAAAGCTGTGGTAGTTTGAGCTTTACTTTTCTTCAAGTATTGTTCACTAGTCAGTTGCAGGTCAGGTTTAATCTCCTGGCTATATCCATGGAGGACAAGGATCAAAAAAGCAAAGCAAATCATGATGGTTTTCATATTCATTCGTTTTTTATGTTGTACACTTAACATGTCCAGCAATGACTACGTAAAAGAACTGTCTATGTAACTGACATACCATACTGATAAATCAGTATTTGCTTCTTGATCTCCGTGCCTAAGCAGCCTGGCCATCAAAACCTCCAACCTGTACTCAGCCCAATGTTGATCGTAGAAAGATTAATCTTTGATTTTCCAAATGTTGACGTGTGTACCTCCTGATTACTAGTCCCATAATATAATGTATGAGATGAAGTATAAGGGCCAATCTCAGCTTCTGGCAACCAAGTATAATTAGTTTTAAAGGTGAGGAACCAACTCTTCTTCTTCACAAGTGGGAGTGTATAGCCAACATTTACACCGGGCTTAAAGGTTGAAGCATAAGTAACGCCATTATCGGATTGCCCTGGATATACTTCACCCACCTTATACCAGGCTGTTACAGGCCCAATATTCAGGCCACCATTCCCTTTTCCGATTCTCCATAAATAATTGAAGGAGACAGACCAAAGTTGACTATTGAGTTCAAGACTATTTCCATTGCCTATGTTTTGATACCCCTTAACTGTAGACTGGTAGCTTTTCCCGACAGACAACAGCAGGCCGCTCCTCCTGCTTATCGTATATCCGGCCTCCAGATTCCATACAATCCCAGTCCTTTTTTGTGGATATACGCTGCGACCACCAGATCCAGCTATGCTGTCTTGAGCAGGGCGAACACTATTTAAGCCTGCAACCTTCATTTGGTCATATGTGCCTTTGGCCGGACCCATCAATGAAAATCCTGTAAAAACAGAGAAGCTCCATTTTTCCTCTTTGCAGTCAAATCCGTAGCATGCTCTGTATCCGGATTGACTTTGCCCCAGGGCATGAATAAACAGTATCAGGAATAGGGTGAAGAATATCTTAATTGGATGCATGATGAAAAGGTTTTAGAGATTCTTAAATTCAGTACAGCCTCAAAAAGAATAACCAATAGAAACCCGCACGTTTCCCGGAAGACTCATCAGTTCCATTGACTCTTGCTGATAAATCATATTATGTCCGTAGCGTTTGAGTGAAGAATGGTATTCGACTCCAATTCTGGTTCGGTTAAATGAAAATCCTATTCCGGTGTACCATCCCACTTCCAATTGTGACTTTGACATTTCAATCCCCATTGGTAACTCCTCACTCATTTCGGGCTTGATATCATATTGCAGCATCAATCCATTGGTGACATCGAAGTTGCCGAATTTGAAACCGACACCGGCTGGCATGCTGAGCATTCGACTGGTGGATGTAACATTAAATTGAGCAACTTCGCGTTGTTGGGTGAATCTTCCGGAATAATTTTGTGTCAACGTAGTATACTCCAGGCCGAGTGTTCCAAAGAAGGGATGGCTAAAGCGAAAATTCTTTCGAAAGCCAAACACAAATGAATTCTCGATTTCCTTGAGGTTGAAGATGAACTCGTTCATTGGATCTTGCCTGTTAAGGATGATACCTGCCTGGGCAGGTGTCTGGCCGGGCGTATAACCGGTGTAAATGGAAAAATTGTAAAAGTTCTTTTGTGAAAAAACGGGATGAAGCGTGATCATCCCAAGGACAAATAATGTGATAACAGTTTTCATGATTTGGGTTGTTTTAGGTTATTAAATCAATACCCCAAAATTGGCCCAACACCATGTTCACTCTACTGGATAAATCGACTTAAAACAAGGAGGTATGTTTCCTTTTGAAAGAAAGTACAGTAGGAAAATTGTACACTTTATGTTTATATGTAATGTATATATATCTGATATACTAATATTAATGTGTCTTATTAAGTTTTTATTTCTAATCGAGCGAAAGGTTGTACATAAAAAAAAGGTTATCGGTTTGTTACCAGATAGCCCTTTCTACGCTTAAAATGAAATAAAGAAAAAAGAGGATCAAATGCCGCTATAAACGAGGCTTTGAAGGCTTTCATCCACTACTGAAAGGCCAATATGTCTCTTACCTGGCATGAATGATTTCTATTACTTTTTCAAGCACTTCATCCCTACCCTCCTGGATTCCCTCTATCGTTGGCTTAACTTCTATGTCAGGTACGATACCAACTCGTTGTGTTTCTGTGCCATCAGGATAATAGACGCCAATGCCACTGATTATGGGCCTGATACCACCTGGAAAATAAAATGTGCCCCATTGCAAGCTACCTGTTTCCATTACAAAGATCCCCGGATAGTCCAAATTTCATTCCTTTACCACCTTTCTCACCATCTTATTGCCATCGATTTCCACACAAACAAAATATACGCCTGCAGGAAGCACATTTATATCAATCGGGACCTCGTGCCTGCTATATTGAATTTTGTCTGAAAAAACTATCTCTCCATAAACAGAAAATAAAGTAATACTCATTTGATCATACGGATCAGCATTTATCCCAATAATCAATTGATCTTTTACGGGATTCGGATATATACGTATTTGTTGTATTCCCGAATCAACATGGACTGTTGGCGTGGTGACAGCATGGAGTTTAGCAATAAATATATTTGAACGATTACCGGTACTATCAGCATTTTGCAATGTGATGGAATCTAAAGAAATAGAGGGACTATCAAAGTATCCCGCCACATATACGTGACCAAAAGCATCAAGCGCTACAGAGAATCCAACATCCTCACTTGCTCCTGTTACTGACTTTGCCCACACAAAATTACCTCTGTCATTAAATTTGGAAATGAAAATGTCTAACCCCACTGCCGTTAAATTGAACGTTCCTGCACCAGGGTCAAAGTCAACCGTTCCTTCAAACAAACCGGTGGTATAAATATCTCCGCTTCCTGAAGGATCAATTGCTAAAGAGAAACAAACATCAGCACCAGATCCACCAATAGCTTTCGCCCATTCAAAATGGCCAGATCCATCCAAAGCTGAAATAAATATGTCAGCAAAACCATCCGCAGTGAAGCTAAAGGTGTCTGCTCCCGGATCAAAGTCAACTATTCCCATGAAATTACCAGCCGTATAAACTTGTCCTTTTCCTGCAGGATTAATAGCTAAGGAAGTATTACTATAATCGCCACCTGTTCCACTCATGGCTTTTGCCCATTCGAATTGACCCGATTCATTCAATTTAGAAATAAAAATATTAGGGCTAATAATTGTCGTTAAATTAAAAGAATCAGGGCCTGGATCAAAATCAACCCTTCCCGTGAACTTACCTGAAATGTATACATCGCCACTCCCTCCCGGATCGACAGCGATCGAATAACCCTGGTCGATTTTCTTGCCGGCTATTGTTTTAGTCCAAATAAAATTTCCTGAACCATCTATTTTGGAAACAAAAATGTCCTTGTAACCAAGAGAAGTTAGAGTGTATGTTTCCATACCCGGATCGAAGTCAACTGTTTCTGAGAAAGCACCAGTAGTAAAAATATCTCCGCTTCCAGTGGGGTCAACAGCTATGGAGAAACTATTGTCCGTCCCCGTTCCACCCAATGCCAATGCCCAAACAAAACTGCCAGCGCTATCTAATTTGGAAATAAAAATATCTGAATCTCCGGCCGATGATAAATTTAATGCACCTACACCCGGATCAAAATCGACTGTTCCTTCGAAGTAGCCAGTGGTATAAACATCTCCGCTTCCTCCAGGATCAGTGGCAATGGTTGTACCAATATCATAACCTGTTCCACCTAAAGCTTTTGCCCATTGAAAATGACCCGAGTCATCCAATTTTAAAATAAAAATATCCATGTACCCTGCTGACGTTAAATAAAAAGAATCCGCACCCGGATCAAAATCAACTGTTCCCGAGAAAATACCTGTGAGATAAAGATTTCCGTTTCCTGATGGGTCAATAGCCATGGAATAAATGCGACAATTCCCTGTTCCGCCCATTGACTTTGCCCATTGCCATTGAGGAGATTGGGCATTTGAATTTTCCAACCTTAAAAAATATACAGCGAGAAGAATAAATGTGAAGCACCAATTTGATTTCATTCAGAAATAAATTTGAATTACTTTACTCAGTTGACATGGTATAAGAAATAGAGATATTGTTCAACACTGTATACTACATAGTTAAAAGTACCTAAATCCTGCTTCTTCCCACAAATTTTTTTTTTCAAATTAAATTCTGGCTTAGGAAAAAGCCTTATGTTTATACTTATTGCAAAATTATTTTCTGCGTAAACACCTTCGATCCATTGTACACTGCCACCATAAAGATTCCTGGGCTATATCCCGAGAGATCTATCTCTATGAAAGAAGCTTTGTCAGCCGGGGTCGCAATGTAAATCCGCTCTCCCATAATATTGTAGATTTCAATACCTCGGATGGCCTCCGGGCAGGTTATGTTGATTTTCCCATTGCCTGGATTAGGATATACCGTAAATGCTTCAACTGATTGAATGGCTGCTTCCACTGAAGTTGTAGTATGAAAATAAATATACGTGCTATCGCCGCTAATGACATCTGTGCCATCAAAGCTATATTTCCGGGTGGAGGTGGCGGTCAATAAATGGTCTGCATCATATGTGCTTAAGTACTGCAGGAATGGCACCCAGGTTTCAATGATCCATAATTCGATTTTAGTGGCGGTACTATTGCCAAAATCATCATAGGTAAATATAACGCGGTCTGCATTTTGCCAGGAATTATTCTGCCATCGCAGCCCTAAACGCTGCAATAAATTAAAAGACGCATCATAGGTATAAAGGTTTTGGTATGCTTCCTCCCAAAAATTGAAATTCCAGATATGATTGATACTCCTTGTTCGGATATTCAGGTCATCATAGGTATGGACCAACAGGCTCTCATTCTTCCAGTCTGTTTCATTCCAGGTCTGGTAAAGACTGCTTGCAATATTACTTGCCGTATCATAGGTAATCATATACCTTAAAATACTCTCCCATTGCCCAGCACTCCAGGAATGGGACTCTAATTGGATCAGGTTGTCGACGGAATCATATGCATACTGATACCTTGTTAAATTCTCCCAGTTTGTCCCATTCCAATTTTGATTTATATTGTCTAAGAGATTACCATGTTCATCATAGTCACTTATACTTTGTGATGCAAGGATCCATTGTTGGCCATCCCAATCCATTCGAATGTTTGATGTCAGGTTATTATGTCCATTATACGAATATTGAAACTGGTTTTGATTCTGCCAAGTCACCCCTGTCCATGCCTGTTTAGTAAACCTAGTCCGATTATAGGCAGCATCGTAAAATATATCAATATGTTTAGCATTTAACTTCCATACTTCAAAATCAGTGTCCCAGGTCCAAAAATAAATGCTGTCATAGAGCTGTACTGGCGTATATGCCATCGGGAGATTTTCATTCTTTTGGGAAAACCAGACATTCGCAGCTTGACTACCGGGAACGTGGATGCCCACTGACATCCAATCATGATGAGGTGCAATCATGTTAGATGCTGTATGATTCCGTTGATAAGGGGTAGATCCTTCAACCTGCGCAAATATATCCACAACAAATAGTAGAGCTATAAAAACTAATGTCGTTTTCATTTTTTTGGTTTGATTTTTTCTTAAGCAAACAATCCGTCCACCTTACTTTTAGTATAGATTCAAGCTACGCTCCCAAAGGCAACGCTTTCCAATCCGGCTTTGTCGGAATCCGGGCATATGATGGCGAGTTATATTTAATCAGGTCCAATACGCGTTGGCAAACTTTTAGCAATATTGCTTCCATCCCCGATCTGTCCGAAGTAATTATCGCCCCAGGCCCATAGTGTGCCATCCGTTTTCCTGGCAAGCATGTGCGCACCACCGGCAGCTATCTGGTCATAACCTGAACCAATCATGACTGG
>JANNSS010000274.1:0-26646 GCA_031402955.1 Saprospiraceae bacterium
GCAGCTGTGTCTGCCTTGTACATGGACTGGAACATCTTGCTGATGACCGATTGGATCTCGGATTCCTGCCCATGAGCCAGGTGAATAAAGAGAACAGAGGCCAGCAGGAGTATTGATTTTTTCATGTCACACGAATTTGGAAGTAAGATAAAAGCTAATGTGGGAGGTGGGTGGGATATTCGACGATGGTTTTTTTGCCCCTTCGAATTTCCACCGGGAAATTCTCTCCCCTGTGTTCCTTTAATTCGTTGCCTATAGCAACATGGTTAAGGAAAGCCCGGGGTTACGCAGTACACAGGTCGAACCATAAGATCCCGCCAGATGAATGTCATTTGCCTCGGGAGGAGAGAAATTGCGCAGCACAATTTCGAAGGGGCTAAATGTGGGGTAAGTGCATGGCAGCCGCAGGCCGCCTGGGGAGATGCTGCCCTTTTACACGATGAGGGGGTATATGGATTTGAAGCCACAAGCTTCAAATGTCTGTTTGGTTGCATGCCGTTAAAAACGGCTTCATTGACTATTGCCTGGAGTTTGATCCTTTTGATTTTTCATATGAAAGCGTAGTTACAAATTACGCTCAACGTGCTTTATAATGTCTGCGTGATTCATGAAGTCTAAATGGAAGAAAGTCTTACAAGTCAGGTACCCCCTTCAGGGGGCAAAGGGGGGCAAAAACTGAGGGAGTCTCGCCTGCAGTTCCGGAATAGCGGTGCCGAGATAAGTCACCTGATGGTGCACAGCTACAGGCCAGGGGTCTGTCAGGGGCAAGCCGATGTAGGCTTCAAGTTTTTCTCTTGAAATGGTGCTGATCCTTTCAAGCTGGTCCCAGATATCTGCAGGCCACTGAATCGGCTCTGATGGGTAACACACAGCATAGGCCTGGGCGATCGTATGGAGGCCGATATTGTAATAGCCCTTCTCCATATGGCCCTTGATGAGATGCGGTACGGAGATGATCATCGTCCCGTCCTCTGATTCGACCTCCGCGATATGGACATCATCCGTGTGGGCAGGGGACAGGAAAGGGTGATGATAGAAAACAATACGATTGACGCCATCATAGAGAAAATCTTCCTGATGGATCGTCAGCAGGATAGCGTACCAGGCGAGAATATACTTGACATCTTCGGGGGCGTCCTGATCATTCTTGTTGATAAAATCCTTCTTGATAATCCATCGCTTTATCCGGTCCTCCACCATTCGCTGCTGCATCGCCGGCATCTCCGAAAACTGAGGAGTGGTATGAAGCAGCATATGCCTCATATCCAGGTCAAGTTTCTGGGGCACTCCCCTGATCATCAATTGGTCGATCTGGTACTGGAACGTATAGGCTACCACCAGGATCAAAAGACTGATCGCCAGAGGGTAGATCATGTCTTCCCGGTCCTTGAAAAATATGAAGTACGCGCTCAGGACGACCCCCAATGCAGCCAGTACTATGATCCTTCTTGCCATTGCAAAACCAAAATTATCCTCAAGAATACCTAAATAGAACGGAAAATGCTACTTTTGCCTCCCCTCGCGACCTAAAGTTGCATCAAGGTGAGGGTACCTTAGCTCAGATGGTAGAGCAACGGACTGAAAATCCGTGTGTCCCTGGTTCGATTCCTGGAGGTACCACAAAAAGAAAGACCTGGCTTGCGCCGGGTCTTTCTTTTTGTGTCTAGTCGCTCACATACCGAGGGTATTCGTGTTCTTTTTTTCCGCAAAAAAGAACCAAAAAGCTCGTGACCCAAAAAACTCACTTTTATGTTAGTGCATTTTTTGGGCTTTCTCGTCAGCTGACGCTTTTCTGATTTTCACTATTCTATTTCTTGACGTTGTTGATTACCTATAGAGTCTTGATTAAAAAAGGAAATAGGCTTCCGTGATGCTCGAACAGTTTTGGGTCACAGGATAGTACCTACTCGAGATGATTTTTTGACCACTGCAAAAACATTAACAAGTCCCCTTTAGGGGATTTAGGGGCAAAACGGTTCACAGCATGGGTGCCTATTCGAAATGAATTCCTTTTGAATTGACAACTCATTCTGGGCCCCCGATTGGGGGGTTGGGGGCAAAACGGGACATTGGATTGGGTAACAAAAAGGACTTTTGCCTGGCAGCCACAGACTGCCGATCAGAGATGCACCATATGTACACGATGATCCGATATATCAATTTGAAGTCGAGTACTTCAAATGCCAGGGTGGTAAATGCCAGTTATAATTTGTTCAGGATTTAGGTACAATCAAAATCAGCGCCCCCTTTCAGGGGGTAGGGGGTTAGAAGAAGCATAAAAGTATTCGGGACAGGTTTTCAGAGCATAAGCCTCTGAAAAAGTCTTTCCGAAAGTCTTTTCAAATCCTCCCGTGGAATCTCCGGTCTTGGATTCGAGAAGGAAAGGTCAGATATGGCCTGCATCGGGATGAGGTGGATGTGGGCATGTGGGACTTCGAGGCCAGCCACCATGACGCCAATGCGGAGGCAGGGCACTTCCTGACCGAGGACGAGGGCTACGCGCTTGGCAAATAAATGGAGATGTGCGAGGTAGTCATCCTCCATATCAAATATGTAATTGATTTCTACCTTGGGAATGACCAGGGTATGTCCAAAGACGACCGGGCGTATATCGAGGAAAGCAAGGCAACGGTCGTCTTCAGCTACCTTATAGCAGGGGATTTCTCCGGCGATGATCTTTGAAAAAATAGTAGCCATCAGGGGCAGTTTAGAAAAAGATATCGAGAATCTCAAAATGCATTTCTCCACCTGGTGTCTTTACGGTGGCCACATCTCCGATTTTCTTTCCCAGGAGACCACTTCCGATGGGGCTGCTGACGGAGATCTTGCCTAGTTTAAGATTGGCTTCGGTTTCAGACACGAGATGGTACACCGTCTCCGCCTTATTCTTTGTGTTGCGGATTTTTACCTTGGCGAGGACGGTGACTTTGGAGATATCGAGTTGGGATTCGCTGATCACACGGGCTGCGGACAAGACTTTTTCCATTTCGGAGATCTTGAGTTCCAGCATACCCTGGGCTTCTTTGGCAGCATCATATTCGGCATTTTCTGAAAGGTCACCCTTGTCACGAGCTTCAGCAATAGCTCTGGAAGCTTCCTGTCGGCCATTACTGCGGAGTTCTTCGAGGTCATCCTTTAATTTGGTGTACCCCTCCTGAGTCATGTATTGAAAGTCACTCATGGTCCTGATAAAATTTAAAAACAACAGATGTATTCATTCATTCAACAACCTGTCCCGGGCATGATCAGTGACCAAAAAACCCTGAAAATGGGGTTTCTACCGGAGGTCGTTGTCTCCTACTTAGACGAAAAAACGTTCTCATCGGGTACCCCAAACGAGAACGTTTAATATTCTAAAGGGCAAAGATATAGAATTATCCTGCCTGTGTCAATAGTTTAGGGCGTTTCTAATGCCCATCAAATAATTAAGTAATGCGTTTTTAATCTTTTGTCAATCAATGGTTTCTCCGATCCATCCTGGATTAGAGACGCCCCTTACATTTTGTACCTGATACTGAAATTATGGGTGCCACTGAATGGGTTAGTAGCGAGGTATGCATAATCTATGGCAAATCTACCGGTAGATTCCTTTTTGGTAGGCACCTCAATCGTGACACCACCGCATAGTCCTGAATAGACATTATGCTGCGGATCACTTGGTGGAACGCCCAGATCCATGCGGTATCCTCCCCGGAGCATAAACATCTCCCTAAAGGCAAATTCTACCCCTCCACCCAACTGATCGACGGAGAAGCTATTAGCTGTGAAGTTTCCGATAGCAGTGATACGGCTTTTCGTGCCGGCATAGAAGTCATAAGAAAGGCCGATGTTGAGCATAGAGGGTAGTTCAAATCCAGCAGCACGTTGGTTGACGGTGATTGGATATTCTGTACCACCCTGTGGATTGGTGGTAGGAAAAGAAAGTCCTTCTCCGCTAAACTTCATTGGGGAGCCCATATTTCTGAGGGACACACCAAACTTGAAGTTATCCTTTTCTCCGGAGACATATTGAACACCTGCATCGATCGCGAGACCGAATGCGCTGACATCCGCAATGTTCTCAGATATACCTCTGAGCAAAATACCCACAGAGACTTTTTTATCAAAGGTGTAACTATACCCGAGGCCGATATTGAAAAAACTCGGGCTATAGGTCGCCCCCGTTCCTTCCGGTGTTCCGGTCGTCGTCACTTTGATATCTCCGAAGTCCATGGCGGTGAGGGAAATTCCAAAAGCACCGCTCTCCCCCATTTTCTGAGCGAAGCCCAGACTGTTGAGGGAAATACCTGTGCCTTCAAAAAGCCTGGTATGACTTATGACAAATTCATTTTTATTGATCTTTGACAGACCTGCGATATTGATCTGCATGGCTTCCACTCCATAAGCCATCGAAGTGGTCATGGCGTGGAGTCCGGCATTTCTGGCCCAGGGATTCAACAACAATTCATATCCTCCGGCTTCGCCCTGACGATCAGGGTTTCCGGCATTGGACAAAGCCGGGCTCAATAAACATGCGGCTATCAATACATTTACTAAACGTCTTTTCATACTTTCCTTTCTTTCAACATAGCTGGTTATGAAAAAGTAATCTCTGTCTTTTGTTTTGTTGGTTACAAACCACTCGGGTCAAACTGGCGGCTTACGCCAAACCACTTGATCACCCGCTCACCTAATCCAGGTGCATTCACATGAATAAGATATACTCCACTTGCAATCGGAATACCTGCAAAATTTTTCAGGTTCCATTCCAAGTCTGGTACGATCTGGTTGACGGCGACTGGTGGAGATGTTCTTGGCGGTGAATTTGGTTTCCCTTCTTCGTTCCTTGTATACTGGCGAATAAACCTTCCATCCAGTGAATAGATCGTGACCACACATTGTGCTGGCAGATTGGTGATCTTGACTGTATTATCAAAAGATGAGGCTTCATATTCACTATATGCCAGATATGGATTAGGAACCACCCCTATTGAATCCAGAGCCTGAGGTACCTGGCCATCTGTCAGTTCCTGTGCAGAGACGCCACGTAATTCGATTCGATAGGCAGGATAGCTATTAAAGTTACCATTGCCTGGAGCAAGCTGGTATGGATTGTCAACACGCAGTTTGATGATCGCGTCATTTGGTATCAGACCTTCGTTGAGCGGTAACAAGGAAATGGTCGGATCATCGATCACCATCGGAATTGCTGTCCAGGTGATTTTTCCTAATGCTCTTGCCTTAAGAGGAGCAGAGGTCCTGTCAATGAACTTCCTGATCTCAGCACATCCGTCATATTTTTCTCTGGTCACATAAACGTAGTGCTGACCACCCACATACAATTCAAGTGGTCCGGGAATTCCGGTGGTAGGAAGTAGAATCTGTGCGCCTGGATTCCAGACCATATCATGAGCTTCGGTGCCAAGCCCGAGCGCTTCAGCAACAAAATCACGGTACACTGTATTCTCTCCAAAAAAGAGATTGAGTCTCTCCCCGGTTTCAACATCAACCGCGTAACCCGGGAACCAGCCCATACCTGTCTGCGGATTTCCAGATTCATTCAGATCACCATCCGGATCAGGGAATCCGTCACCATCATTATCTCTCTTTCCTACGGATAGTTTTGATCTGGATGTAAAGCTTTTCTTATTGCCTTCAGACTCAAGACCAACTCCCGGAGGAGTAGATGAGGTATAATATTGATTTGCAGTCTCGATTACTACACACCTGCTCCATTTTGATGTATCGGAGGTCAGGATGATATCAACATTATTTAAGGACTGCAGACTGCTACCGAATTGTGGATTCTGAACTATACCACCTGAAGGATCTAACCAACCAGGCGTAATAGACCATCCTGCAGGATTTTCTGCGGGCTCGTCAGGTGCATAATCAACAAGGTAATAGGGGACCCATGGAGCGAACTTTGAAAAAGCTCTATCCGGATCCAGAAGGAAGTTGGGGTACTCTGGTAATTCTGTCTGGACAAAATTAAAGATTGCTTGTCCCGCCAAGTCATCCCCGATGAAGAAAAGCCACTCAGGTTTAGTCGGATCTTTATAGTCAACTGAATAGCCTATAGTACCATTGGATACATCTTTTCTGTCACCAGCATCATCTGATTGACCAATAAATATTGAAATTCCGAGATCAGCTATCAACTGTTCATTCAAGTTAGCGAGTGGCTTTTCAGACACGAACACTTCATCAGGTGTATTGACATTATAAAACTTCCAGCCTGTACCTGGTGAAAGAGAATCTGAGGAGGTTGGTGATGGGTCTACCATCTCCAGGATATATTCTCCATCCTCTACGACCAATGGATTAAATACTGTCACTCTGATAGGGCTACCACCAGCCGTGTAAGTGACTTCACCATTGTTATTTCCGCTTAAGATTTCGTTGTACTCAGCAGTATCCATTTCCAGGAAGTTTTCTCCGGCACCAACCCCTTCGAGGCGGGTGACGATTGGTCCTTCTCCATACATACCATTGATCATCTTATAGGTCTGTGGATGAGGCAGTGGGTCGTAGGTCCTGATATTAGTTCTGCCTTCGAGATATGGTGTGCGTTGACCTATGAGGCTCAGTGGATCAAAAGGAGCATATTCATTATAGGCGTAGGCTATAGCTGTGTAGTAGTAATTTTTGTGATTGACAAGGCGTCTGTTTTCTGAAGCAAACTGATCTTCTGTAATCTGAAAAGTATGGCGGATACCGGCATCTACACCTGTGATTTGTTCCACAGGTACCCAGACATCGATATTGTTTGGTCCTTTAATCGTCGTCCAATTGAAAAGTTTAGAGACACCATTTCGTTTATCTACCTGGAAAACCAACCTTGCCTTGGATACATCCTCGAGTTCACCCGTGGTGACGTTTCCATTGAGTAATTGATATACCAGGTAACCTTCGAAGAGATAATTACTATCTATTTCTCCTTCCGGTACTTCCAGTCCGCGCTCACTGTAGAGTTCAAACGCATTGTTAGATGTCTTTGGATCGTTGCTGAGAACCATGATAAGTTCACGGTCGAGTTCGATCCAATCGAGATCTGGTGCATCCGGGCCGTTAGGCAGGATAAAGCAATTGTTGAACAATGCTTGAGCAAGATCATCTGCTGCGCGAAGTTCACTCAATTCGAGACAAGGATAAACCTGGTCGGGCACCCACACAGCTCCGATAATAAGTTCGTTGATAGCGCCTGGATCGAGACGGAAAGGACCGGTCGCCTGTACAGTTCTAGGGTCCATTTGACCAAGGCCGGCAGAACACATTGACCAGTCATTGTTGTTGCCTGGATCACCTGTAAATGCATACTCGATAACCGGTGAACCAGGGCCGAGGTTATATCCGCTGCCACCAAAGGTGTAGCGTGTTCCATCTCTCCATGATCCGGAGAGATAACGATAAAATTCGATGTCAGTCTGTGGATCCCACATAGCGCCTGGCCATGAACCTGCACCCTGGCGCACGTGGTAGGTGAATGAAGACATGCCCAACTCTCTTCTGTTATCGAGATCAAAAATGATCAGTGAGTCACCGATATAACCAAGTGTATCGTAAATAACCGGATAATCCATGGTCATCAATGGCAACTGGTCTATCCTGAAGGTGTCAATAATCCTGACGGGAGCCAAAGGTCCCCTGAAATAATCAATTCCAAGTACTGGCACTTCATTGCAGTAGGTGGTACTACCTGTGGTACAATCGCATCCTACGTTACCGTCAAGTTCGTCTTGGTTATAGACATACATCAGGCTCCGGCTGGTGTCTGATCCGATGAAGTCATCTTCGGAACAACCAAGATCCGGATCGATCCACATTCCGAAGAAAGTACTATCGATCGGGGTTACCGCTCTGTTGATAAGTTTGTAGCGGTAAAAAGTCATATCATTGATCTGGTCATTGGTCGCATACCCAAAAGCCTGTACCTGGACTTCCATACGAATAGGGCGGCCGTTGGTATTGGTGTGACTGTTACCTGCATCATTGTAGACCCAGAATACGATTTCATCCGGGAAATTACTTTCAGTCGGACAGCCCTTTACTTCTATAGCAGGATAATCACCGTCTTTCGGATTATAAATATTATCACCGTTTGCATCAAAGAAAGCACCTAATCCCTGGTTATCATTTGGCAGATCGAAATCATAATATTCGCTCCAGTATGGATTACCGCGTGCAGGGTATTTTTTTATATCATCAGGGATGTTTTCAGGATCAAGTTCGATACCCGCTGCAACAGCTTCATCAAAAGCACGAATGTGCTCTTTGATATCGACACCCTTTACAATAAAAAAACGATCCCAGTTTTCACAGGTATCTGCTCCCGTCGTACCGATTGATGACAGCGGGCCGGGCCAGAAGTCATTGGCGGTAGCAGAACGATAAGTCTGAGCAGCAATCCTGAGATTGCCTGCATCATCGAAACCACCGAGCCAAACAGCTCCAGCAAACAGGGATGAAACTCCAGGTACGCCTAAAGCCGGATCAACAGCAGGAACAATATACTGGCCGTCACTTAAGTCCCACCAGATATCTCCACCATTGAGAAGCCTCGCACGTACGTTGTTGATGGCAAGGTCATAGGACATCGTAGCCGGTGCACAATCCGAACGATAACTGATAGGATTATCTGTAGGTGCAGCACCGGGAGGTTTCTTATGGTCGGGCTCTATCCATGCATAAGATTGCAGCGATGATAACATGATCAAGCATGCCATCGTGAGCCTTATTTGTCTTTTCATAATTCGCTTACTTATTGAATAATAGAAAATGGTGGTCATAATTACTTTGTACATTAAAACTGTAGTACTGCGCCGAGGTAAACCCTGCGTGGTAACGTGAAAAATCCGGGAACCAATTCACCCCACTGGTAAGAGATCAGGTAGTTGTCCACATCATTCTCTCTGCCTGAATCAATTAGCGTTTGAATGGAACTCTGGCCATTTGGTGTCACGAGGAAACCATCATCATATGCTGAACCGGATGCGGCATAGACGCCTATGACATTCCTTTGGTCAAGGAGATTTTCTACACGGAGGTACACATTCATATATAATGGTTTTCCGTTTTCACCACCTGCAATGCGGAACGATTTATCGATTCTCATATCAAGGGAGAAATTCCATGGAAGCCTGGCTCCGTTGATTGCGCCACCAACCCCGCTGCTGCCAAAACGATCTGCTCTTTGCTGTTTTGTATAAGGTCTTCCTGAAGCTGCATTTGCCTGAAGGCTGATACCTGCTTCAGAAAAAACATCTGCACCGAACCAGCGAGGTCCATTGTATTGTGTACCAGATCCATACCGGTAGTCAATGTTGGCGGCCAAACGGTGACGCTCATCAAATGAAAGTGGTGATAAGTAACGAATGTTACCACGTCCATTGATGTTGAGGTCCACCTGGCTTGTAGCACTGGAACCGGTTCCGTCTGCAAACTGTAGCGTGTACGCTGCTGTCATCTCCAGATTTTGTGTTCGTCTAAGATCATAGCTAAATGAAAAACCTTTGACAGTACCAAAATCCTGGTTGCCATAAGAGTTATAACTATTGCCAGGGACACCAGGAACAAACAGATAGGTTTGAGACTGGATCATATCCCGCAATTCTTTATAATACGCACTGATGGTAATCGCACTGGAAGGAGAAACTTTTTGTTTAAACCCTACTTCAAAATCAATTGTCTTTTCAGGCTTCAGATTTGGGTTATTACCTGGAGGGCCATCAGACCAGTAGTAATAGTCGAGTGGTGTTGCAATCGTGTTAGATGGTGGACGCTGCACGAGGACGTCATAGTGCACAAAGAAATTGGCATCTTCGGAAATCGGGAATGAAAAAGCTAGACGTGGCATCCAGCTCACTTGAGGGGTATAATCCTCAAAGGAACCATTCGGATCAAAATTGCGGCTTCTGATATTCCTGTTTGCGGAATTTCTTTCTACATAGTATGGATTTGGAATTTCATTTCCGAGAATTTCAGATCCGTCATTGACCGGCGTTCCTTCTGCGGTATACCATTGGTCACCATCCCTAAATGCGCGAACTTCTGTAGAGCCTTCAGAAACAACATATACATTCCAGTCATCTTGAACAGCAGGTGATCTGGGTTCACCAGTCTGTGTATAGAAATCATCTGCCTGCATGATTTCATATAAGGAATATGGGTCTTTAAGCACTTTCGTGTTGGCATCATACCTGTCCACCCTGAGTCCAAGTCGGAAGATGATATCCTTGAAGGTGAATTTGTCCTGGATGTAAGCTGCACTATAGATTGGTTTGTTAGCAGCAACCGGAAGCGTCCGGCGACCTTCACCGTCTTCAGCAGTGAAGAAATCATCAAAACTGACATCGTAGTCAAGCTTGTTACCGAGATAATCGTAACCGTAATACCCTATAGCTCTGCGGTTGGTCAGTTCTTCTGCGGCAAACATATCGAGGCTGAGATCATCGGGATTGAGGCCATCGATGTTGACAAATTCATTGAGTGACTGGCCGGTGAGCTCACGTACTTTCTTATAAAAAAGAAGATTTGGTTGTTCAACGACCAGGGTCTGGAAAATGGCTATAGAATCAAAAGTCTGAAGTTGCCCATCGAAAATGGTGGTCAATGAATCATACCCGATTATTCTGGTACTATCCAAACCAACTATGTGTGCATCATTTGCTGCAAAGCGCATTGTATTCCATAGATCTCTGGGGTTGATGCTATAGCTTCTTCCCTGTCTTTGTTCGTATAGCAGACCAAACTGGATATTGTGCCTACCCTTATCAGATCCTCCGGGGAAGATATCAAACGAAGCATTGAGATTACCGGTATGCACATCTGATTCTCCCTTTGCATAATTGTTATATACAGCACCTGTATTGGTATGGATACCGGCATAAGCACTGTTGACGATATCTGACCAATACCCGTTGTAGGCATTGTAGTTTCTGAAATCAATGACTTCCTGTCCGATATTATAATTATTCAGGAGCGGGTTGTTCGTAGTGGAAGGAGTATAGCCATTTTCAGCAAAGGTCTCTCCATATCCAAAGTGCTCACCGTAGATGGTAGATCCGGGGAAGAGCGGGTTGGCGAATGGGCTATTGGTGTCCTGCGCGATACCTACGACAGGTTCCCAGGAGACATCAAAGTCACCCACATACCCGTAATCAAAGAGATTGTCTTTGTAACGGTCATCTCCCGATTCAGAGAAACTTTTTTCAAAGCCGTATTGAAGTGTATAGGAAATATTGCGGATCAAGGCAGGTGGAGCATCAGGATCTGTATTAACCCCTCCGATACGATGCCTGAACCTTCCGTTGATGAAAAATCCGTTGTTCTCGCTATATGGATTGTATTGCCAGTTGACCAGATCCCAGGCCCTTCCGGCAGAGAAGTGGTTATTGGCATCATAATAATTACCTGCAAGGGTGAAATCTATGGCATCATTGACTTTGAAATCGAGTTTACCTGTCAAATCTATCCGCTGATCGGCAACATTTGGTCTTGCCTTGAGCAATTCGACATCGCTTTCCTCAAGTCTTTCGATCAGGGGAATAGGGCTGCCATCAATGGTTGTCAGCGGGTTATCTCCTATGCGTTTGATAGCTTCTTCTGTAGCCCTGTAGCCACCGAAAGCTCTTGGACCAGGATCTTTTCTATCGAGATACTGGACAGAAGCCCTGAAACCAATGATCGACTGATTAGTGGTTTTATTCTTGAGAATAGGTCCGCTCAGGTTAGCGCTGAGGAGGTTGTATCCATAAGGGTCTGTAAATTCGGAAGATTCAACCTCTAAGGCACCTGAAAATACAGAAGATGGTCCTTTGGAAGTCAGTGAGATCAGACCTCCTGTTACGTCCCCGTAGCGGGCTTCGATACCTCCGGTGATAACTTGTAGTTGTTCGATTTCAGACTGTGGAATCAAGCTGGCGTTGACCCGGAGGCCATCGAGATAATAGTTCGTGGCATTGCTCCGTGATCCGCGGATATTGACAGCTCCGCCGTCTATACTTGACAGGCCGGCTGTGGTGGCGGCAATGGCGTTGATGTTTTTAGTCGGGAGATTCCTGATCTGTTCGGCTGTTTTAATACCCCCCTGAGTGGTGTTATCTTGTTCGATCAGCGGCACTTTGTATGCTTTGACCTCAATGATGTCCAGCAACAGGCCTACATTCAGTTTGAAATCCAGGCGAATAGCTTTTCCGGCATAGATTATCACATTGGTCTGGCGTTGTGTTGGAAAACCGGTATAACTGGCTTCAACATCATAGGTCCCGGGATCAACGGAGGAGAATACATAATTGCCGTCGAGATCGGATTGGACTCCGGTGATCAGGTTACCGTTTTTGAATAGGACCACATTGGCAAAGATCAAGGCGTCCCCATTGCTTGCGTCCGTAACTTTTCCTTCCAGGGATGACTGAGCCCATGCTGCGAGCCCGAATAAAGAAAAAATAGAGATGAGAAGTAAGCGTCTAATCATAAAATCATCTTTTAACCAGCTAAAAAAGGATGTTGAGCGAAAATAAGCCCACAATGTTAATAAAATATTATTGAGTAGCACTGAAGAACCGCATGTTGGTCAAAGAATTGACAAATATCAGGGGCTGAACCCCTATTCAAAGGCTGTGTATTAGCAGAATTGGCGGGTAGCTTACAGTTGGCAGTCCGCAATTGGCAAGGAGCAAAGGGGCAGATCGAAGCGCAGCGAAGATCCCGCCCCTTACGGGCTGCGGGAGAGCATAAGGCCGCAAAGGTTAAGGAGCAAGTCGTAGCGCAGCGGAGATCCCGCCAAATGCACAGCATTCGCAGCGGGAGGGCAAGGGGATTGTCAGGAGACAGAGTTTGATTGCCAGACAGCAGCTAGCAGTGAGAAGTTAGAAGTGACAACTTAAAGTGAGTAATGAGTTTACTCTGGAAGCTGGTAGCTGGTAGCCAGGATACTTGACCTGGAAACCGAATCGTATATCTACGATATATATTTCGCCGATATAAGAAGTCAGCAGGGAGTTTCCAGTGGACAGCGGACAGTGACATGCTGTGGGCATTTAGACAAGACTGAAGACTGCGAATTGGAGACTGAAAACTGGTAGCTGGTAGCTGGTAGCTAGGTTATTTGACCTGGAACCAGGTTCGTATATCTACGAAATATATTTCGCCGAAATACGAAGTTAGCAGGCAGTCGGCAGTCACCAGTCGGAGGTAATCAGTAAGCGGTATTCAGTAAGAGGTAATCAGTAATCAATAATGAGCATAGGAGACTACCCCCTACCATGAGCCTTCACGGCTTGAAAGCCGTGGCAATCCAATTTTCCTGGCTTGGGAGCCAGTTTTTTGGCTCATGGAATTATCACTGCCGACTGAGGACTGCCGACTGCAAACTGGAGGCCGGCAGCTTTATTCAAAGAGGTACATATTCCTGTTTCTTTCGAGCTCCCTGAAGAATGGATCGGTCAGGTCATCGATAAACTGGATAGCTTCGCCGGTGCTCTTCATTTCAGGCCCCAGGCGTTTGTCCACATTAGGGAATTTGTCAAAAGAAAAGACCGGGACCTTGATAGCATAACCTTTCAATTGCTTTTCGAAACCAAAGTCTTTCAGCTTATGGGTGCCGAGCATGACTTTGGTAGCAATATTGAGGTATGGGATCTTATATGCTTTGGCTATAAAAGGAGTGGTCCTGGAGGCACGTGGATTGGCTTCGATGACGTACACCTTTTCCTCTGTCCCACCCTTTGCTACCCGGATAGCAAACTGGATATTGATCAATCCTCTGATATTGAGGGAAAAAGCAATCTTCCTCGCGTATTCAATCATCTGGTCGATGGCTGACTGGCTCAGGCTATAAGGAGGAAGTACGGCAGAACTATCACCACTATGGATACCTGCAGGTTCGATATGCTCCATGATGCCCATGATATGCACATCGTCACCATCACAGATCGCATCGATCTCGGCTTCCTTAGCTCGCTCAAGGAACTGGTCAATGAGAACCTTGTTGTCAGGCATGTGCTTGAATATACTGAGTACATGACGCTCCAGATCGTGGTCGTTGATGACGATCTTCATGCGTTGTCCACCGAGTACATAAGAGGGGCGGACCAATACAGGATAGCTGACTTTCTTGGCAATGCGCACTGCATCATCCACATCGTGGGCGACACCATACTCTGGATACGGAATGCCTAGTTCTTTAAGGCGGTCTGAAAAACTACCCCTGTCCTCAGCCAGATCCATGTCAGGAAAATCGGTGCCAATGATCTTGATCCCGCTTTTATAAAATTCCTCAGCAAGTTTCAGCGCAGTCTGACCACCCAACTGTACGATAATGCCTTCGGGTTTTTCAAGTTCTATGATCTCCTTGATATGTTCCCAGTAGACGGGTTCGAAATAGAGTTTGTCTGCTATGTCAAAATCGGTAGAGACCGTCTCGGGGTTGCAATTGATCATGATGGCCTCATAGCCTGCCTCTTTGATCGCGAGGACACCATGGACGCAGCAATAGTCAAATTCAATACCCTGCCCTATACGGTTAGGACCAGATCCCAGGACGACAATTTTCTTTTTGTTGGAAGGAATGCTTTCGTTTTCCTCGTCAAAAGTGCTGTAGAAATAAGGTGTCCTTGCTTCAAATTCTGCTGCACAGGTATCGACCATTTTATAGGTGCGGCGGATACCTAATTTATATCGTTGACGTGTTACCTCGTGCTCATTGATCCGGAGGACCCAGGCAATCTGTGCATCGGAGTACCCCATTTGTTTTAACTCCCTGAAGAAATCAGCTGGGATATCCTCGGCAAGGTTATATCGAATCAGGCGCTCCTCTGCCTTGACAAGATTTTTTATTTGCTTGATAAACCAGGGATCGATCAAGGTGAGTTTGTGGATACTGCGCTCTGATACACCTAGTCTTAGGGCATCTTTGAGGCGGAATATGCGGTCATCCCCTGCCGTTTCGAGGCGTTCCATGATATCTGAGGTGCTGATCCATTCTTTCATATCCGCTCCCAAACCAGTACGGTTGTTTTCGAGGGATTGACATGCTTTTTGCAATGCTTCCTGGAAGGTGCGGCCGATAGCCATGACCTCTCCGACGGATTTCATTTGTAATCCGAGTGAATTTTCTGAGCCGTGGAATTTTTCAAAATTCCATCGGGGCATCTTGACAATGACATAATCCAGTGTGGGTTCAAAACAAGCGCTGGTGGTCTTGGTGATCTGGTTCTTTAGTTCATCGAGATTGTATCCTAAGGCAAGTTTTGCGGCTATTTTGGCAATCGGATATCCGGTGGCTTTGCTGGCCAGAGCGGAGGAGCGGCTCACGCGTGGATTGATTTCCACAACGATCAGTTCTTCGTTGGCTGGGTTTTGGGCAAACTGTACATTACATCCGCCGGAAAAATTGCCCATCGAGCGCATCAGGAGGATGGCCTGGTTGCGCATTTCCTGATAGGCGGTGTCACTCAGGGTCATAGCAGGTGCCACCGTAATACTATCGCCGGTATGTATACCCATTGGGTCCAGGTTTTCTACAGTACAGATGATCACCACATTGTCATTCTTGTCCCGGAGCAATTCAAGTTCAAATTCTTTCCAACCAAATACAGCCTTTTCAACAAGAACTTCGTGTGTGGGAGAGGCGTTAAGTCCCCTTCGAAGAGCTTCTTCAAACTGTTCCTCTTTCATCACAAAACCTCCACCTGTGCCTCCAAGGGTATAACTAGGGCGGATGACGAGCGGGAAGCCTATTGCCTGGGCGGCTTCCATTCCTTCGAGGAAGGAATTGGCTATAAAGCTTGGGGCCACTTTCATGCCCAGCTTAATGACATGATCACGAAAAGCTTCTCTGTTTTCGGCAAGATCAATCGCGGCAATATCTACACCGATGAGACGTACATTATATTTTTTCCATACACCTCTTTTGTCGGCTTCGATGGCCAGATTGAGTGCAGTCTGACCGCCCATCGTGGCCAAAACGGCATCTATCTGCCGTTCTTCCAGGATTTGAATGATACTTTCGACGGTGAGCGGAAGCAGGTAAATATGATCTGCAGTCACCGGATCAGTCATGATCGTGGCGGGATTGCTGTTGATGAGGCTGACTTCAATTCCTTCTTCGCGAAGAGATCTGGACGCTTGTGATCCTGCATAATCAAATTCGCAGGCTTGTCCTATAATGATGGGTCCGCTGCCGATGATCAGTACGGAACGGATACTACTATCTTTGGGCATCTACCGGTTGGCTTAGGTATGTAAAATGGAGCAAGTCCTATTAAAAATCGGACAAAGATACTATTTGCCAAAAAAGCGAGCTGATTAGCGGAAAATTATGGTACAAAAAGATGTTTTAATCACGGATTATGTCCATCCGGTTTTGACGGAAGGGCTTCATTCTCTTGGGTTTAGCACGACCTATGCCCCTGAAATGAGCCGAAAAGAAATGGAGGAGGCCCTACCCTTCTATAAAGGGGTGGTCATCAATACCCGTTGTGCCATAGACAGGACAGCCATTGCTTCCGCAAACGCTTTACGATGGATAGCGAGGTTGGGAAGTGGTCTTGATATCATTGATCTGGAGGCAGCGAAGGAGCATGGGGTAATGGTCATCAGTGCCCCGGAAGGTAATGCTCAGGCTGTGGCTGAGCATGCCATGGGGATGTTGCTTTGCCTGGCGAATAAATTGGTTTCAGCTGACAGAAGTGTCCGGGAGGGTGATTGGCTCAGGGAAGCGCACCGTGGATGGGAAATCTCAGGTAAGACCATTGGTATCATCGGGTACGGTAACAATGGAAGTGCATTCGGGAGATTGTGGAAAGGATGGGATGTAAAGGTGATAGCCTATGATAAGTATCTCGATAACTATGGATCTGAATTAGTTGAAGAAGTGACGCTTGACAAATTGCTGGCTGAGTCTGATATTATTTCCCTGCACATACCGCTGACAGCTGAAACAAGGGAGATGGTTGATTCGTCATTTCTTGGAAAATGTAAGGATGGATGTATCCTGATCAACACCTCGAGGGGAAAAAACATCAACATAGGAGATGTGGTGTTGGCTTTGAATTCAGGAAAATTAGGAGGAGTATGCCTTGATGTATTTCCGGCTGAGCCTCCGACTTCCGGTAGTGAAGAATTTAAAACAGCATTTGAGGCTTTGTGTGGAATGGAAAACGTGATCATGAGTCCCCATGTGGCGGGATGGACGGAGGAATCAAAGAGGAAAATCGGGGAGGTTTTGGTGGGGAAAATCAGGGAATTTGAAATTTAGTTAAATGTGCTCCAAACCCCCTCTGAATCAACAGGTTACGACAGTGTGGCACACCTAGGTGTGCCACACTGTCGTAACTATCTGATAGTCAAGGTCCCCGAGGCTGTTTTAACTAAATTTCAAATTTTTCCCTTTAGTCCACTTTTTTCAGCCCAAATTTTAGCAGTTAATTGCATTGGACAAGTGGACCAGACCCTAAATTTGGACCATATTTTAAAACCAAGGATGAGATTTCCTGAGTAAGAATTTCTGGAAAGTGGTTGCTGGTCAGCTAGTCTATTTCAGGACGAAGCCATCTGTTAAGGTCCGCATAAACGCCACTACGTCGTTCATCTCCTGGTCGGTCAGCTTCAGATCACCAAGTTCTTCCTTGTTGACATTCTCGGCCACCTCAGGAGGTCCAAACTTTCCGCTATCCCTCGAGTTATAAAACTGCATGACTTCTTCCAGGGTTTTGAACACGCCATTATGAAAGTATGGTGCTGTGATAGCTACATTTCGAAGTGTCGGTACCTTAAATTTTCCATTTTCTGACGGCTTCTTGAGGATGGCTCCAAGCCCCAGATCCGGCTTATAGTCTTTGTTCAGTTCAATCAAATGTGGGTTGATCGGCAAGCCAATATTATCATAGGTATAGTCGGTAAAAAGAACCGCGTTGGTATGCGGATCTGGTGTCGTGGGGTGACATGCGGCGCATTTGGATTTAAGGGTATCATTAAAGATTTCCAATCCGCGCATTTCCTGCTCGGTCAATTGAACCTGGCCTTTCAGATAATAATCGAACTTAGAAGTAAAAGGACTCACCTCAGCGGTCTCTTCAAACTCTTCGATCGCCAGCGCAATATTATCGAAAGCCAGATCGACTGAGTCAAATGCATCAGGTCCAAAGACATATAAGAAGAGATCCTTGTATTCTGCATTCTTTATCCTCTCCACTACCATCTTCTTATCGGTGTTGCCCATTTCATGATGTGTCAGGAAAGGATTTGTAGCCTGTTCATGGAGCGTAGCAGAGCGGCCATCCCAAAATAATCCACCGACGTATACTTCGTCGGCCTCATTGTAATGAAAGAAAGGTGTAAAGGCTGCGTACGTAACAGTAGGTGCATTGCGGGTACCAAACATGGATTTATTGGCGCCTCTAGAAACAGCCAGTTGTTCGGGATCTGCGAATCCATTCTTTGGCATGTGACAGGTGGCGCAGGATTGTCCGATCGGATTTGAAAGCGTCGAATCAAAAAAGATTTTCTTACCCAGGATCTGGGAAGGATTGAGTGTTACTTCTGCGCTTAATTCGCCCTGGGTTGAGCTTATTGATGGCGTATCAGGTTGGGAGGTGCAATGGGATAACAGTCCGATCAAGCTGAGAACAGAGATTACGATGCAATAACGCATAAAAGCAGCCTGTGGTGGCTGAAGTGGTGTATCCATAGTGTCGATGGATTCTTTATTCGGTGTGCTGACAAAAACTGATCCTAAAAATAGAATTTCAATGGCAGAATTTTTGTGGAAAAAAGGCCTTTTAAGACTGTGTGGCACACCTAGGTGTGCCACACTGTATGCAACGTATTGATTTTTAATGACTTATAAAGGTTTTGACGCTGAAAAATGCTTGTCAGTTCTGCAGGCCTAAATTTCCAGGTGCCAAAAGAGTGCCACAATGTTGTAATATTCTAAATACCAATTACTTGCAGAGGCTGTAGCAATTCACATCCTTTCTGCATTCAGGATGACATAATTGAGCGATTCTGAGTTCTTTTCATTGAGCATAAGCTTGCCTTTGAAAGAGAGCATTTCATCAGTGGCGTATCGCCGGATTGATTTAGGGTGAAGGCGGAGTTCGGCAACGGTTTCGGGGCCGGAGCCTCCGCAGAAGAAACAACTGGCCATCGGATTGCGGGAGATGACGTACTGAGTGCCCAGTGGATCGAGTGGAATGATATAACCTTTGATGATGATTTCCTTCCCATCCAGTGCCTGGACTGAAGATCCGAAGGAAGCCTCCAATAATTCAATACCGAATTCGGCAGAAAACTTTTTAGCAAACTTTACATCTGTCAGTTGGTCCCAGGTGATTGGTTGCTGGGCATAGGAGAGCGAATAAGTGCAGGTCGCAACAACCAGGATAAGCCAACGGAAGGTTTTAAGATGATGCATGATTGGCAAACGGAAAGAATGAGGGATTAGTTTAAGACCGGAGGCTTATGGACAAGGGGCCAAACTGACCATCTAGCCCATCACAAGTGTTCCAAGCTTTTCGCCTTCCATGATCCTGCGGAGGTTGCCGGCGGTGTTGACATCGAATACAATGATCGGAAGATTATTTTCCTGGCAGAGTGTGAAGGCGGTCATGTCCATAACACCCAAGCCATCGCGGATGACTTTGGCGAAAGTGATCTGCTCTATTTTGACAGCATCCTTATTTTTCTCAGGATCTGAGGTATAGATTCCGTCAACGCGCGTCCCTTTGAGGATGACTTCGGCATTGATTTCATTTGCCCTGAGGGCTGCTGCGCTGTCGGTTGTGAAGTAAGGATTGCCAGTGCCTGCGCTGAAGATGACAATACGTCCCTTCTCAAGATGGCGTATCGCCCTGCGGCGTATATAGGGTTCGGCTATGGCCTTCATCTCGATAGCGGAGATGAGCCTTGTGTACAGGCCAATATTTTCGAGTGCACTTTGGAGGGCCATGCCATTAATGACGGTAGCTAGCATACCCATGTAATCGCCTTGTACTTTTTCAATGCCAGTGGCTTCAGCTTGTAACCCTCTGAAAATGTTTCCTCCTCCGATCACGATAGCGACTTCTACACCCATGTCAGTGATGGCCTTGATTTCCGTAGCATAATGCTTGAGTTGTTGCGGATGAATACCAAAGGTCTGATCACCCATGAGGGTTTCACCACTTAACTTTAATAGTACTCTCTTGAATCTGGCCATAATTGCTTTGGGTATCTAATTTAGGTTGCTTTTTTGACTTTTGTTTCAGAGCCCTCTTTAGGAGGCAAAAAAAAGGCGAATCATCAATGATCCGCCTCTTGTCTTTTGTTTTGTATTACCCTAATTTGACGTGCTTAAATGCCGTCACGGTCAGGTCTTTGTCGATACTCTTTAGATAAGCCTCCACTGAAAGACTGTTGTCTTTAACAAAAGCCTGTGCAAGCAATGTATTGTCCTTGAAAAATCTGTTGAGTTTGCCGAGCGCTATTTTCTCCAGCATATCTTCAGGCTTTCCTTCCTGGCGAGCCAGCTCCTTGCCGATTTCAATTTCTTTTTCGATGATAGATGCATCAACACCATCTTTGTCCAAAGCTACTGGTTTCATGGCTGCAACCTGCATCGCAACGTCTCTTCCTGCATCTCTAAAGTTAGCATCTGCATTGTTCAATCCAAGGATCACACCGGCTTTGTTACCCATGTGAATATAGGATACAACCTGTGGCGCTTCGATATGCTGGTAGTCGGCAAGTTCAATTTTCTCACCAATGACACCCACCTGCTCGGATACTTTTTCGCCGATGGTGATGTTCTGGTAAGGTTGCTTTAATAATGTTTCCAGGTCAGCAGGAAATGTATCAAGTGCTATCTGTGCAAATTCTTTTGCCAGGTTGACAAAGTCTTCGTTTTTCGAAACAAAGTCTGTTTCAGAACTCAGCCTGATCACTATGCCTTTTTTACTATCAGGAGAAACCATGGCAATCACAACGCCTTCTTTGGCATCGCGGTCTGCGCGTTTCAGAGATAATTTCTGACCCTTCAGGCGAAGAATTTCAATTGCTTTTTCAAAATCTCCGTTAGCCTCTGTGAGGGCGGATTTGCAATCCATCATACCGGCCCCGGTCATTTCCCGGAGATTTTTGACATCTGTTGCGGATATCGTACTCATTAATGTTGTCATTTTTAAGATAAAGTGTTACTCCTACAGTTTCGTCCAGCGACCGTATTACGCTTTAGCTGATTCTTCAGCATGCTCTTCTTTCTCCTTACCACGTTCAGCCAATCCTTCTTTGATGGCATTGGTGATGTAGTTGGTGATGAAAGAGATTGACTTTGATGAGTCATCATTAGCCGGAATCGGGAAGTCGACCAGGTTAGGATCTGCGTTGGTATCGACCATTGCAAATGTTTTGATCCCCAGTTTCTTGGCTTCCGCCAGGGCAAGGTGCTCACGTCCTATATCCACGATGAAAATAGCATGTGGTAAGCGGTTGATATCAGAGATACCACCCAACACTTTATTGAGCTTGTTCATCTCACGGGTTAAAGTGAGACGTTCCTTCTTGGTAGTGCTTGACAATGTACCATCCGTAAGCATTTGCTCGAGGTTGTTCATTTTCTTTACTGACCGACGGATGGTCGCAAAGTTAGTCATCATGCCTCCGAGCCAACGATCGGTCACATAAGGCATGTTGATGGTCTTTGCACCGGCAGCGATGATTTCGCGGGCCTGTTTCTTGGTAGCGACAAAAAGGATTTTTTTACCGGAGCGGGCCATGGATTTCATCGCCAGGGCTGCACGTTCCAGGCATTCGGAGGTGCGGTTGAGGTCGATGATGTGGATACCCTTACGCTCCATAAAAATATACTGGCGCATTTTAGGATTCCATTTACTACGCATATGTCCGAAGTGAACGCCTGCCTCCAATAAGTCCTGATATAATGGTTTATCCATGATGGATGTGTTGATATTTTTGTGATTAGATAGTAATGATTAACGTTTAGAGAACTGGAAGCTCTTTCTTGCTTTAGGCTTACCGAATTTCTTACGTTCCACCACCCTTGCATCCCGGGTGAGATATTTTTTGATCTTGAGCGGTGCGCGGTGTTCAGCGTTGATCTTGATCAGTGCCCTGGAAATACCGAGGCGAATGGCTTCTGACTGGCCTCTGAATCCACCACCATTGACGTTGACTTTGATATCATACAGGTTGAGGATATCGAGTTCCAACAGGGGAGCTACGACGTGTGCGCTGATATGCAATTGTGGAAAGTACTCTTTGTACTCACGACCATTGATTTTGATCTTGCCGGTACCGTTTGATACATAAACCCTCGCTACTGAGGCTTTACGACGTCCGATCGCGTTGATTGTCTCCATATATTAGTCTTAGACTGAAATTGACGATTAGTAATTAAACGAGGGGTTTTGGTTGCTGCGCGGTGTGGAGGTGTTCCGGACCGGCGTAGACAAACAGTTTTTTGATCATGGCATTGCCGAGTTTGTTTTTCGGGAGCATACCTTTTACAGCGATCTCGATGAGGCGTTCTGGCTTGCGGGCACGGATTTCAGAGGCTGTAAGTTCTTTCAGACCACCTGGGTATCCGGAGTAGTTCTGGTAGATTTTTACATTTTCCTTGTTGCCGGTAAACCTGACTTTGCCTGCATTGACGACGATCACATAGTCACCTGTATCCACGTGAGGAGTATATTCCGGGTGGTGTTTGCCCCTGAGGACAGTTGCTATACGGGTGCAGAGGCGGCCCAGTACTTCACCATCCGCATCGACCACAAACCATTGGCGGTTGAGATCTTCTTTTTTAACGGACCGTGTTTTATAACTCAATGTATTCACAGCAATATAATTTTAGTATTGATAAGAGGTATTGAACGCCTTTTTATTAGCGGGACGCAAAGGTAGGTTTTTGGAACCCAGATTACCAAGGATTTGCCAAAGATTTCTGAAAGAAAATTGTATAAGTGATTGGAAATCAGTAAATATTTTGCTCAACTATTTAAATTCTCCTGTTTTATTTCGCGCAGAGACGCAGAGGCGCAGTTAGATTTTACCCTTTTTATCCCGCGCAACGCCGCAAAGGCGCAAGGGAAAAACGTCATTTGGCTCGCGCAACGACGCAACGGCGCAAAGAGAAAAAACTCTTTTAGCTCGCGCAACGACGCAACGGCGCAACGAGAAAAAACTCTTTTAGCTCGCGCAACGACGCAACGGGGCAACGAGAAAAAACTCTTTTAGCTCGCGCAACGACGCAACGGCGCAACGGGAAAAACCTCTTTTAGCTCGCGCAACGACGCAAGGACGCAACGGGAAAAACCTTTTTTAATAAAAAATTGGGCATTTCAGGTCACAATTGACCTTTCTGAAGACACTTAACAGAGATGGAGGGAGTAATACCATTTACTAAAAGAGCTTCCGAAACACGTATGGATGAAAATGAAATTGCTCGAATTGTCCTGGATATTTGTTTTGAAATGCATAGGACACTTGGACCAGGGCTATTGGAATCAGTCTATGAGGAAATACTCTGCTATGAATTAACTGAAAGAGGAATACCATTTGAAAGGCAAAAAGGGATGCCGGTCTTCTGGAAAGACATTAAGATGGACCTGGGATACAGGTCTGATGTCATTGTCGCAAAGAAAGTCATAGTGGAACTAAAATCGGTGGAGACAATGGCTAAGGTCCATTCAAAAATTGTCTTAACCTATGTCAAATTGAGCAAAATGAAATTAGGTCTGCTAATCAATTTTGGAGCACCCCTTCTTAAAGATGGAATTGTCCGATTGGTGAATAGACTATAATATGCATTAGAATTCACTTAACGTTGCGCCTTTGCGTCGTTACGCGATGTTTTTTATGTTTGAGCAGCAAACAATTCATTAAGCTTCGTCTTCCGATAGGTAAATATTTTTTGCACCTGTTTGTCGACCCAGAGGGCTCCGGCGATGGTACCGATGAAGCTCATGCCTATGTCGTAGTATAACTTATCGGTCATGAGGACTCCCCCATCCACTACTTTGAAATGATGCTCATGGTGCCAGATGCGATATGGACCTTTACGCTGCTCATCGATGAAGTATTCGTTGTCCTTGATCATGGTGATCTCGGTGACCCAGTCGAGCGGGATATTGAGCATAGGTTTGATCTTGTATCGGATTATCAAACCCTGGTACATCTGATCAGGTAAGGTGTCAAGTATTTTAAAATCAAGATCATCGGGCGTGATCAGGTTGAGGTTGGCTGGTGAGGAGAAGAATGACCAGGCCTCATCAAGGCTCATCGGCAAGAGATGTTCAAATTCAAGATATTTCATTGTACTTCGTTTAGGGCTGCTTTAAAAACGTCTAATACTCTCTTCCTTGCAAAGTCGTGATCGACGATGGGTTGGAGATAACCAGGTTTGTAGTTTTTGATCCATTTACGGATATAGAGCATGTCAGGATCAAATTTCTTTTGTTGTTCTGTAGGATTGAATATCCTGAAGTAGGGAGCTGCATCACATCCACATCCTGCGCACCATTGCCAGTTGCCATTGTTGGAGGACAGTTCGTAGTCCAGGAGTTTTTCGGCAAAGTATGCTTCGCCCCACCGCCAGTCGATCAGTAAATGTTTGGTGAGGAAGCTGGCTACGACCATGCGTACACGATTGTGCATGAGGCCGGTTGTATTCATCTCACGCATACCGGCATCGACCATGGGATATCCGGTTTCGCCGTCGCACCATTTTTTAAATTCAGCTTCGTCGTTGCGCCATGGGATACGATCGTATTTGGCTTTGAAACTTTCGGTGACCACATGTGGATAGTGCCAGAGGACCATCATGAAAAATTCGCGCCAGATGAGTTCGTTGAGCCATTGGTCATTCCATTGTGCGGCCTTTGCTGCGAGTTCGCGGACAGAGACGGTGCCGAAGCGCAGGTGAACACTCAACTTACTTGTACCATTGATGTATGGAAGATTTCGAGTCTCGTCGTAATGCTGGATAATGTTCTTATCGGGTGCGATAGGTGAAATATCCAAAGTGACCTCTTCGAATCCAATTTGTTTCAGTGATGGAAATGTAAGCGGCTTGGTTTTAAAAAGATTGCTGAGATGTTTTTCGCTGGGGTGTCTTACTTTTTTGTCAGCGTGATATTTTTCCTTCCATACTTTCGAGAAAGGTGTGAAGATCGTGTAAGGGGAGCCATCAGCCTTGACTACTTCATTTCTTTCAAAAACGACCTGATCTTTGAAGGTGTGGAAAACAATGCCCTTTGACTCCAGAAACTTCTTTAACTCGGCATCGCGTCCGATGGCGTAAGGCTCGTAGTCATGATTGGTGAAGACGGCAGTGACATCAAACTCCTTGGTGAGTTTTTCGAAGGCCTGCAGCGGGGTATCATGTAGGATGTTAAGGGAGGAGTCATTGGCCTTAAGTGTGGTCTGGATATCACTGAGTGCGTGATGAATAAAGGCAACACGTTTGTCGGCTATATCCTTCAGACCCTCCAGTATGTCCCGGTCAAAGATGAAGATGGGTAACACTGCTTCCGATCCTTTCAGTGCCTGACAGAGGCCGTGGTTGTCATGCAGTCGCAGGTCGCGACGGAACCAGAAGAGGGAGAGTTTAGGTTTGGTCATAGCTTAGTGCAGGAGCTATCCTGACATTGGAAGCTATGAATGCTAAAGTCATATTAAATGTTTAGATCAGGAGGATTTATTTTACACCCATTAAAGTTTACATCATTCTACCAAATCGTTTTTATATCTGTTGCCTTTATCATAAACTGATCTGCTGAAATGAGTGGCAGTCCAAGTACTATCGAGGTGGCAGCTATGATGCGATCTGCCGGATCTTTTGTATCTATGTCAATTTCAGTGCCTAAGAAAGCAATTTCAGCGTTCATTCCTTGCAGTTGATAGGTTTTAGTTTGCAATACCTGATCTATAAAGTCCAGATAAGACATGTCAATCACGAGTCTTCTTTTTTTCATCAGGATGGAAATTTCCCAGAGGGATATTTCACAAAGGATGATCTTATGGTTTTTTTCCGCAAGATCCAAGGCCTTTCTTGCTTTCTTAGAAATTCTCTTGGGATCTAATTGGTCCCAGATCAGGATATGTGTATCAATCACGACGGACGACATCATAAACTGGCTTCCCAGGTTTCGCCGGTGGGAGAGACTACATCACCAATGATGGCTGTTTTTCGCAACGCTTTTATTCTTGCTATCGCCTCCTCTCTTCGATTTGGAAGAGGTCCCAACTGGGCCACAGGTTTCCCGTGGGATGTAACGGTAATCGTTTTACCCTTTTTGATCTCCTCAATAGCACTTAATAGATTTGATCTAAGCTCGCTTATAGAGAGTGTTTTCATTTCAATATATTTTGTACAAAAATACTGTACATTTTTAACTTTTGCAACATCTCTAGTTCTGATGGTCACTTCCTCGTGCTAATCCCATTTTCATAATGCCTGTCAGTCAGGGGCTGAACCCCCTTCCTACTCTTGCGCCCCTTCAAGGCTTGCTTGGGCTAGCGCCCTTGGTTAGTCCTAGGGCTAGCACCTCGGGTTGACAGATGGCAGCCTTTCATACTTGGTGGGGTCCGAGGGCTAGCACCCACGGTTGACAGATGGCAGCCTTTCATACTTGGTGGGGTCCGAGGGCTAGCACCCACGGTTGACTGATG
>JANNSS010000275.1:0-11197 GCA_031402955.1 Saprospiraceae bacterium
GTGATCAGGTACTATGCTGTTTCATTTTCGACACTGGAGGAGACAAAGGTGCAGATGGATTGGTATGCTACCATCGAAAAAAATCGAACGGGTCAATGGTGGACGATATGTGATCCGGGTGATCAGCATTTTTATGGGGCTATCGGATTCAATGATATTCATCCTGTGCATCATCGTGCAGAGATTGGTTTTTGGTTATTGTCGGAGTATTGGGGCAACGGGTACATGCCAGAGGCTGCATCGCGCATCATCAAGTATGGATTTGAACAAATGGAACTGCACAGGATATATGCTTATGTGGAAATAGAAAATGTTAATTCGAAAAAAGTGTTGCAAAAACTGGGTTTCGAATTGGAAGGGACGATGAAGGAATGTGAAATGAAGAATGGGGGGTGGATTGATTTGGAGATGTATGCATTATTACATAAATAGAAAATGCAATATTTTTAAAAATTTAACACTTTTTATTTGGAGAATCGTTTTTTTTATTATAATTTACCATTTCAAACAGTTGTTTTCTTATCAGCAGTGATTAGAAGTTTCATTTTCCCCTTTATATTTTTTTGTGCTCCTCTTTATATTGTTTAGAAGATAAGAATTAACAGTTTATTATTTAGAAGAAGATGAGGTGAGTTATTCCTTATCAAAACATTATTGCCTGACCCAATCGTGCTATTGTCTTTGTATGAAGCCATCCGATGCTATGCATTCCACAAAATGCAACATCTGAGGTAGAGCTATTGCTATAAGAATTTGAAATGCTATGACCACCAATACTGAATATCGAAATACTTCATTCGAATATATATTCTTGCCACAGAATATTCCTCGAAACAACTAAGCTCCTTTTTCAGGCTTGTATTGATAGTGCTGTTTTTTAGATTGAAATATCTTAGCAAAGTGCCTGATAAACAAAGATTTAAGTAAACATTTTTTATAAACAACCACTGACCCCACGAAGCTGTAGGAGCGAATGAGGCCAGCGGTAAAAACTAAATAAGATGAGAAGGTATAACTTTTCCCATGTATATTCATGGGACCACACCAGCAATATTGTAAAGTTGGTGTTTATAGTAATGATCTGGATGACCACCATGTATACTCACACACTCAAAGCTCAGGTTATAACATCGCCATGCGGGTGTTCATCATGGACGAATGTAGGCGCTACTGGAAAGGAGACAAGTGTTGGCGCGGTTACACTAAATCCGGGTACTTGTTATTTAATCAAAGGAACGCTTGTAGTCGATGGGAACACTTCCTGGGTTGGAATGAAGTTTAAAATGGAGGAAAGTTCAATGATCAGGGTTGAAGCTGATCTGAGCATGACCAACTGCTATCTCTCTGGGTGCGGTGATATGTGGCAAGGGATTGAAACGAAAGGCCAGGTATATCTGCATTCCTACTACAGTTTTATAGAGGATGCCAATATTGGGATGAGACTATCCGGTCTGGCAGGTATTGTTTGTTTTGGAACGGATTTTATCAATAACTATATTGGTATAGCAACTTCCAATCCATTTGAAGAAGATACAGAGGATAAGCTCATACATCGTGGTCAGATTTGGGGTTGTGAGTTTTATACCGCTACGACTTTACCTGATCCTTATCCAGGACACTTCTATTCTCCTTCGTGGCCAACCACCCCTACTGAAACGCCTTATAACCAAGGCTTTGCTGCGATTTATTTGTCACGTACAGTTGGATTGAATATTGGATATGATGGTGCAGAGGGTCTTGATCGAAATAAAATCCACGATATGCGTAACGGGATCATCCTTCGGGATGAAACTGTATCCAATATTTCGGGAACGGATTTTTATGATTTTGAAGGTGGATTCAGAAGAGCACTTCCAGATCCACTCCTTGATCTGAATCAGTTCGCCATCAACATGATCAATGTCGAGTCCAATATCAGAGATAATACAATCGACAATCTCATGTTTGGTGTTTATGGATTGGAGTCGTCAAATACCATCCAACGAAATGAGATCACCTTGTCGACGCCTTCACCTGGCTTTGGTTTTACCAGAGGCATTACCCTGGTAAGACCTCAAAAGGCAATCATTAAGACGAATGTGATCAATGAAGGTATGCGGGGCATCTCCATTGAAGATGTAGCAAATGATTTTACGATTGAAGATAATGACCTGATCTCTTCCTTTTATTTCCTGGGGATTAATATCAGGATTTTTGTTCGCAATGCTAAACTGGATCCTGCCGAAGGAGTGATTTTGAATAATGACCTGTTGATCGATGATGCGATGGTATCCACGGGAATTCATATCATCAATACCAATAAGATAACCGTTGAAGACAACGATGTTATCTTTATGAATGATGAAGAACATCAAACCCGTGGCATCATAGGTGTAGGGGCTTATAGATCAGATATTCGATACAACACCACTAATCGAAATCCTACAGATGTACAGGAGGGTAACAATGGTATCGAATTTGAGAACTCCGGTTTTAATACGCTGTTCTGCAATGACATGGACAATTTCTGGATCAACTTGCACATGTTTGGACCTAACCTCTTATCTGGTATTGAAACTAATTTCATGAATGAGGCTGAATTTGGATTTGCAATTACTTCTCCTACAATGCTTGGAGTTCAAAAACATCTTGGAAACAAGTGGCCAGGAACATATGGTGATTTTGGAGCTTTTTTATTCGGATCTAATCCTGATATTGAAGCACAATTTTCTAGATTCCTAGTTGATGAAATGGAAGATTCTGATTATATGCCTAATTCTAAAGGTCCGGTTGAAGTTAGTGGCAACCTATGGTTTCGAGATGAGTATACAGAACCGCCCACTTTAGAATGCTTCTCAGGACCTGTACCAATTGTCAATGCAGATACCTTGAGCAAGCTGATTCAGACCGAACTTACATTTGAGGACTTCAATGATGAAATGACCTGGATCCTAAAATCAGATATTTTTGATATAATTCTGGCAGACCCAGGATTAACCTCAAACACTGTACTAGATAGCTTTTATACTGTAGAAGAAAATACAGCACTTGGTAAACTGGTCTCATGGCAAAAAGATCTTAGCTCAAGGTTTGGAGAAGATCGAATATTCAAAGCACTGACACTGGATACGATTTCTTCATTATCGGAGGATATTGTATATATAGATTCATTACTTGCACTCAGTCCAAATGACAGTGCTACATGGATAGCACTTCGTGTTCTGAAAGCTGATACCCTGCAAAATGAAGTAGCAGAATTGAAAGGATATCTTGATGATGAGCAAACGGACTCTCAGGAAGAGTTTGAAGACATAGCATATGATCTGGATAATCTCACCACAACCAATGACCTGGAGGCTTACCTCAAGGAGGCTTTGCTTTTCAAAACACAATTTCTCCTTGGCACTACTTTTAGTTCAGGTGACTCCACTGACCTGGCAGTACTTGCAGGACTATGCCCATGGGAAGGTGGTAGAGCTCAGGCTGTCGGGCAGGAGATGTATTCAACAATCGCCAACCTGATGATTCTTCCTTCAATGGATAATTGTCCGTCTCCTTCGCCTTTTATAGATATGCCGGATCATCAGTCTCCATACGAAGGTGAGGTATTTTCAGTAACACCAAATCCTGTGCTGGAAACTGCCGAAATAAAGTGTGATGAAGTCATCACAAGTATTACCATATTCAATACTGAAATGAAACCGGTCTATAGCATTCAGCCAATGGAACGCCACTGGTCAGTGGACCTGAATAAACTTCCAGCCGGGGTGTATATCTTTTCAGTCACCACCGTGACAGATCAATTTTCTCAACGAATCGTTCGTATGTAATGAAGTATTTTCTGATACCGCTATTGATTATTAGTGCTGTTTTTATATCACTTGATGCTGTAGCACAGCGTGAAGGAGACACGTGGGTGATTGGATATTATAGTGGAGGCAGTCCAAATTACAGCATTATGCATTTGGATTTTGCAAATAACGATGTCGTGATTCATTGGCACTTTGATGAAGAAATGTCTTTTAGCGAAACAGCGGCGAATGTTTGTGATGCAAATGGGGAAGCTATATTGTGGACTAATGGCATGGAGATATTTGGAAAACACGGAGAGTACGTAGTGGATACAATCGCATATTCTGATGACGCATTGAGTTATTGGAATTGGTTTAATGTAGAAAGTAGTGGCCCCATCGGATTTCCATATCATGATGGGGCCATTATTTTACCCATTCCAGATCATAAGGGAGAATTTTCTGTCCTTTATCATTATTTGGAAAGTGTTACACAAGCCTACGATGGTATTATCAAATATATGGAAGCCAAGATTATAATGCAGATGGATTCTTCATTTACCTTGATATATAAGGATTCTATTTTTGGAGAATATGATTTCTTTTCTGGTACTTTGTCGGCAACAAGGCATGCGAATGGCCGTGACTGGTGGGTACTGGCGATGGAAGCAACCGGCAACAAGTATTTTGCATATCTGCTTGAACCACAAGGAATACGGCTGCATCACACTGGTGAAATTGATATCATACTTGAGGAAGGCACTGGACAAGCAAGATTTTCACCGCAAGGGAATTATTTTGCTCGAATGGATATCTTAGAATTTGATACTGGTCAAAATATATCGTTGTTTTCTTTCGACAGATGCACAGGTGAATTAAGCATAATGGATCAATTTAATACCAACTTCGGTTTTTTCACTGGCGTGGCCTTTTCTCCATCAGAACAATATCTATATGCGGATGACAATCGTCATCTTTGGCAATGGGACTTGTGGGCATCTGATATTGTTGCATCACAATTGATTGTAGATACTTTTGATGGATTTGAACAACCGGGTTGGGGGCCAATGCAATTTGGACCTTTGATGAATGGACCGGATGGACGTATATATATTGTACCACCTGCAGGCAGCAGCGAGTTTATCCATGTTATTGATCGACCTGATGAGCCTGCTGCTGATTGCAGATTTCTGCAACACCACATAGACCTCAAAGTTCCTAATGGACGTTCGGCACCAAATCTTCCAAATTTTAGACTTGGTCCCTTTGATGGAAGCCCATGTGATACACTCGGCTTAAATAATGTGCCAGTATCAAGATGGAGATTTGAAGAAGATCAGCCAGGATGGAGGTATGATGTACGATTTACAGATTTATCATTCTATGATCCCCAGCAATGGCACTGGGACTTCGGAGACGGTAATACAAGTGATGAGATCCACCCGATACATACGTTTGAAAATGGCTTGTTTCATGTATGTCTCACTGTGAGCAATGCTTATGGGCAAGACAGCACATGTCACTGGGTAGAGATACTCCCAGTATCTACAGAAGAAGAAAATGCATCTTCGTCAGAGGATCTGTCAGTCTCCCCAAATCCATTTACTGATCGCATAGAGATCAGATCCAAACGTGGTGACATCAGAACCACATCAATGACCATCCATGACATCCATGGCCATGAGATGATGTCTCATACTGCTGCACCAGTGCCGGTGGTCCTACATGTACCTTCATGGCCATCAGGCATGTATCTGGTGACCATCAGGGAAGATGACGGAAAGGTGTATCAGTTTAAGTTGATGAAGATTTGAGATCATCCTTGAATAATTAGTATCAAAGAGCCTGCTTTCAAATTTTGATATCAGGCTTTTTTATTTGCGGACCATTGGTAATTTCTACAAGGATAGTTACTCTACTTCCAGTCTTAAGGACGTTTCTAATAACTTGCAACTAGTTAATTTCAATTTACCTAATGCGTTGACACTCAACATGAGTAATTAATCCGCAAACTGTTATTAGATACGCCCTAAACTTTTATTTCCCCATATCGTTATAGCCTTTTCTAAAAGAATCTTTCAATGTCATTAAAGGCGCTATTGATCCTGTGTTTGTTATCTGTCGGACTTGTCTCTCAGGCGCAAGCCACCAGATTAAAAGCCAGTGCAACGGATCATCTCAGCCCTTTAGACACAACCACACACAAGATGGAAATCGAAATCTGGAGTGATATCATGTGCCCGTTTTGTTATATCGGCAAACGCAAATTTGAAGCGGCACTGGCACAATTTGAGCACAAGGATGATGTCCACATCACCTGGAAGAGTTATCAGCTCTCTCCGGATATGGTCACGGATCCTCACAAAAACATCAATCAATTCCTCGCCGAACACAAAGGCATCTCCGTGGAGGAAGCTAAGCGCATGAATGAATACGTCACCGGCATAGCTGCAGAAGTTGGCCTGACGTATAATTTTGATAAAACGATTGTTGCCAATTCATTCAATGCCCATCGCTTCGCGCACTTCGCAAAAGCTCATGGTAAACAAGATGAAGCTGAAGAAAAACTTTTCGAAGCCTATTTCAACGAAGGAAAAAATCTCGATGACTATGCAGTGCTGATAGAAATGGGAAAAGAAATCGGATTAGATTCCACAGCACTCAAAGATGCACTTGAATCAGGAGCCTATGCCGACGATGTCCGCACTGACATCCGCGAAGCAGAGCAGCTCGGTCTGCGCGGTGTGCCTTTCTTTGTCTTTGACAGGAAGTATGGGGTGTCGGGAGCGCAGGATAGCAAGGTGTTTCTGGAGACGCTAGAGAAATGTGTAAGAGAGTAAGAAGTAAGAGAGTAAGAGAGTAAGACGCGTGAGAACGTGAGAACGTGAGAAGAACTTTTGCCTTGCAAATTCTTATTATTTCACATTCCTTGTATTGAAAGAAAGCATGAACTGTTTCATGACAGACCCTTTTTACTTCAACTTGGCTATTGGTTATTGGGTATTGAAATAGAGCAGGATCAACCTTCTGACAGCTCATTTCCCCCTTGCCCCTTGCTCCTTGCTCCTTGCCTACAAAGTCGTACCTTCGCCTCGTCATCAACATGACACGCACATGAAATTTATCATCTTACTCCTGGCGATATACCTGTTTTATCGTTTCTTTTTGCGCCAGCCGAAGCCGCTACCGCCTCCGCAGGAACCGGATCTGTTTATCGATCACGAGGAGGTAAAAGAAAAACATGAAAAGAATAAGTGAACTGATCCTCTATAAGGATCACCACCTCATCGCGCTCAACAAGCCTGCGGGGCTTCCCTCGCAGCAAGACCAGAGCGGTGAAAGCAATGCCCATGTCATGGCCATGGCCTATGCCCACCGCGACCTCTATGTGGTCCACCGTCTTGACAGACGTGTGAGTGGTGTATTACTCTTTGCCAAGACAAAAGATGCCGCTGCTGCGCTTTCCAAACAATGGGAAGAACACAAGGTGAAAAAAATCTATCTCGCCATTGTGCCTACTGCAGATATTCCGGCAGTCGGTCAGGTGAAGCACTATCTCACGTACGACAACAAGCTCAATATCACCTACACCAGCGACGAGCCTAAGGTCGGTGCTGATGAAGCTATCCTCGATTATCAGGTGATACAGCAACTGGAGAATTTTATGGTATTACGCATCGACCTCATCACCGGCAGGAAACATCAGATCAGGGCTCAACTATCTGCACTAGGTGTTCCTATCCGTGGAGATATCAAGTATGGATCAAAGCGCACTAATCCAGACGGAGCCATTGACCTGCATGCCTATAAATTGCATTTTCAACATCCCGCAAAACTGGAATACAAGAAGATCATTGCCCCGCTGCCGGAAGAAAGTTTGTGGCAGCATGTGGATCATGAAGTGATCAAAGGTCTTTAAGGGATGTTCTGGTCCCTGAGCTTGTCGAAGGGGAGAAAGAGGTTGTCGTTCAATACCCTTAGACAAGCTCAGGGACCAATATAAAATAATGATTAAAAAAATAAAAAGAAATGGAAGCACTACATACAGATATAAGTCAATTAGGTGAATTCGGCCTCATCGATCATCTGGCATCGAAGTTTACACTGCAGCGACGTGATACGCTAAAAGGAATTGGTGATGATGCGGCAGTACTTGATTACGGTGGCGATCCGGTGATCGTCACGACGGATCTGCTGGTGGAAGGCATCCATTTCGATCTGATGTATCATCCATTGAAACATCTGGGATACAAAGCTGTCATTGTCAACCTGTCTGACATCTGTGCGATGAATGCGATACCAAAACATATCACCGTATCGATTGCGATCAGTAACCGATTTTCGGTAGAAGCGGTTGATGAATTGTATGAAGGAATACGCATCGCGTGTGAAGCGTATGAAGTAGACCTCGTCGGTGGAGATACAACATCCTCACCACGAGGATTGACGATTTCTGTGACAGCTGTCGGAAGTATTGCTGCGGATCGTATCACTTATCGCAGTGGTGCTAAGGTAGGAGATATACTTTGTGTGACAGGAGATCTGGGTGCAGCTTATCTCGGGCTGCAGATATTAGAAAGAGAAAAGCAGGTATTCCTTGCGGCCCCGGATATGCAACCACAATTGAATGAAAAAAAATATCTCGTTGGCCGGCAGTTGAAACCGGAAGCAAGACTTGAAGCTGTGCGTTATTTTGAAAAAAGCGTTTTGTTACCTACAGCGATGATTGATATATCGGATGGACTTGCCTCCGACCTGATGCATATCTGTAAAGCCTCTGGTGTTGGTGCCTTCATTGAAGAAGCCCAGGTCCCCATTCATGATGAAGCAAGGCTGCAGGCGATAGAATTCCAGATGGATCCGATCACCTGTGCATTGAGTGGAGGAGAGGATTATGAATTACTATTCACTGTTGATCCGAAAGATTTAGAAAAGATCCGTTTTATGGATAGCGTGTATATCATCGGTGAGATGGTGCCGAAGGAAGATGGGATTACGCTGCATACATCAGGTGGACAGATACATCCGGTGACGGCGCAGGGATGGAAACATTTTTAAGATAGAGCAAGGGGCTAGGAGCAAGGAGCATAGGGCATAGAGCATAGAGCATAGAGTGGTTTGTGTATTTAATATGGATGGCGCAGCCATCCATGAGGTATAATGTTAAGCTTAAGTTTACTTAAGCTTTCGTGTACGCAAGTTTAAACTTGCGATCGCACGAACGTAAGTGAACTAACGCTCAACTTTAACTTTCTACCTGCAGCCAGGAGGCTACTACGACAATTTCGAAATAGAACATGTTTCTAATGCTTTATCCGTCGGCAGCCGGAGTCTACCAACAACGTTTTTTTTTAAAAAAACAAGCTCAAGTCGCAGGCGGAGCCTGCAAAAAAAAACGAGCATCATGAGTCTGACGTCTGCGAGTCTGGCGTCTGGCATCTCTTTTAAAAGTCTGACATCTGCGAGTCTGGCATCTTACGTCTCTTACACCTCTCACCTCTCACCTCTCACCTCTCACTCTCTTACACTATGGTAAACTGCACATACTTGATCGTCCTGCCTATCCCCAGATGCCTGATCTCATAATACGTCTTATGCTCCAACTCCGGAAAATCAAGCGGGGCACTGTAGATATCCGGATTAGCATACAACACATGACACCGCGGATCACTATGGATCACCTCGAGTGTGAATTCGTAAAGCAGGGGTGAGTCTGTCTTGAGATGTACTACACCACCAGGCTTGAGGATGCGACGATATCGCTCCAGAAACGGAGCGGCCATCAACCGGCGCGTCACTTTGCCTTCAAAGGGATCAGGGAAGGTGATCCATATCGCTGACACTTCGCCAGGTGCAAAAAAGCGGTCGATAAACTCTATCCGTGTCCGAAGGAAAGCCACATTATTCATCCCTGTCTCGAGGGCTGTGCGCGCGCCTTTCCACATACGCGCCCCTTTGATATCGACGCCCAGGTAATTATTTTCAGGATGGTCCTTTGCAAGGGCCACTGTATAATCGCCTTTACCACAAGCCAGTTCGAGGATCAGCGGATGATCATTGTGATAGTGTCCCGAAGCCCAATGACCACGCAGGTCACTGCTGCTGCCTTCTTGGTTGGAAAGAAATGACTCCTGTGTGGGGTCCACCTCGTAGACATTTGGAAATGTAGCTACATCCGCAAACCGTTTAAGCTTATTTTTTCTTCCCATGGGGCGCAAAACTACATATTAACCCTGTTTTGGATCAAAGGATGGGGATGAAATGTAGGGGTTCAATATTTTGAACCCCTACATTTCATCCCCGGTTCAATATGTTGAACCCCTGCATTTCATCCCCAACATATGAACCCCTACATTTGATCCAAAACCTTACTGTACCGTTTTTCGTTTTTTCATACTTTCACCATTGATTAATACCTGTAGGGAGCAAATGCCGAAAAAACCCGCTAAATCACAATACGATACAATCTTTGAAAAAGAGCTCTTACCTCACGTAGGAGCCCTCCAGACCTTTGCCTACCACCTGACCTACAACCAGGAAGATGCCGATGACCTGGTCCAGGAGACCTACCTCAAGGCATACCGTTTTATAGATAAGTACGAGAAAGGAACTAATGCGAAAGCATGGCTGTTTAAAATCCTCAAGAACGCCTATATAAACGAATATAGGAAGAAGGTCAAGCAGCCCACCAAGGTGGATTTTGAGGACATTGTTGCATACCATGATACCGATGATGACCGGGTATCCGGATACAGCGATCTGAGAGAGGAGATTTTCCTCCACATGATGGGTGATGAGGTGACTTCTGCCATCAATAGTCTCCCGCTTGATTTCAGGACCGTCATCCTGCTGTGCGACATCGAAGGCTTTACCTACGAAGAGATCGCAGCGATCATCGATGTACCGATCGGCACAGTTCGATCAAGACTGTTCAGAGCGAGGAACCTTTTGAAAGAAAAGCTGACCAAATATGCCCAACTGCACGGGTATACCGATTTCAGAGGGCAGAAGAAACTGAAACGAGGTACCCCCGCTAAAGCCAAGGATCAAACAGAAGAAGAATAAAGCCTGAGAAAACAAAAGGATTGTAACCATTTATTAAATCTCAATTCCTACGTGACCAGGAATATAAAAAGCGGAATTCATGAAGAACTTTAACAAACAGGAAGAATTACAAAAGCAAGTGGGTATGTACTTCGACCAGGCACTTGATCCGCAATCCAAAGATGAATTTCTGCAAAAGGTAAATACAGACCCTACGTATCAACAAGCTTTCCAGCACGAGCAACTGATGAGGGATAGTCTCAGGAAGCACATTCATCGTCCGGGGGATCCGTCGCAATTGATACAGGCGATTAAAAACCAAATCATAAAAAGTGAAAAGTGATGCTTCGGCTACGCTCAGCAACCGAAAGTGAAAAATGAAA
>JANNSS010000276.1:0-17935 GCA_031402955.1 Saprospiraceae bacterium
CCCTTTGCTTTCAAATGTAATGCAAAGACCTATTCATTCTGAGGTTCAAAAAACTCATGGGCCGTGCCTTTGCTACTGTGCTCCTGTAATTCTTTGACGATAGCGGCCGCGCGCTTGCCATGTTCATTTATCCTCTTTAGATTAGTCAAAAGTAATTCGGTATGTTGATTTCGCTCTTCTTCTGTATCTGAAGTAACTACATCACTCAGAATTTCCTGACTCATATCTGAGAAGTTGTTCACAAAGTTCAGGGGATTTAATATTTCATGCGATACACGCGTCGCCATCTTACCAAAGGCAGCCAGCTTCTCAGATTTGATCAGCTGCTCCTGCGCTTCCTTTAGTTTTTGATTGGCCAGGCGCTGTTTGATGTAGCTACGATATACCAAAAACAAGAAAAAGCCAACTATGCATATTCCTCCAAATCCAGTAAACGTAATGGCTTTTTGCCTTTGCAGCAGTAAGGCCCCTACTGCTTTTTCCTGGGCAAAACTTAAGCTATCGGAGACCTGCTTTCTATCAAAGTCATATTGCATCTGCATCTCCACGGTCCTTCGTGTTTTTTCATTACTATTCAAACTATCCCGTGCAGCAACAAACAGCTTATAATGCTCCAGCGCCTGCCTGTAATTGCCTTGTGCACTATCCAGGGTCGCCATACTTTGATAACTTAACTGAATCATTTCCAAACCACCCATTTCTTTGGAAAGGGCCAACGATTTATTAAGATTCTGAGCAGCCTCGGTATATTTACGTTGCTGTATATAGACTTTACCCATATTCGTATAGCACATAACGGCCCCTGCTTTATCTCCCATTTCCTCTGCGATCGCTAATGCCGCAGTATACTTCTTCAATGCTTCGGGGTAGTTCCCCATGCTGCTGTAAATATTTCCAATGTTACTGTATGAATACGCAATACCTCCTTTATCTCCCATCTCCTCTGTGATCGCTAATGCAGCCAAATATTCCTTCAGGGCGCCTGCATAATCACCTTGCCGGTTGTATAAAATTCCAATATTGCTGCGCGTGTAGGCGATGCCTTGTTTGTCGCCGACTTCTTCTTTTAATTGTAATGCCGTGAAATAATTTTTCAACGCCTCTGCATAATTACCTTCTCCTGAGAAAACAGATCCGATGCTGTTATATGAATCTGCAAGCGCTTTTTTATCTCCCAGCTTCTCCCTTATCTTCAAGGCAGCAAAATAATTTTTCAATGCTTCTTCGTAATTTCCCTTTTTATAATAAATATGTGCAATGTTATTATACGAATTAGCAATACCTGTTTGATCATTAATGTCAATCTTCATTTCTAAAGTGGTTAGGTACTTATCCAATGCGGCGGAATAATTCCCTTGCTCATAATAGATAAGGCCGATATTATTGCCCGCAGAAGCAATGCCTTTTTTATATCCCATTTCCTCAAACAGGTCTAAAGATTTAGTATAAAATTCGATTGCGCGGGCGAAATTTCCTTTGTCAGCATGGACAGCCCCCATGCTCAGGTATGCGTTCCCAATGCCTTTCGTGTATCCAATCGCCGCTGAGATGGCCAGTGTCTGATCAGCATAATCCATTGCCTTTTCAAGATGATTGCCCCAATGAGCTTTGGAGAGCGCATATAAAATATTGGCCTCTGTGGAATCGTATAGCGGGGATGCTTTTGAGCCTAGTTCATTTTTTTTGGTACGCACATCCCTCAATTGGTTTTGAAGCGAATCAACGAGCTGTGCGTCCTGAGCAAATGCAGTGAATAGTGCACCATGAATCGTAAATAATAAAAAGAGCGCTGTTTTCAATTCGAATTCAATTTATCCTGAAAAAGAGAAACAAAATATATGCGCAAAATCGCTCCCGTGAAGTACTGGAATTCCTTCCGGTTTCCTTTAACTTTATGATATTAATCGGTTCTAAAAGGTAGTCAATGTATTTATACTAACCACCTTATCCTCACAAATAAAGATAAAGTATATCCAGTTATGCTTTAGAAAGCCCAGGATTAAAGTTAATCGGATAATCTTGAATACTGTCCCTTCCACCCGATAGACCTGAATCCCACTCCCAAGCTCGCCTTTTCCTTTCTTAACTTAAGTCAATGAACCCCGGCCCACCCCGGCCATACTTTTGCATCATGAAAACAACAAACACAAACATGAAAAAGCAAATGAAAGCCATTGAATACACCCGCTACGGTACCCCGGACGTCCTCCATCTGAAGGATATGCCCAGGCCAACTCCAAAACCCAATGAACTGCTCATCCGCGTAAGGGCCACGACTGCTACTGCCGCGGACATCATGATGCGCAAGGGCAATCCGTATATCGGGAGATTATATACCGGCCTGAAAGGACCAAAACGAACCATCCTCGGTTTTGAATTTGCAGGTGAGGTGGTGGAAACCGGCAGTGCAGTTACCCTTTTTAAAACGGGTGATAAGGTGTTTGGAGGCACGACTACCCTGGGTTCTTATGCCGAATATGCATGCGTAAGCGAAGGTGATGTCCTCACCACGATGCCTGACAATATCAGCTATGCAGAAGCCGCCCCCGTCAATGGCAGCGCGATCACGGTCATGAATTTCCTGAAAGGGCTGGGGAATATTCAATCAGGTCAACATGTGCTGATCAATGGCGCATCCGGAGGTCTCGGCACCTATGCGGTGCAGATCGCAAAACACTATGGTGCGGAAGTGACCGGCGTATGCAGCACTAAAAATATAGATCTGGTGAAGTCACTGGGTGCGGATCATGTGATCGATTACACGCAAGTGGACTTTACGAAAAGTGACAAACGATATGATATCATCTTTGATACCGTTGGGAAACGATCTTTTACTGACAGTAAAAAAGTACTCACAGATGATGGCGTTTTTCTTTCGGCAGTGATGGATCTCCCGCTCCTATTCCATATGATCCGGACGAAAATAACCGGTGGGAAAAAAGCGAAAGTTTCAGCCACAGGCTTGCTGCCGGTGAAAGAGCGCCTGAATTATTTTATAGAACTGAAGGAAATGCTACGCACATCGAAAATCAAAACAGTGATCGATGCCACCTATCCATTGGCACAGGTTGCCGCAGCGCATGCTTATGTGGAGACCGGACATAAACGGGGAAGCATTATTATCGCGGTGTAATTACATTGGGGTGTAGAGAGAGCTACTTTAGGACGCCACTAATAACCTCAAAGTGATTTAAGAACCTCTTTGATTGTCGGCTCATTATAAGGATTCAATATTAAGGGTTATGAGTTATTAGAAGCGTCCTTTAGTTTCTCCACTACGCGTTTCCGGATGCGGCTCAGGGATTCCGGCTTGACGCCAATGTAACTGGCGAGCTGATACTGTGGGACACGTTGAAATATGTCAGGTCTGGTTTTGAGCAGGTTCAGGTATCGTTGCTCAGGTGTATCGGTCAGAAAGGAAGTCATTATTTTCCGTTGATCGCTGAAAAAGACTTCCATGACCGCACGTGAGATGGTTTCAAATCTTGGAAAATTCTTAAACATCACCTGGGCAGCTTGTTCATTGCCCACAACTGCGTAGGTATCTTCATTGCAGACGAGATAATGTGTGGAAGGACTCTGGGCATTGAAGTTGCTCATCGAAATCACCCATTGATCTTCGGTAAAGAAATTAGTGGTCTTTTCTTCGCCATCGACGAGGATGTACTCGCGGATGCAGCCCTCAAGTATGAAGTAGGTATCAACAGCTATTTGTCCTTCCCTGAGCAGAGTGGTGCCTTTCTTGAAGTGCTGTGCATCCATGCTTTCCTCGATAACCTTTGCCTCCTCTGTGGAGAGCGGGGAGATCTTATGGAAGTGGTTGACGAATCGGTTTAGCACGTGTGAGAGAGTGAGAGAGTAAGAGAGTAAGAGAATGAGAGAGTAAGATAGGGATAGAACGTGAGATGCATTTTCTTAAAAGTTACCCCCGGTCTTGGCTTTTCCTACAACTCACCCCCGTCCCCTCTCTTTTTATTATGTGATCTGTGGTACGAAAGTGATTTTCTAAAGAGAGGGGTGATTGATTTTTCTATGGACACAGATCTGTCTTTTGTTTTATAAGAAAAATCAAAACATTCCCCTCTCTTTTTGCGGATCACTTGTGTACAAACAATCATTCTTAAGAGAGGGGCCGGGGGTGAGTTGTGCAGGAGCTGAAGAGGGGTGTTTAAACTGGATTCTTTTTTACTGATACCAAATCGTATGTTTGTCCTGCTCAATAAAACCATTGGCTGAATGACCAAAGACATAGGAAAAAAGAAGGGAAACATCAAGCCAGCCAGGTCGAAACCTCACGCGGCACCCTTCTCGGATGTTTTCGGAAGTTCTCTTACCCTCAAAGGTTTGGCCTCTATCCTGATCCTTGGCTTCATCATCTATGCAAATTCATTTGGGAGCACATTCCATCTCGATGACATCAACAATATCCGGGATAATCCATCCATCCGGAGTTTAACAGACATCAAGGGCATGTGGGAGTTTAGCCAGACCCGATTTCTGGCCTTGTATTCTTTTGCCTGGAATTTTCACTATGGTCAACTCAATGTATGGGGTTACCACCTGGTCAATCTTATCATTCATCTCATCAATGCCATCCTGGTCTATTGGCTTTCTTTTTTGATCTTCTCTACGCCTGTTTTGAAGGACAAATTCATGCTAAGAGATAAAACTATGCTATCCATGGCAGTTGCGTTGCTATTCGTTTCGCATCCACTGGCTACGCAAAGTGTGACCTACATTGTCCAGCGGATGACGTCTATGTCTGCCATGTTTTATTTCCTCGGCCTGGTTTTGTATTTGCTAACTCGGTTGACGAATAAAGGAAAAACAATAAAAACCAGGTTGCTGATCGGATGTGGTATTTCAGTACTGTTAGCCTGCCTGACCAAGGAAAATGCATTTACCTTTCCATTTGCTGTTGTCCTGATAGAAATTTTCTTTTTGCAAACCAGGCCCAATGCTATTTCCTTTAAAGACAGGCGGGTCTTGCTAATCGGTGCAGCTTTGGTTCTTTTGATTGCGTTGGGCTTTTATAATTATTCAGACTATGTGTTAAATCCTGAATATGAGGGCCAGAACCAGGGGGATAATGACATTACCTCATGGCGCTATCTCCTGACACAGTTTAGTGTCATCCTCAAATATATCCAGTTGCTGATCCTGCCGGTCAACCAGGTTTTTGATTATAACTATAAACTGGTAACATCGTTTCTTGATCCCAAGGCATGGATAAGTTTCATAGCGCTGTTGGGATTGATCGCCCTCGCGATTGTCACCTTTAAAAAACACAGGATCATTTCCTTCGGCATATTCTGGTTCTTCCTCACCATTGCTATAGAATCCAGTATCATTCCGCTCCAGGATCTGATCTTTGAACACCGGACCTATTTGCCTTCTTTTGGATTTTTCCTCCTTTTCGTTTACGTGGTATATTGGCTCACCTGGAAAAACATAAAAACCATTGGCATCTCCATCCTGGCACTCGTCATCGTGGTCAATTCAGTCCTGACTTATCTGCGCAATAATGTATGGAAAGATGAAATCACACTCAGCACAGATAGCATAAAGAAATCACCCGGTAAGGGCAGGCCGTATAATAATCGTGGAGATGCTTTAGTGGATGAGGAGCGATATGAAGAGGCCATACTTGATTTTGATAAAGCCATTGAGCTCCTTCCAAAATATGCAATGGCGTATTACAACCGGGGAAGCCTGAATCAAAAACAAAAGAAATACGAGCAGGCTCTTGTGGATTTTAATTACGCCATTCGCTACCGGCGTGATTTTGATAAGGCATACAACAACAGGGGAACTTTATATAAGGAGACAAACCGGCTGGATGAAGCTATAGTAGATTATGACCGGGCCATATCTCTAAACCCTGATTATCATATGGCATATAATAACCGGGGATCCGTTTACATTCTCCAAAAACAATACCAACAGGCGATTGGGGACCTGGATAAAGCGATAGCGTTAAAGCCTGATTTCGCTGAAGCATTTGGTAATCGCGGAATAGCAAAGATAAAAATGGGAAATACTGATGGATGCGTGGATCTGAAAAGTGCCGCGGATCTGGGATTTTTACCTGCCGGCGAATTCTTCCGGCAATACTGTAAACTACAATAGACATCGCGATCAGAAAGCTCCTTTATAGATCATTATTCTTATGCATCAGGATCAAAGGGTATGAATGAAAAACCATTGTTGACAATTGTTATGCCGGCTTACAATGAAGCCGAAAACCTGGTAGTGATCCTGCCACCATTACTTGAATTCTGTAGTCACCGAAATTGGAAAATTATTCTGGTGAATGATGGCTCTCTAGATAAGACGAAAGAAATCGTCTTGCCTTTTGAGGGCACTGATTATTTCATCGCCCTTCATCATAAACTAAATAAAGGGTATGGGGCGGCGATCAAAACGGGCATCCAGGCTTGTGATACGGCATATGTCATCACCATCGATGCAGACGGTCAACATACCATTACCGATATCGAAAAACTATTCACCTGCCTGCAACGAAATGATGCCGATATGGTGGTTGGATCGAGAAGAGGGATTAAATCTGCAAGTGTTTCACGTGGAATCGGTAAATCAATTATACGCACCATCGCTCAGATGTTGATGCAGGTGCCGATCTATGATATCAATTCGGGTATGAAGATTTATCAGACAGCACTCGCACGAAAATATCTTCACCTGGCGCCGGACACCATGGCCTTCAGTGATATTATTACGTTAGTGTTTATCAACAACCGGCATCTCGTGCTCGAAGAACCCATCACCATCTCCAGTCGGTTGAAAGGGAAAAGCACCATTGGTATGCAGACTGCATTTCAAACCGTGATGGAGATCGTCAACGTCCTGATGCTGTTTAATCCGATGAAGATCTTTTTACCGATCTCCGTGCTGACGTTTATCCTTACCTTGATTTGGGGTGTGCCGCTGGTCCTTGCCGGCCGCGGTATTAGTACAGGGACACTTTTAGGTATCATCGCCACCATGATCTTCTTTTTCCTGGGGTTGATCACCGAACAACTTTCGCAGATCCGAAGAAATCAAAAACAGGGTTGAAGGGACTCGTATAAGCCATTTGCATCTGACACCATGACGCCACTTCCATTTATTTCGATTATCATCCCTGCGAAAAATGAAGAGAAGCTTTTACGGGGTTGTATCAGCAGTCTGCTTCAACTTGATTATCCAAAGGAGAGGATTGAAATTATTATTGTGGATGGACTCTCGACCGATAATACCGCCGGTGTTGCTGTCGAAATGGGCGCAAAGGTCATCAGCAATGCAAAACAAACGGTATCTCCGGGCAGGAACATTGGATTTGAAAATGCGAAAGGAGATTTAATTGCCTTTACAGATGCAGATTGTATTGTTGATCCACACTGGCTTTCCAATTGCATAAAATATTTCGAAAACAACGAAACAGTTGCATGTGCAGGAGGCCCGAATCTCACCCCTCCGGATGAAAGTAGTTTTGGAAAAGCTGTAGGCTTTGTGTTTGATCAACCTGTTTTTGCAGCAGGCTCCATTCATGCCAGGGAGCTCAATGAAGTGAAAGAGGTCAGAAGTATCGCGGGCTGCAATGCGATTTATAGACAATCTATTCTGGCCCAAGTGATGCCGTTGGATGAAAGCATGCTGACAGGTGATGATACTTTATTAAACCGCAAGATCCTGGACCTGGGCTTCCGGCTATTGTATACACCAGATGTCATTGTGTTTCATTACCGGCGTCCTACTCCCGGAAAACTCTGGAGGCAATTCTACCGCTATGCGATCGGACGTTTGCAGGTGGCCAAAAAAGATAAACGCTTACTCAACCTGGCTCATGTGCTTGTCGGACTCAGTCTTCCTGTAGGCCTGCTGACCGTTTTGCTTTTAGTATGGAGTAAAAGTTTTCTTTTATTGTCATGCATCATGATACTCGCATTCCTTTTTCTCCTCTATTTTTCTATCAAAGGAATGATCAAATGGAAATCAGTCGGTGTGGGATTGCAGATACCCCTTGTGATTGTGTTGATCATGAGTGCGTGGTCGGTTGGGTTTGTGAGGGAGATGATACTTCCGCTGCGCCCCATTGCTCCCTAGTCCCCTTGCCCCCCTTTGCCCCCTAAATGGGGGTACCTAAAATCCAATGATCCTCGTTTTCCCCCTTTGCCCCCTAAAAGGGGGGCATAAGACTTAGGGGGCAAAGGGGGCCAGGCGCTTAAACAACATTTTATATTCCTCCCCCATCCGCTCCTCCGAATAACTCGTGATCGCCTTTTGATACGCCCTGTTTGGCTTTTCATGATCACGCCATGCTTCCAGTATCGCCTGATCAATCGTCAATTCATCATGAGGATTAAAAAAAGTTGCTTCGTCGTCTGTAAAGGCTTCACGGAACGCAGGAATGTCTGCACAAACTATTTTCTTTTGATAACATGCAGCTTCGATCAGGGAAAGACTAAATCCTTCACTCATCGAAGGATGCGCACTGATATCAAACAGCTCATTGTACGCATGAGCGTGCGGGATGTAACCTAAAAACTTTACCCTGTCTTGTAAATGATGTTGAGTGACCAGGTCTTCCAGGTGTTTTCTTTGAGGTCCCTCACCCAATATTATCAACCCCCCCGTCTCCACTCTGCTGATATGCCTGATTAATATATCAATTCGCTTTCTGGTGATTAGCGCTGCAATCGAACCAATACAATAGGTAAAGTTTTGACGTATCTCCTCCGCCAGGAGACGATGTTGCGGCAAGATCACACTCGAATCCTGTACAATGTTTTTTCCATTATAGATTCTGTTGAGGGACTTTTGAGGTAAGCGCTTACGATAGTATTGTAATGCATCATCAGTCAGCACGACCAGATGATCCATTCTTTTCCACATCAACACCCATGACCGTCCGACGGTCGAGGAAACAACCTGATTATACAGCAGCCTTAACTCCGGAAAAACATAATTGTGAATAGTGCTCACTGCTTTTGCACGACTGTGTCGGGACTTTCTTAGCGAAGCAAATGCATCTGGAAGGAAACCATGACTATGAATGATATCAAATGCATCCCAGTCTATGCGGCTGAAAAAATTGATTTTTACAAAAACCATTCCTTCGGCATGCCTCAAGCCTGATGTTGATTTGAAATAATACACTGTCACTGAATGACCTGCCCTGGCCAGCTGAACCGCCACAGTAATGGCCACCTGGACAGGGGCAAGATCACGGAGGGAAGGGACAATGACGGCGATTTTCATACAGGTACTTTTCTGATTCAAATGTAGATTAAATTTTCGCCTGCTAATTACTTGTTATATTGAGCGCTATATTTCCTCTATGCGTCTGGCCTATGGACCTTACACCGCAAGTTTCGGTCATCATTACCATGTACAATTCGGAGTCCTTTGTGGAACATGCCATTCAATCCGTTTTGCAACAGAAACCGCATGGATTGAACATTGAAATCATCGTAGTCGATGATGGCAGTACAGATGCATCCTGCCACGTGGTCGAAAAAATAAATAATCCTGCTATCCGCCTGATTCGATTGCCGGTCAACCGTGGACAGGCACTTGCAAGAAATGAAGGGCTGAAACAAGCCAAAGGACAATGGATCCAATTTCTGGATAGTGATGATCGAATAGGAAATGACCTGTATCACCAATTTGAAAAGACGATTCGGCCAGACATCAACTGCTATCTGTTTTCGTTTATCCGGGAATCCACCACGCAGACTTTACGACAAACCATCACCTCGATAAAAGATAAAAGAGCATTCGGACATTTTGGTGGAACTGCGTGCAATAAGTTTATACATAAAAGCATATGCCTCCCCTTTAAACCCTTCAGATATTCTGATATCTGTTTTACCGTCGACATGATGAATAATGCTGCGCTCAACATGGCCCTCATTCCGGATGCGTACTATTTGTATAACAAGAAAAACGAACATTCCATTACAGCCCATTTTGATACGTCCGAATTTCAACGCATGTTCAATTATCTCCACGGGGCAATAGATAAAAGTGATCGATGGACCCGGATGTATATCCTTGAAATGGGGGTTGCCTTTTTATTTGACCGCAATATCCCATTGACCGTCAGCGCAGGAAAAGCTTTTCTTTCGATCCTCAAATTATACCGCTATCTTCCCGCAGTGATCTCTAATCAAAACCGTCATTTCATAAAGAGTGAAAGCATATAACCCTACGTATGCAAACCCAGGTATATTCCGCTAACAGCAAATCAAATCTTTGGAGGACATTGAAAGCAATCGGAAAGGAGTTTCCGGTGGCACATGCACTTGGCTTTCGCTTTGCTCAACGCAATATCCGGGCCCGCTATCGTCAAAGTTTGTTAGGGATCGTTTGGGCACTCATCCCTCCATTAGCCACAGCAGGCATTTGGATCTTCCTGAATCAAAAAAATATTGTCTCCCTCCAGCACACCGGCAGCAGTTATGCTTTATTTGTCATCACAGGTACGATGCTCTGGTCTGTTTTTTCCAATGCGGTGACCATGCCCATACAATCGATCCAGGCCAATGCACCGATTTTGGTGAAAGTGAATTTTCCCCGCGAAGCATTGATGATCACCGCTTTTTATGAGATCATATTCACTTCCCTCATTTCGTTGGTGATCATTGCCGCTGAAATCATAATCTTCCAAATCCCGATAACGGGATACACCTTTTTATTCATTCCCGCAGTCCTGGTGCTCATCATGCTCGGGATGTGTTTTGGTCTTTTACTCTTGCCTTTTGCTATTTTATATAAAGACATTCAGTTTGCCTTACCGGCTTTTTTACAAATCGCCATGTATGCTACACCGGTCGTGTATGCCACTACAGAATTGAACGGTGGCTTCAAAGTTTTGGCATTGAATCCGGTGAGTCCTGTACTCGTAAGTGCGCGCGATTGGCTTCTCGGATTGCAGAGTTCGACAGGGCTGATGACACTTGGTGGCATTGGCCTGGTCACGATCATCATCCTGGTGGCTGGATTCATCCTGCAGCGCATCGCGATGGAAATATTAATTGAACGAATGGGGACATGATGATGAGCAAGGATGAGATATTAGTTGACGTCAAACATGTTTCCAAAAAATTCAGCCGGAGCTTGAATAAAGGCATGTGGTATGGTCTGAAAGATTTGGGCAGTGCTGTATTTGGATCAAATCAGGATCGTTCAGTGCTGCGGGATGGAGAATTCTGGAGCGTCAAGGATGTTAGTTTTAGTCTGCGACGGGGAGAATGTCTTGGATTGATCGGCCGGAATGGTGCCGGCAAAAGTACGTTGTTGAAAATGTTGAATGGATTGATTCGTCCGGATGAAGGGACGATCACGATGCGTGGAAAAATTGGAGCGCTGATTGAATTGAGTGCCGGATTCAATCCACTTTTATCCGGCCGTGAAAATGTCTATGTCAATGGACAACTCCTGGGATTCAGCAAAAAAGAAATTGATCAAAAATTCAAAGCCATCCTTGACTTTGCGGAGATCGGTGAATTCATCGACTCCCCTGTACAGAATTATAGTTCAGGCATGAAAGTGCGTTTGGGTTTTGCAGTCGCCGCGCAAATGGAACCCGATGTATTGCTGATCGACGAAGTATTAGCCGTCGGGGATATGGGCTTTGTACTCAAATGCCTGAATAAGATGGATGAGCTGCGTACGAAGACCGCTATGATTTTTGTCTCGCATAACATGCCTATGGTGAGCCGCATGTGCAGTCGCATTTGCCTGATGAAAGAAGATAAAACGACGTATCAATCTGATGATGTAGGTGCGGGCATCACACAGTACTATGGAGGCTTCAGACAGGAGTCAGGTAGTTTTCAGGGAACGGATAAAGTAGAAATAAAAAATATAGTGCTGGAATCGGAAGGGCATAGTTCCAACGAAAAGGGTTTAGTAACCGTCCATCATGGAAAGGATTTAATCCTTACGGTGGATGTTATTTGTCACCAGCCTGTATATCAACCAAAAATGCATCTGGCCTTTTATGACCAGGAGCAACGTAATTTTGCTGAAGTATTTAATTTTTTCGATCATATCCAGACAACGGAGATTGTGGGGCCTGTCAGATTCAAGGCAGTCATTCCGAATATTCCTTTTTCCCAGGGTCAATATTCCATCACGATCGGATTGAATGAATACCAAAACGGGCAACGGAATATGATCTTTCGTTATCAGTCGGCTGTATATTTCCTGGTCGAAAGCAAGCAACATGGCTGGTCACCAATACAATTGAATCCTGTCTGGGAACTTATCACTCATCCATCTGAACGCTCATGATTCCGGTAACTAAAACATTTCTCCCTCCAATTGAAGAATATCAATCTGTATTGAAGCGGGCTTGGGATAAACGATGGATGACCAATCGGGGAGAACTCGTGCTGGAGCTGGAAGAAAAGCTAAGGGAATATTTGTCTGTCAAAAATATCCTGGTGACCAATAATGGAACGATCCCGTTGCAGATCGCGCTGAAGCTATTGGGGCATGGAGGAGAAATCATTACCACGCCATTTAGTTATGTAGCTTCCACAGCCGCGATCATTTGGGAAAACTGCACACCGGTGTTTGTGGATATCCATCCAGAATACTTAACGATTGATGAGACGAAAATAGAAGCAGCCATCACACCTAAAACAACCGGGATTCTCGCTACCCATGTTTTTGGAAATCCATGTGCGGTGGAAGTTATAGAAACGATTGCCCGAAAGCATCAACTCGCCGTGATCTATGACGGAGCTCATGCCTTTGGTGTTCGATATAAGGGAAATTCTCTTTTTGAATATGGTGATGTCAGTACGTGCAGTTTTCATGCGACTAAATTATTTCATACCGGAGAAGGGGGTGCTTTATTTTGTAAAGACGATGCCTTATTCCACAAGATGTTCTATTCGCACGCTTTTGGGCACAATGGCGAACTTGCATTTCACGGTCTGGGCATCAACGGTAAAATTTCTGAATTACAGGCAGCGCTAGGATTGGCTCTCTTTCCATACATGCCGGAAATATTTGCTGCACGTAAACAGGTCATCGACTTTTATAATCAGCATCTGGATTTTACCAAATTGCAGAAGTTGAAAATTCGGGAACATACTACGTGGAATTACGCATACTATCCGGTTATCTTCCAAACAGAAGCGCTGTTATTAGAGGCACAGCGGCGCATGAATGCCCTGGATATTTTCCCGAGAAGATATTTTTATCCTTCCCTCAATACACTTCCCTATCTGCAGGCCGGGGCTATGGACATATCCGAAAGCACTGCCGCAAGGATTTTATGTTTGCCTTTGTATACAGATTTATCTCCGTCCGAACAGGAGATAATCATCTCCTGTATCAATTAAAAAAAAGCAAACCAATGAGATGGATTAAAGAAATAGCCTTTGCTTTTGTTGCCCTTTCATTGTTCATGACGATCCTTCAGACTGATCATCTGTTTCATTATATCCAAACCATCTTCCTGTTTAAAATATTTGTGCTGATCTCGATACCCGTGATTGTCTTGTGGATCGTCATGTCCATTCGCGATTACTTACGTCAGCGAGGGATCTTCTATTACTGCGTATATACTTTTAAATCATTATCGATCCCCCGAGTGGCGAAGTATGTCATCGTCATCGTGTTACTTGGCAATTTCATGGCGATAGGTTTTGGAAAGCAACGCTATCCCTTTTATGATGTAGGGATGTATCGCTGGCCGAAAGAATATAAGAGTAGGGATAAAATAGTAAATGAGGTTAAATATTATTACCTGCGGCCAGACGGATATAAAATATTGGAACTACGCAAAGAGTCTTCATTTTTACTTGCAGAACATTTCGGCTGGGGCTACTCGAATGATATCGCTTATGCCACTACGTATTTCCATAAAGGAGAGAAAGAGAATTTTGAATATTTGAGTGATGCGATGAAGGAAAGAGGCATTGATACGCTTTGGGTTGGTGTACATTCATACAACTTTGAAACGCATGAGGTGACTTTTGATCCCGATATCTGTCATGCCATCACTATCAATAAAACGGCGGACTTGTGCTACGGACCCATCTATATTCCCACCTATCAATTGGAAAAGTGTGATGGGCTTTAATATCAGGGATGAGAATATATTGGTCAGAATGCAACAACCAGGCTCTGTGCATCAACTAGCTGTGTTCAGGATCTTACTGGGTCTCCAGATCATGTACTCTTCCAGCGGCAAAATTTTTCAATATGTACTACAGGTGCCGGATATCTCCAACACGAAGAATATTTTTCCCGCATGGCTCAATCAATGGGTGGAAGCGATCGCTGTCCCATATCTGCAACCGGTCACACAGATCCTGGGTGTTTTTTTAGTATTAGGTTTATTCACCCGGTACATTCTGCCTTTCCTTTTTATCAGTTTTATGTTGCTCTTCAGCTTTTATTTCTCCAGGCACAATTCACCTCACCCATGGCTCTATATCTGGTTCCCGCTATTGGTATTGAATTTTACAAAAAGCAGCGATGCCTTATCACTGGACAAATTGTTTGGCCTCCTAAAACCATTACATGATGCTTCATCCAAAGTGTACAGATGGCCGATAGAAATGATAGCGGCCTGGCTGGCCTATATCTATGTGGCGGCTGGCCTGGCCAAGATACTGCCGATCTATAAGGGATGGCAATGGCTGGATGGGGGAACCAGCCAGGAGATGATGTATCATCGGTTTCTGTACAGCCTGGATTTTTATATTTTCAAACACCCCTTTTTTGACTACACCCAAAATCAATGGATCTTCATCGCACTTTCAATGGCTTCGATAGGCATTGAATTTTTCTGCATCATGATATTCTTTACTCGTCGATGTCACCTGGCCATCTTCATATTGCTCATGATGATGCATTTCTTTCTATACCTCACCGGTGTACTGGGCTTTATGCAACTGGCATTGATTTTGTCTATTTCCCTGATATATCCTGCTTTCTTTGAGAAACTGTTTACAACGCAAAAATTGAAATCCGCCAGCTTATGAATGTACTGATCACATGTGCAGGGAGACGAAATTATCTTGTCGACTATTTCAAAGATGCGGTACACCCTCACGGAGGGAAAGTGCATGTGTTCAACACGGATTCCGATACGTCAGCCTATTGGCATGCTGATGTACCTGTGCTTTCGCCGTTTGCGAGCGACCCGCAATATGTCGCATTCCTTGAAAACTATTGTACAACACATGATATACGTGCCGTGCTTTCCTGCATGGATGTTGATTTGTCTATTTTGGCTCAAATAAAAGACAAGTTTGCCGCTCTTGGCATTAGTGTGATCATTGCAGATCCGTGGGTCGCTGACATGGCGTTAGATAAATTGAATACACACCAGTTCCTGGTGGAGCATCAACTCCCCGTGACACCGCTCTTTACAGATCTGCATCAAGCGCTGGAATCCATTCAACGTGGTGATCTCCATTACCCGGTATATGTGAAGCCAAGATGGGGGATGGGATCCATCGCTGTGTTTAAAGCAGAAAATGAAAAAGATCTTCTTTTTTATTTCGAAAAAACAAGGCAAATCATCTCCGGTTCTTTTGGCCGCTATGGCATGGCGAAAGAAGACTCCGCCTCCGTGATCATTCAGGGTGGTTGCCCCGGCCAGGAATATGGTTTGGATATCATCAATGATCTTGCCGGCCGGCATCAGGTGACCGTGGTAAAGCAAAAATTAAGTATGCGTTCCGGGGAAACGGACAATGCTGTCACAATCAAAAATATACCGCTCGAGAAATTAGGCGCGGATATTGCAGAGATCACAAGGCATCCGGCTAATATGGATGCGGATGTATTTTGGGATGGTGAAAAGGCCTATGTCCTGGAGTTTAACCCGCGTTTTGGAGGAGGATATCCTTTCAGCCATGCTGCGGGTATCCATCTACCTAAAGCCATTGTTGCCTGGTTGCGGAATGAGACAGTGAATAAAGCAGAATTGTTAACACCGAGGATGGGAGTGCAGGCGATGAAAGGCATAAGTATAATAGTGAGAAGTTAGCAGTGAGAAGTTAGCAGTGAATCGGAATCCAAGATTTGCGAAGTTGTGCGAGACTTTAATGTGAGTGGTGAGTTAAAACGTGAGTCGTGAAACGTGAGTCGTGAGTAAAGGAAAATCTAAGCGTTGCGGCGTGGCGGCGTTGCGCGAGACTTTAATGTGAATTGTGTGATGTGAGTTAAAACGTGAATCGTGAGGCGTGAGGCGTGAGCATAGGAAAATTTAAACTTTGCGGCTTTGCGGCTCTGCGCGATATTTTTTATGTAAGTAGTGAGTCGTGGGCTTAGGGAAATCTAAGCGTTGCGGCTTTGCGGCGTCGCGCGAGACTTTAATGTGAGTGGTGAGTTAAAACGTGAGTCGTGAAACGTGAGTCGTGAGTAAAGGAAAATCTAAGCGTTGCGGCGTGGCGGCGTTGCGCGAGACTTTAATATGAATTGTGAGTTGTGAGTTAAAACGTGAGTGGTGAGTGGTGAGCATAGGAAAATTTGAACTTTGCGGCGTTGCGCGAGACTTTAATGTGAGTTGTGAATTGTGAGTTGTGAATCTAAAAAAAGGAACAATGAAATCAATACAGGTACTGGGCATCAGCAAGGAATTTATTTGTACCATCTCGGAAGTACTGGCCGATGCGGGTATCGCCGACCACATGGATCTGTATTACAACCTTCCGCTTGATTTCGGACCTACGATTGCGACAAAGGATATTTCATTTACCATCATGCCCTTTGGTACATTGCCGGATCGAACGAAGCCGGTGATCTTTGGCGTTTCCATGCCGTACAACAAGTCCCCGGTTTTTGATTCTTTCCGTGCTTCATCGGGATTAGACAAAACATGCTTTGCTAATGTCATTCATCCTACGGCCTATGTATCCCCCAGCCTGGACATGGATCATGGCATTCTCATCGAACCAGGGGTAATCATTAGTGCGCAGAGCCGCATTGGTTTTGGGGTGACCATTAAACGAGGCTGTTTAATAGGCCATCATAATGTGATTGGTGATTTTACGGACATCAATCCGGGTGTAGTACTGTCAGGAGGTGTCAAGGTCGGGCGTGGATGTATTTTGGGATCGGGTACGGTCGTGATGCACCAGATTACGATCGGGGACAATTGTTACATCGGCGCCGGCAGCGTCGTGGTGCGTGATATACCTCCCAATAGCATCGCGTATGGCAATCCTTGCAAAGTGGAAAAAGTAAATGAAAAATGGTCGATCTAAAGGATGGCGCAGGTGGTCTCCCGCTCGTGTCCGTATCCTGCACGACGTACAACCATGCAGCCTACATCAGGCAATGCCTGGATCCCATTCTCAGCCAGCAAACAAACTTCCCTTTTGAAATAGTCATCCATGATGATGCCTCCACGGATGGTACCCGAGAGATCATCGAAGAATATGTAGCTAAATATCCCGATATCATATTTCCCATATTCCAGAAAGAAAATCAATACTCTAAAGGCATTCGTGGACTTCCCTCCCGCTATAATTACCCGCGCTGTCGCGGCAGGTATATAGCCATCTGTGAAGGTGATGATTATTGGACGGACCCGCTCCAGCTTCAAAAGCAGGTTGACTTCCTCGAGGCGCATGATGATTATGTCATGACCTATCATGATATGGATGTGGTGGATCAGCACGGTATCATCCTTCAGCAGACACCCATCCCTCGGCGTCATAAAAAAGATGCAAGCCCGGAAGACTTAATCCTCGGACGACGCGTCCCGATGACCCTCACGCTATGCTTCCGCAATGTGCTCAAAGAATTTCCTCCTGAAAAAAACAAGGTAACGAACGGGGATACTTTTTTGATTTCATTATTAGGTCAGTATGGCAAAGGTAAATGGATGGGCGCTGAAATTGAAAATGCCAAATATCGTTCTCACCCAGGCGGTGTCTGGTCGATGGTCAACAGT
>JANNSS010000277.1:0-3835 GCA_031402955.1 Saprospiraceae bacterium
AAGCGTAATTTTGAATTAACGAAAGGATCCTCCATCATCTGGCGGGGAAATCCTATGAATGGAGATCTGAACATCACTGCTGAGAACAGAGTAGCTTCAAATTCCATCGGCCTGATCGCCAATGAAGTGGCTGAAAATGAACAAACCATTTATAAGCGTTCGCTCGATTATATAGTTGGTATCCATATCGATGGCACTATCGAGAAGCCTGTCGTTTCTTTTTCATTAGATCTTTCCCAGGAAGATCGGGCTAGTTACCCTGTATTGGCAAGCAAGCTGGATCGCATGAAGCTACCTGAGTACCAGTCTGAACTCAATAAGCAGGTGTTTGGACTCCTGGTGCTGGGTGGTTTCCTGCCGGAGACCAGCGGTGCTGACGTCGACCAGGGGCTGATCGCTACCACTGCGCTGACCAATAGTGTCAATAGTTTGCTGGCCGGCCAGCTCAATCGTTTTGCCGGTCAGTATATCAAGGGAGTGAATATAGATGTAGGACTTCAATCCTACAGCGATTACTCTTCGCCAGGTGGGAAGACAAAGACAACATTGGATTTCAAAGTATCCAAGAGCATCCTAAATGAGCGATTGTCATTTGAGATCGGTGGTGATTTTGATATCAATTCGGATCAATCCGGTGGTAATACCGGTGATAATTACAGAGGGGATGTGGCCATCATTTATGACCTCACCGGCAACAGTGATAAAGTGATAAAGTTGTTTAACAATGAAACGTATGATATCGTCTACCAGGAAATCCGGAATACGGGTATTTCCTTAATCTTCATCCGGGAATTCAATAAAGGCGAAAAAAGAAAGCGAAAGGAAAAGTGATCAGATCAACTGCATATCTCCTGGTATTGGGTGGCCTCCTGGCGTTGGTGGGATGCACGGGGATGAGGTATGTCACGTCGGCTGATCCGTTGTTTACCGGTAATGAGATTAAATTTGAAGAAAAGAGTGAGGTCAACAGAGAATTATCTCCGGTGGTCCATAGTGTATTGAAACCAGCACCCAATAATAAAACCCTATGGATGCGGCCTGCCTTGGCACGCTACAATATGCTTTCGGATTCGGCTAAGGTTAAGAAATTCTGGAAGAATAAGATTTCTCCGCCAGTGTTGCTTTCGCAAACCAATCCGGTGCAGATCTCTGCAGCCATTCATGACAGACTCTTTCATGCAGGGTATTTCAACAATATCGTTGATACGGATACGATATACGCAGGGCTTCGAAAGGCAAAATTTAAATACACCATTTCCATCCATGAGCCTTACCGGATAGCTGACGTCAATTTTCCGAAACCGCAAAATGAATTAACGCAAAAGATAAGTGACCTGCAAGGGACGTCATTACTCAAGAGGGATGAAATCTACTCACTGGAGGCCGTCAAGAATGAGCGCATCCGAATTGATAAGGAGCTAAAAGAGCAGGGATATATTTATTTCAGTCCTGATTTTATCCTCGTCAAGGCCGACTCTGTCTCCGGTCATCATCAGCTCAATACCGAGATTACGATCAAACCGGAAACACCACCGGAATCGAAAAAGGCATATACGATCCGAAATGTCTTTATCCATGATGACAATGGATTGGATGCTAACCTGACCGATACCATTCAACAGGATAGTTATTATCTGATTTCACAAACCAACACCCTTCGATTTGAAGCACTGAGGCAAGGCATCTTTCTCAAGCCGGGCGATCTCTATGCGCGCTCTAATGCGTTGCACACGATCAGGTATCTCAATGAATTGACTATTTTCAGAAACGCCAATCTCAAGTTTTTACCGGTGGCGGAGAGCGATCAGGTGGACGTGATGGTGTACCTGTCGCAGCGAAAACGATTTGCCTACACCGCTGACTTTAATACTGTATTCCGGTCCACTAATTATTTTGGACCGGGAGTGATATTCAGTTATACAGACCGCAATGCCAACAGAGGAGCGGAGTTGCTGAAAATAAACCTGCGTGGTTCGTTTGAAATGCAGATCATCGAAGGTGATTTCAATCCAGCGTATCAGCTGGGGGTGGATATCAACTACCTGATGCCTGGTTTCTTTCCGAAGGCTCTTTTTAAAGGCACCAGGAAAAACCTGCCGCAGACCAACATCGCTGCGGGATACAATCTCTTCAACAGGCTTGATCTGTACAGGTTAAATTCCATCTACGGCAACTTTGGATATCGGTGGAGCAAGACGGATCGGATGCAACATTCCCTCAATATACTTGAGGCCACTTTTACAAAATTGCCGGAAGATTCTAAATCGCAGGAGTTTATAGATTACCTCGAAGAGAATCCAGGTGTGCAGCGAAGTTTTGATGAGCAATTTATTCTAGGGGTCGGATATGAATATACGTACAATCCTGCCAGTGGGCGACGAAATGATTTTTATTTCAGAGGCGGAATTGATGCGGCGGGCAATGCGCTGAACGGTATTTATGCCGCCACAAATGCAATGAAGGATTCGCTGGGCAGATATACTTTTTTGGGTGTGCCATTTTCACAATACATCCGTACACGGGTAGATTTGCGTTATAGCTTTGTCTTCAATCAGGAGGCCAGTCTGGTCACGCGTTTTAGTGCAGGGGTTGGCATACCTACAGGCAATTCAGAAGTCCTTCCGTATATCAAACAGTTTTATGTTGGGGGTACCAATAGTCTTCGCTCCTTTGTGGCAAGGGCTTTAGGTCCGGGCAGTGAAGTCCCGCCGGAGGGGTACAATGATCTGACGGGGGATATCCGTTTGGAAGGCAATCTGGAATACAGGTTCCAGCTATCCGGCAGCCTCAAAGGCGCTTTGTTTATTGATGCCGGAAATGTCTGGCTCTTCAATGAAGACCCTTCACGTCCTGATGCCAACTTCAGGTTCGATTCATTCCTGGATGAGATCGCGATCAGTTCCGGATGGGGCTTGCGATGGGATTTTAATTTTATAGTCTTGCGTCTTGACTTTGCGTATACCCTCCGTACACCCTATCTGCCGGATGGAGAGCGATGGGCGGGTGGTTTTAATTTCTGGAGACCGGCGCTTAATATTGCGATAGGGTATCCTTTTTAGCCATCGTCGGGGGCGTTTTGCAACCGCCCCGTCGATGGGATTTCTTTCGTCAAGGGGCGGATGCAATACGCCCCTGACGAAAGAAATCAAATATCGGAATGCCGTTGCAGGAGCAAACACATCGACTCCGCTCAGTGCGGCGCTCCTGCAACGGCAGATACACCTCGTATATGAATGCTTATTAATACCTTTAGGCTATCAATTTATAAAGCAGTAAAAAAGAGTATAAACATGAAATACATAGTGATAAAATCTACAGGATTCTTTTGCATGATGTCCTTCCTGATGGCCTGCGCGGGCAAGACAGAAGCGCCACCCGTGTTGATTGACAAAGAGCAGATTAAAAAGGAAATCCAGGCTAAGGAAGATGAATTTGCTTCCTTGTACAATACTGGAGAAGTAAGGGACATCGGATATTATGCAGATGATGCGATCACCTTCTTCCAGAATACACCGGCCATCGTGGGTAAAACGGCTATTGTTGATTTTCTGAAATCCGACATGGTCAACAATACCAATAAAATATCCTTCAAGACCAACGAAGTCTTTGTATCCGGTGATGCAAATCAGGTACTGGAGGTCGGTTACTATACAGTCGTAGATTCGACCAGCACGCCAATCAATTCAGGAAACTATATGAGCTTATTTGAAAAGCGGGATGGAAAATATGTTTGTGTGAGAGATATGAGTGCTTCGGATAGGCCACTGCAATAACAAATAGCTTTCTAAAAAGGAGGTTGCCTGTAAAAATGTAGGGGTTCAAAATTTTGAACCCC
>JANNSS010000278.1:0-79366 GCA_031402955.1 Saprospiraceae bacterium
ACTCTCTCACTCTCTCACTCTCTCACTCTCTCACGCTCTCACGCTCTTACACCTTTTACAGTCCTTTGATTTTCCCATGGAGCATGCCTCCTTTAGCAAACATCTGATCCACCTTTTTACTGACTTCGGGATCTGGTTCCAACTCAGGAGCATGATGTGGTTTTACGCGTGCATCGATGATGAGAGGAGCATTACAACTCCAATGCTTGTCAATGAAAGTGGCACCGACACCATACACATCTTTTGCTGGTTGCGATCGGGTGAAGGTGGCCCAGAGAAAATTATTCAGTTCACGACTCAACCATTGACTATCTTCTGTGAGAACCCACAATGGCCATGGTTCGAGATTGTGTGTTGAAAGGAATTGGGTGAGTTCAGTAAGTTCGTTTTTCGCAGTTTCATAGTCAGTGAAACGTTTGAAAGTAACCGCGACTATACCAGGCATGATCAGATCTATGCGATTGCATGTTGAAGGCAGCGTAATATTTTGAGGCAATTCACTTCCCAGCTTTCTGATGACCGGACCACGTGCGGCAATGACAAGTTTGGAACCTGCGTTCCAGCCATCCCCGCTATAATCAAGGGTATCTATTGTAGTTCGCGTCTGAAAATGTAAATCGCGGCTCAGATCAATCCTGCTGAGGACGTGTTGAAAAAATCCGGGAATATCATGCGTGGATAGTTGAGGGGCATCTTCGTGACAACTGATCCAAAGATATTTCGCAAGTGACGTCTGTCCTTTACCTAACAGGTGATTGGCAACTGTAAGAATTTCTTCAGGCACTGGCGGTCGGAACGGCATATAGCGCTCATGGGCTATAGCCAAAAGTAAAGGATGCACACCTGCTGCATCTATCGCATGTACTTCCTTAAGACCTGGAAATTCTTTTGGAGCAAGAGGTTCCACTAATTGATGAATCAGCCATCCGAAATTACTGTCTTCCTGTGGTGGACGGCCGACAACCGTAAAGTGCCAGATTGGATTTTTCCGATGGTAGACATTTTTGATTTCTAATACCGGAAAGTCATGCTGCAGGCTGTAATATCCAAGATGGTCGCCAAATGGCCCTTCAGGTTTCATGCCGTCAAGTCGCACCGTTCCTGTTATGCAAAAATCCGCATCTGCTGAAAGCACATACCCGTCCTTAAAGAAATACCTGAATCTACGGCCCGCAAGCAATCCTGCAAAAGTGACTTCACTCAGGCCTTCCGGCAATGGCATGATCGCAGCGAAAGCATGCGAGGGTGGTCCGCCAACAAAAATGGTGACTTTAAATTCATCCCTGGTCTGATTATAGATCGTGTGATGCACGCCGATCCCACGATGGAGTTGGTAGTGCATACCTGCTTCGAGGTTAGGCACATATTCATTGCCACTGATCTGGATGCGGTACATCCCGATATTGGAATTCATGATACGCTTGTCTCCAGGTGGCAGGCTCATGACCTGGGGAAGCGTAATAAAAGCTCCACCATCCTTCGGCCAGCTTACTATTTGTGGCAATTTATCAAGGGTAGTGGTTCCGAATAATACAGGCTTATTCCATTTCGCTTTCAAAGGCAAGCCATGCAAGGCGGTAAAGGGTGTCTTCAGATACCGCCCGGGATGCCGCAACAGATCAGAAGGATCCGCTTTCAGCTGGATGAGGCGCTGTACCTGCTCCAATTGGTGACGGAACAAATAGCTGGTGCGTTCCTTGGTTCCATACAGATTGGAAAGTGAGGCAAACGGGCTTCCTTTTATTCTCTCAAACAATAAGGCAGGGCCACCAGCATGAAAGACACGACGATGGATCTCCCCGATTTCCAGGTAAGGGTCAACCTCGGTGGAAATACGTAGTAACTGATCCTTAGGTAAATCACTTATAGTAGCCGAAAGGCTGGAATACGTCATTGGTATTGTTTTGAATTGATCGGGCTGCTACTCAATCGTATTTAGCCGGTTGCTTGCCAGGAGGGACAGGTAAGCTTTGTTTGAATTCATAATGATCATGTCAGGATCATTGAGAAAGGTTGTCGTAGGTAAAAACCGGATCCCCTCTTCTAAAGCGATTTTAAAATAATTCACGGCAGCTTCAATTTCACCAAGATGGGCTTTTATTCTTCCCTGGACATATGGTGTATAACCAAAATCATAATCTTTCCTGATTTTATTTAGTTTTTCAATCATTTGTTCGGCTGATTTCTTGTCCCCCTCCCGCGCATATATAATGCCTAAATAGGCAAAAGTGTTGCGATCTGTATGCTCGTCCATGAGGTTTTCTATAAAGAGGCGCTTTGCCTCCTTGAGGTTGCCCTGGAGTAAATAGCATCTTGCAAGGTTAAGGTTGGGTCGTTTAGTATATAATTGGATCGCTTTCGAAGCATATTGGTTCCTAAGGTCCGGATATCCCTTTAGGGCGGCCATCCTTGCAGAGATGAAATACAGGTATTCTGCTTCATCAGGTTCATCGCTTTTCCTGGCAGCCATCCGTATCACATCATTGATAGATAAAGTGTCATTGGTAGCCACGTAATATTTGAGCAGGCTGATAAAGTGACTCGTTTTAGTGGCAAAAGGCCTTGTTTGTTTCGCCAGTTGGCCTGCTTTTTCCATGTTGGAAATTTCCAGATAGGCCTTCATGGCAAGGCTGAACCGGGTGTAACAATAGATGCAGGAACTCAGGTCAAGATGACCTGGGTCTATTTGATTGTAAATCTGTAATGTGACCAGAGGGTCATTAAGGTATTCAAGCGCCATGGCCATGCCCGTGGTATTGACGAATAAATCATTTTTATTTTGTCTGTATTCCTTCAGGAAGGAGGCGAAGGCCTGGACATTATTTCCTTCAAAATCTGATTTATAATATCTGAGGTAGCCCTGTTGTCGTTGATCCAGATCTGTAAATCGGCTTTCCATTACTTTTAACGTATCCATGCCACTGCGATATTCCTTTTCATTCTGGAATAGATCCAGGAGCAGGAACCACGCATCCAGGAATTTAGGATCATGCTGGATGGCCTTTAACAGATAGGATTTGACCTCATCCTTCTTTTCCGGTTCGGCCCACATATTTTGCGCAATATGATAGTTGATGTAAGCTGAGTCCGTCGTAATTTGAAAAAGGTAATCTCTTTTGCTTTTCCAATACCCAACTAATTGGTTCTTTGCCTCTTCCAGGCATTCCCGCTTATCAGCAGCCGCGCACTTTATATAGGGGATCGGTGTCTGAAGCAGCCTGTCGTTCTTCAGGTCCAGAATGCTGAGAGATATGCGGAGTGTATCCAAGTGATCTCCCTCAAGGGTATACTCACCTCTGACTTCAATGTCAGCTCCCAGTCGTTTAGCCAACGCAGGGTTATTGATAAAAGACCCGATGTTTGAATTGGTATACAGCAGCATTGTAGTATATGGGATGATATTGGCTTTGGCTGATTCACTCATGGCTTTAATCAGTTCAGAGGAAGCGAGCGTGGAAAAAAAATCCAATTCTTTGTTTGGAACATGCGAGATAAACGGAGGAATAATGATGCATTCGTCCCCGATACGCGTGAAACTGGATATTATTTTATTCTTCAGAAATAATGCCGCTAACGCAAGGATGATTAGCGGAATGACCACAAAGGCGAAACGTTTAATATTAATTTTTACAGCACCCGGCAATGAATGCGGAACGGTCAGCCCGGAATTGGTGATTGCAAATACTTCAACCGCATTTTTAACATTTTTGAGCTTCACATAGCCCAGGGTTTTTAAAGTAAGATTTGGATGATTTTTCAGTTCATCTTCCACCGTTTTGGATACCAGGATGGAGCCCGGTATTCCAATAGCCTGGATCCTTGAAGCTACATTCACCGCATCACCATAGACATCTTTGTCTTTTTCAATCATTTCACCCATGTGCAGACCGATGCGCAGGGAGATTTGGTGCTGGGTCGAGGCCTGCTGAAGGTCCACAGCGCATTTTGTTGCTTCAATGACGCTGTTGAAAAGGGTCAGGCTGCCATCACCATAATATTTGACAATATGCCCTTTATGTTTTTCGGCCGTCTCTTTCAGATCCTTTCGATGTTGTCCCAATACATCAAACGCGGTGCTTTCATCTTTCTGAAACAAAGCTGTGTACCCTTCAATGTCCGCAAACATTACGGCGGCCAGTCTCCTTTTCTCTACATGATTGTCCATTTATATTCCCTCTGATGGGTAATTTTTGCAATAATGAAGTTCAAGATACGCATTAAGCTATCTGCGAAGTAGCGTAAAAATATTGCCGATGGCACAGGTAGAAAGGCCGGCATGATGGCGTTACCTTGATATACTAAGAAATCAAAGGATGAAATTAATCTTTATTTTTTAGGTAGGATTGTATCAAATTCTTATATTTGGTTAAGTATAACACGCTGAGTTCCCACCATTATTATTTGAATCATCCGTGTCGGAGTTTTCCGTCACGTCAATCTGTTTTTATCTCATAACCCTAAATTCTAAGTTATGGCTCTTCCCTCTGTTGTAAAACCGATAACAAATTTCGGAATTCACCGTTTGTGGTCTGCATTTTTCGTTTGGTTGACCATTATGGTCATTGATTATGCATGGTATGGATTAATCTCACCCAGCGGCAATTATTTTACAGATTTCGTAGGCAAATGTATTTGGACTGCAGTATTTTCAATGGCATTATCGATCATTTATAACCATGCTGCAATATGGCGACCTAATGTTGGAGGTAAACCCGGGAGTTTCGGAAATAGATTCTGGAACAGTCTTTTCTTCAGTCTGACGGTCTATATGCTTATACTTGCTGCATTAGCCCTGAGTTGTTATGTTGCATCCGTAGTGTATATATACATACTGCATGGATTCAGAGGCTACCCGGATAGTATTACGGATGATAGTGTATTAGCAGTTGAAATCATTGCTTCCGGTTTAGTGCTGGAATTGTGCGGAAAAGACGAAACAAAAGAGGGCCGTACTGGCGGGTAAATATAAATGATGAGCATTCTCATCACCCTAATCATTGGTGCTCTGGCCGGTTGGCTGGGTAGTCTGGTTATACGCGGTAGCGGTTTTGGTTTGATTGGCAATATCGTCATAGGTATTCTCGGAAGTTTTGTCGGGACGTGGCTTCTTGACAGGCTGGGCGATAGCTTTGGCGGTGGATTTTGGGGGTCAGTATTCACCGGGGCCATTGGTGCATTTGTCATTCTTGTCCTCGCCAGAATCATTTTTCCGTCAAGAAATTAATTAGGATAAGATTCACAGGTGGTGGGTATTAAAAGCCTTTTTCCTGGAAACTGCGCCGTAGTTTGCCGACATGATTATCCAGCTAAGCTCCAGGATCTTATTTCTTGTAGGTATGTATGCCTGGATGTCATTACATCCGCATAAGGTTGTCTCACAATCCCCTTTTAGCATCGGGGATACACTGACCCAGCAACAATTTATTTTCGTGAAGTATACCATCATCTTCGAAACCCGCAGGCCATCCTCCGGGATATAGCACTGCATCTTAAGGAAGGTGGGTATGTTTTACTCAAGGAAGGCACCAGGGATTTAGCAGATAATGACCATCAGCAGTGCAATAAGGCAACTACGTATAAGCACATTCTCAGAGAATTCACCTCGGCAGGGCTGGTTCTGGTAGAGCAGGAGGTTGTGGAAGGAGCTTACATGTTGAAGTTTAGATTGTAGCCTTGGAAAACATCAATTTTTCTAATATTATTTATTTTCATATATCTTTTTACCTTAGCCGTCAAATTCAACTGAATTGAAGGCTTACCAGGATCTCCTCCGCCATATTCTAGACCAGGGCATTCGCAAGAATGATCGCACCGGTACCGGGACGATCAGCACTTTCGGATATCAGATGCGTTTTGACCTGGCTGAAGGGTTTCCCCTGATGACTACCAAAAAACTTCATCTCAAATCCATCATCCACGAACTCCTCTGGTTCCTGAAAGGGGATACGAATATTGCATACCTGCAGGAAAATGGCGTGAGGATATGGAATGAATGGGCAGACACCGAAGGCAATCTCGGGCCCGTCTATGGTCATCAATGGCGCAGTTGGACCGGTGCCGATGGCCAGACAATAGACCAGATCAGTGAAGCCGTGAAGGCAATTAAATCTAATCCAGATAGCCGCAGAATCATTGTTTCTGCATGGAATGTGGGTGAAATAAGTAAAATGGCGTTGGCTCCTTGCCATTGCCTTTTTCAGTTTTATGTCGCTGATGGCCGATTGAGCTGTCAGCTTTACCAGCGATCAGCAGATGTATTTCTGGGAGTGCCCTTTAATATCGCCTCCTATGCGTTGCTGACAATGATGGTGGCTCAGGTTTGTGACCTGAAGCCTGGCGATTTTGTACACACCTTTGGTGATGTCCATATTTACCTGGATCATATGGAGCAGGTAAATGAACAACTCACCAGGGAGCCGAGATCCCTACCCGAATTGAAGATCAACCCTAGTATAAAAGATATTTTTTCATTTAGCTTCGAAGATTTCAGCCTTGTCGATTACCATCCTTACCCGCCGATTTCAGCAAAGGTTTCAGTATGATTTTCTGCACAAGCTGTTTAGATGTTGTCTAAATAACAAAATATGGTTAATGCGGTCAGGTTAAATCTTGTATCTAACTATTTTTGCAACCAATATCAGCTATTATATAAGAGTCCACTTCTACTGTTATGCATCATAACTCATTGAAATACTGTATTCTGTTTGCGCTTAGCTCTATTCTTTTTGTAGGAAGCTCATCTGCGGCACCCACTGTCGAAGCAGGAAAGACAATTTTCCAGAACCAATGTGCTGCCTGCCATAACAAGAACATGAAGGATAACCTCACCGGTCCTGCACTTGGAGGTGCTGAGGCAAGGTGGGCCGCATATCCTAAGGAGGACCTTTACAACTGGATTCGTAATTCACAGGCAATGATTGCCGCTGGTCACCCAAAGGCGACCGAATTATGGAATCAGTTTAAGCCGACTGTAATGAACTCATTCCCGACATTTACAGATGACGACATTGCCTCAACACTGTTATATATAGATGCCCAGTTCACAAAGGTACCTGCTGTTGCAGCCGCTCAGCCAGGTGGCGGAGCCGCCGCTCCTGCCAAGCCAAGTAAATACATCTACTATTTTCTTTTCTTCATTCTGGCAGTTGTAGTTGCTGTACTGGCAAGAGTTATTAGTAATCTGCGTCTCCTGGTTGCCCAGGAAGACGGTATCACCCTTCCTCCTCAAAAAACACTCCTGCAGACATTGACAAGTAAGGGGGTCATTGGATTCCTGTTTTTTGCACTGGTCGTACTCGGTGGCTACACAACGGTTAATAACGGAATTGCCTTTGGTCGTCAACAAGGATATGCCCCGGAGCAACCTATCAAATTTTCGCATGCTATCCACTCAGGGATCCAGGGTATTGATTGTCAGTATTGCCACGACAGTGCCCGTCGGAGCAAACACGCTTCCATACCTGGAGCTAACACCTGTATGAATTGCCATAAAGCAATTGAAAAAGGCACCTTGTATGGCACCCAGGAATTAACAAAAATCTTTGCCTCTATCGGTTATGACCCTTCTACAGATAAATATGTGGAGAACTATGACAAACTGAGTAATGATGAAATCAAAGCCATCTATTCCAAGTGGATTGAGGACAATTACCTCAAAGACAATTCACTGACCGCTCTTGATCAGAAAGGAGAGCGCACAGTTAACGAACAGTGGACAGAAATTTCTTCCTCCCTGACCAACGAATTGAAGGAGTCTGTTGCCGGTCCTATTGAATGGACCCGGATCCATATGCTTCCCGACCACGTGTATTTCAACCATTCACAGCATGTCAACATTGGTAAAATTGACTGTAACCAATGTCATGGAAAAGTGCAGGAAATGGATTTGATGTACCAGTATGCACCATTATCTATGGGCTGGTGTATTAATTGCCATCGTGAAACCGAGGTGAAATTTACCGGCAACGAATATTACAACACCTATAAGCAATACCATGATGCCCTGGCCAAGGGACAAAAAACTAAAGTGACCGTTGAAGATATCGGCGGATTGGAATGCCAGAAGTGCCACTATTGATTTTCAACGGACAGATAAACGGAATCATCTACCATCAGAACTTATTTTAGATCATGAAAGATCAGACATCATACAGTGATATTTGGATTGGATCAGAGGACTTAGGTCGCGATGAGAAATTTATTGATCAGGCCTCCCGGGAGATGCCGGATGCATCAGTGGCTTCCATGCTTGCACAAGGAGCTTCGTTTGCATCAGCCAACACAGGTCGACGTGATTTTCTCAAATACCTCGGCTTCAGTGTGAGTGCCGCTACCATAGCCGCCAGCTGTGAAATACCGCTCAAAAGGGCTATCCCTTATGTCACCAAGCCAGATGATCTGGTGCCTGGTGTCGCTAATTATTATGCCACTACTTTTGTTCAGGGCGGCGATTATTGCAGCGTCCTGGTCAAAACAAGGGAAGGCAGGCCGATCAAGGTCGAAGGCAACCAATTATCTCCTGTCAATGGCGGAGGTACCTCCGCACGTGCTCAGGCTGCCGTTCTCGGGCTGTACGATACTAATCGCCTTAGAGGTCCTCAATTAAAAAATGACGGCGGACATTTTGAGACCACAACATGGAAACAACTTGATGAGCTGGTTTCAACAACGCTGAAGCCAGAAAGTCGTATTGCTATCTTATCACATTCAATGCTTAGCCCTACTGAAAAGCAAGTGGTGAAAGATTTCCAGACGAAATATCCAAATACGACTGTCACGGTATACGATCCGGTTTCATCTGCAGCGATCCTTCGCGGCAATGAACAGATGTATGGTGTTGCAATGGTGCCAGGCTATCATTTTGACAAAGCAAAAGTCATCGTCGGCATCCAGGCCGATTTTCTCGGTACGTGGATCTCACCAGTACAATTCGCACACAAGTATGCCGCAGGCCGTAAGATTGCAGATCCGAAAGCGCCAAAAATGTCAAGGCATATTCAGATTGAAAGTTACATGTCGCTGACAGGTACGAATGCAGACAACCGAATCCGAATAAAACCGAGTGAAACTGGAGCAGTCCTGGGTAGATTGTATAATAAGATTGCTGCTGCCAAAGGAGGTTCAGCTGTGAATGCACCTGCATTGAATGCTGCGCTGACAGAGTCGATTGATAAGACTGCAGATGAATTGTTGAAAGCTCCGGGAGAAAGTCTCCTCGTATGCGGATCAAATAATATAGCAGACCAATCCCTCGTCTGTGCCATCAATCATCTGCTTGGCAACGAAGGAAAGACAGTTGATCTTGAAAATTATTCACTGCAAAGACAAGGGGACGAAAGCAAAATCAATACGCTGATGACCGCAATGAATAGCGGCCAAGTGGATGCCCTGATTGTATATGGTTCTAATCCGGTTTACGAACTTCCTTTCGGAGCGGCATTTGGTGAAGCCATTGCAAAAGTTGGATTGACCATCAGTACTTCTATGGACATTGATGAAACATCTTCATTATGTCGCGCGATAGCGCCAACAAATCATTTCCTCGAATCATGGGGTGATGCTGAAGCCATTCGCGGGCATATCAGTATGGTACAACCAACGATCGCGCCTCTCTTTGATACAAGGCAACGTGAAGCCAGTCTCCTGAAATGGATTGGCGGCGAAAATCCGCTATTCAGCAGTGACCAACCATATTATGAATACCTGAAAGCAAGATGGGCAGTTACTGCCGGATCAGTTGCTTCATGGAATGACTTACTGCATGATGGTGTATACAGTTATACACCATCATCATCAGGAGCTTCCTATACAGATAACCTGGCGTCGGTTGCAGCAAAATTAACGCAATCTGGTTCCGGTACTGAAATCACATTTATGGAAACTGTCGCTATCGGCGCAGGCCAGAATGCAAACAATCCATGGTTACAGGAAATGCCTGATCCCGTCACAAGATGCGCATGGGGCAATTATCTCGCCCTGCCAGTTTACTTTGATGGAACGAGAAAATTTATCGCCCATGAAAACCTTGAAGATGGAGATCTCGCAGATGTCACGGTAGGTGATCAAACGCTGAGAGTACCTGTCATCAAGCAATTTGGTCAGACCCCTGATTCATTTGCTTTGGCGGTAGGTTATGGTCGCTTAGTAACAGGACGTGCTGGTGCAGGTGTGGGCGTCAATGTCAATCCCTGGATGAAAACAGATGCCGATGGACTAGTTCAATATTACGCAAGCGGTGTTACGGTTACTGGTAAGAAAGGGGAAGAAGATTATTTTTCCTGTGTGCAGTACCACCACACGATGGGTGTTACTGGTGAGGATAGCCAATCAAAGGAAGTCATCAATGCTGATGAAGCGGCTACCGTATATATGACCTACGGGTTGGTCAGACAAGGATTCCAGGGTTCACTGGTCAACAGGACGATCATCCGGAAGAGTCACCTTGATCATGTTGAAGAGTTTGTAAAAGACCTTCAGGATGAACGTCACCACCATCAGCAATTAAATACCAAGCAGATTTATCCGGGACATGATGAGACCTATGCAAGAGGCCATCACTGGGGTATGCACGTTGATCTCAGCGCATGTATTGGTTGTGGCGCCTGCACCGTGGCGTGTATGGCCGAGAATAACGTACCGGTTGTAGGCAAGCGGGAGATGAGCCGTCATCACGAAATGGCATGGTTGAGGATTGACCGCTATTTCTATGGCGATGTCGATAACCCAAGTGCTGTCTATCAACCAATGATGTGCCAGCATTGTAACAATGCTCCTTGTGAAAACGTGTGCCCTGTCAATGCTACCAACCATAGTTCAGAAGGTCTGAATCAGATGGCGTATAACCGTTGCGTTGGTACAAGATATTGTGCCAATAACTGCCCATACAAAGTGCGCCGTTTCAACTGGCTGGACTATAATGCAGCTGACTTGTGGCCGATCAATGAAGCTGACCTTGGTTTGAAATCCCAAGATGATACCATTCCGTATGGCGCAGACAATCTGACCAGAATGGTCCTCAATCCGGATGTAACTGTAAGGTCGCGTGGGGTTATTGAAAAGTGCAGTTTCTGTGTACAGCGTATCCAGGAAGGTAAGCTGAGAGCCAAGACGGAAGAAAGATTGCTCAGAGATGCAGATGTTAAGACTGCGTGTCAGACAGCATGTCCTACCGGAGCCATCACTTTTGGTGACATGAACAATGAAGAAGGTGACCTAAGTAAGAAACTGGCATCACCATTGAATTACATTGTACTTGAAGAAGTTAACACGAGGTCAGCAGTAAACTATCAAGCCAGAATCATTAATAAAGCTGAAGGCGTTGACGCTTGATAGCCCGAAAAAAGTATAGAGACGATAAACCTATTATCATTAGACAATAACATATGGGTTCAGGACCTACATCACCGATCAGAGAACCGTTAGTAAAAGGACATAAGACCTACCACCAGATTACGGAAGATCTTTGTTCGCCTACAGAGCGGGCCCCCAGCAGAGCATGGACACTTGCATTTATAGTGGCCCTGAGTGCACTGACCTTCGGGGTTATTTGTATCATCATTACCATCTGGGTAGGTATTGGTACCTGGAGGCTAAACAGAACCATAGGGTGGGGTTGGGATATTACCAACTTTGTCTGGTGGATCGGTATCGGTCACGCCGGTACGCTGATCTCGGCGATCTTGTTACTCTTCCGCCAGAAATGGAGGACAGGTGTAAACCGGGCAGCGGAAGCGATGACTATTTTTGCCGTTATCTGCGCCGCATTGTTTCCATTGATCCACGTAGGAAGAATCTGGGTGGTATTTTACTTCTTCCCATACCCAAATACAAGAGGACCATTATGGCCTAATTTTAACTCCCCGCTGCTCTGGGACGTGTTTGCCATCTCGACCTATTTCACGGTTTCCCTGCTCTTTTGGTATACAGGTCTTGTACCTGACTTCGCAACTGTTAGAGACAGGGCAAAGGGATTCCGGAAAAGAATGTACACCTTCCTTGCTTTTGGATGGACAGGAGCTGCAAAACACTGGCAACGCCATGAATCATTGTCACTGGTGCTTGCAGGACTTGCAACACCTCTCGTGCTTTCAGTACATACGATTGTAAGTTTTGACTTTGCCACCTCAGTGATCCCTGGATGGCATACCACGATTTTCCCTCCTTACTTTGTTGCCGGAGCTATCTTTTCTGGTTTCGCAATGGTGCAGACCTTGATGATCATCACGAGAAAAGTGCTTAATCTGCAGGATTACATTACACTGGGTCACATCGAATCCATGAATAAGGTCATACTCGTCACGGGTACGATTGTAGGGGTCGCCTATCTCACGGAGTTATTTATTGCCTGGTATTCAGGATATGTATATGAGCAATTCGCATTTTTCAACAGGGCGCTGGGTCCATACTGGTGGTCATATTTTGGTATGATGGCTTGTAATGTTTTATCTCCTCAGTTGTTTTGGTCCAAAAAAATCAGAAGGAATGTAACAATGACTTTTTTCATGTCCATCTTTGTCAATATCGGGATGTGGTTTGAGCGCTTCGTGATTATTGCTACGACCTTGGCGAGAGATTATCTACCATCCAGTTGGAGTTTCTATGTGCCTTCGATTGTGGAGATAGGAATTTATGTTGGCACCCTAGGTATCTTCTTCACATTCTATCTGATTTTCGTTCGCGTCGCTCCTGTAGTGGCCATCGCGGAAATCAAGCACATCCTCAAGGCAGCAGGAGATCAGTATGCTAAACCAAATGCAAAAACCACTTTACAACAGGTTGAAAGCGGCAATATGGAATTGGAAGCTGCAGGTCATGGCAGTCATCATGGACAAGATCATCATTAATACAATAGTTTAACCTTAAATTAAAGTGATCCACTAGATCATGAAGCACGGTGAAAAAAATATAATATTCGGATTGTACGACGATGAGGAAGATCTCAAAAGAGCTGTCATTAAAGCCAATGAGGATCATCTTCAAATCATGGATGTATTCACACCCTTTCCGGTGCATGGCCTGGATCCGTTACTGGGCCTGGCCGAATCAAGGTTGCACATCGGCGGATTTGTCTACGGCATGCTTGGCACGCTTACGGCATTTCTTGGCATGACCTGGATATTTACCAGGGATTGGCCGCAGATTTATGGGGGTAAACCTTATTGGCCGATTTTATCCTTTGTTCCGATTACGTTTGAGCTAACCGTACTCTTTGCTTCGATTGGAATGGTGACTACATTCTATGTCATCAATGGAATGGGTCCAGGTGTAAAGAATACGATCATTCATCCGAGTATTTCAGACGATAAATTCTGTATTGCTTTTACGACAGACGGTCATGAGCTTGGCCATGTCGACAAACTCAGGCATTTTTTCCAACACACCGGAGCTAGTCTGGTAGAAACGAAGACGATCTGATCATGAAATACACGGTACAATTATCGATCCTTGCATGCCTGGCATTTGTCATTGCATGTTCACCCGCCAAAGGAGATCGCACAGGGCATGAATTCATGCCTGATATGACCCACACCATTGGGTATGAAGCTAATCTCTATGATTACTATTATTACAACAGGTGGGGTTCTGAGGCGGAGTATAAAAAGTTTGCTTCACCAAGAACCACCGTTCCTGGTACTGTAGCGCGTGGGCAGGTTTCTTTAGCCAATGCCCAGGATGGTGCTGCAAGAATGGATGCTCAGTCCGCTTTCGATGGTGTTGGTGATGGTTCAATAGCCATGACACCGAATGGACATGTACCCTATTATTATGTCGATACCGAGGAGGACAGGGCTAAGGCAACCAAAGAAATTACCTCCAATCCTTTCCCGATTACAGACGCAAGTCTCGAACACGGTAAGGATCTATACGTCATCTATTGCGGTATTTGCCATGGTGACAAGGGTGATGGTCTCGGATATCTCGTTCGCGAAGAAGATCCTGCAAAGGGAATTGTAGCAGGTGTATATCCTGCTGCACCTGCTAACTTTATGCTGGATACATTTGTCAATTCAACTGCAGGGCGTTTTTATCATGGTATTATGTATGGTAAAAATGTGATGGGATCCTACACGGATAAACTCAGCTACAAAGAAAGATGGGAAGTGATCCATTATATCCGCTCCTTGCAGGCGCAGGCGAAGAAACTCGAATATTCATCCAAAGCCAATACATTTAATCAGGAAGCTGCACCATGGGCTGCCGTAGAAGCTTCTATGAAGAAAATGGAAGCTGTGCCGATGGTGAAAGACTCAGCTTCTATGCATGCGGCGGAAGCTGCACCGCAGCATACGAATCAACATTAATAAGTGACCGAATCGACTACAACAGATATGAATCAGTTTATATTCGAAACAAGACAAAAGACACTGCTAGGCGTGATGATGCTGATCGGCGTCATTTCATTGGTCATTACCTATATGGGAGATGATCATTCCCATACGCGGTTCTGGTCTAACGTGCTTCACAATTCTGTTTTCTTTACAGGAGTGGCGCTCATGGCTTTGTTTTTAATCGCAGCAAAGATTACAGCCTGGTCAGGATGGCACACGATCTTCAAAAGGGTGTGGGAAGCATACTCCCTCTTCCTGATTGTAGGATTTGTCCTCATCATGATTATCGCGCTGGGCATATGGGGTGGGTGGCATCACCTGTACCACTGGGCGGATACCAAATCGGTAGAAGCCGATACCATTCTGACCGGTAAGAGCTCATTCCTCAACAAGGGATGGTATACCTTCGGTAGTATGATCATCGTTGGCCTATGGATTTTTCTGGCTACCCGGATTAGGGCTTTGTCTCTTGATGAGGATACAAACGGTGATACTGAATTCACCCATGCACGTAAACTAAGGATATGGGGAGCAGCGGCTTTGCCAATTATCGGCTTTTCGAGCGCCGCCATGATATGGCAGTGGGTGATGTCAGTTGATGCACATTGGTATAGCACTCTTTTCGCATGGTACTCATCCGTCAGTCTGATGGTGACGATGATCGCATTGACGATTCTTACCTTGATCTACCTCAAAGTCAAGGGATATTTTCCATTATTGACTATTGAACATTTACATGACCTCGGTAAATACATGTTTGCATTCAGTATTTTCTGGACCTACATGTGGTTCTCCCAGTTCATGTTGATCTGGTATGCAAATATTCCTGAAGAGACTATTTATTATCATACACGTCTTCATGAGTATCCGGTACTTTTTTATATGAACATCGGGCTCAATTTCGTACTTCCATTTTTAGTGCTGCTCAGAAATGATACAAAGCGAAAATATGGAACGCTCATTTTTATTTCGTGTGTACTGGTTTTCAGCCATTGGTTAGATTTCTTCCTCATGCTGAAACCAGGTATCATCCATACAGCACATGAACTGGCTGCCAGTGCAGGAGACGCAGCAGGGCATCATGTAAGTGGACCTACACCAGGGTTTTCAATGCCTGGATTCCTTGAGATAGGAACATTTATTGGCTTCCTTGGTTTATTCTTCTACTTCGCATTCAACCGACTGGAGAAAGCAAGCCTATTGCCAAGACGTGATCCTTACCTGATGGAAAGTGTATCTCATCATACGTAATCAGTGGTGAGAAGGAGATAAACTATTGAATGAAGTATTTAAAGCTAGATAGCAAATGACCGCTTTGATTATTGGATTAAGTATACTGCTCTTGGTGATCGTCATCTTACAGATCAGCAAGCTGACAGACATGTATGCCCGCATACGCGGAGAAGAGGAAGTAGAAGAACGCATGAATCGTAATCAGGCCAGAGTCATGCTCCTCTTCATGATCGGCTTGCTGCTTTTCTGTATCGTTTCAGCCTATTGGTGGAAAAACTACATGATGGGGTATGGGCCGCATAAATCAGCGTCTGCGCACGGTGCTTCCCTTGATAGTTTATTTAATGTCACCCTCCTGTTTACTGGGATCGTGTTCGTGCTCACCCATATTGCACTTTTCTATTTTGCCTGGAAATATAAGAAGGTAAAGGGCTCAAAGGCTACGCACTGGGCACATAATAATACGCTCGAAATCGTATGGTCCGCCATACCAGCTGTCGTCATGACCTATTTGGTGATCAAGGGATTGCTTGCCTGGAATACGGTCATGGCAGATGTAAAGCCAGGTGAAGATCATATTGAAATAGAAGCAACAGGTTACCAGTTTGCCTGGCATCTGAGATATCCTGGAGCAGATGGTATCATTGGCTCTCGCGATTACAAGAAAATAACAGCCGATAATCCACTTGGACAAGATTGGACTGATCCGCATAACTTTGATGATTTCCATCCGGATGAATTATGGCTGCCTGTAGGAAAAAAAGTCAGAGTCCGGATTATTGCACGGGATGTATTGCATAATTTTTATCTCCCGCATTTCAGGGTCAAGATGGATGCTGTACCAGGACTCCCAACCTACTTTGTATTCACGCCTGAAAAAACAACAGAAGATTACCGCGATGAACTTCGAAACTATCCGGAATACAATGTACCAAAGGATCCAAATGATCCTGAAAGTAAAATGATGTGGGAAGAATTTAACTACGAACTGGCTTGCGCTGAGTTGTGTGGTAAATCGCATTACAGTATGCGCCGTATCGTCCGGATAGTAACTCAACCTGAGTATGATGCTTGGTTAGCAAAACAGCAATCTTACTACCAATCAAGTATACGTGGAAAGGAAAGTGACCCGAATACAGGAAAACTGCTGGATTTTGAAATTATCCAGAACCGGGAGGCCCTGAACATGTCCGTTGAAAAAGCGTTGGTCAACACCGGTATTCCGCTGAAACCTGAAGAAGAAGCTGCACTCAAGACGATTCGCCTCGATTTTGTGCAATTTGAATCAGGTGGAAACACACTGACTGCAGAATCCAAGTTTCAACTTGACGATTTATCCACCATCCTGAAGAAGTATCCTGTTTTAAAAATTGAAGTAGGAGGTCATACTGATAATACAGGAGATACTGCTGCCAACAAGACCCTTTCACAGCAACGCGCTGATATTGTGAAGGATTACTTATCTGCACAAGGTATACCTGCAAGCCGGTTGAGTTCGGTCGGGTATGGTGCTGCCAGACCAGCCGATACGAATGATACAGAGGCAGGACGCCAGAAGAACAGAAGAACTGAATTTAGAATTATATCCAACAAATAATAGACGACTATGTCATCTTCACAGCAGCATGAAACCGATGTTTTGATCCGTGAGCAGGGATATGATGATCATTTCCACGAACATCATCATGGAGACAAATTCCAATCGAATTTTATCACCCATTACATTTTCAGCCAGGATCATAAGATTATTGCCAGGCAGTTTCTGATCACAGGGATTTTCTGGGCGATCATCGGAGCCGCCATGAGTATTATATTCAGGCTTCAGCTTGGTTTTCCAGATGACAGTCTAGCTTGGTTGAAACCTTTACTCGGTAAATGGATTACGATCAATGAGGCTGGCGTTGGTGCATTGAACCCTGAGTTCTATTATGCCCTCGTTACGATGCATGGTACCATCATCGTGTTTTTCGTTTTGACAGCTGGATTGAGTGGTACGTTTGCCAATCTCCTGATACCATTCCAGGTTGGTGCGCGCGACATGGCATCTCCATTTTTGAATATGCTTTCTTACTGGTTCTTTTTCCTGGCCAGTGTGGTTATGTTCATTTCCCTGTTTCTGAGCACAGGCCCGTTTTCAGGTGGATGGACTGCATATCCTCCTTTAAGCGCAGTGCCCGAAGCCAGTTCAGGTTCTGGTGCAGGTATGACCTTGTGGTTAGTAAGCTTAACCTTCTTTGTAGTTTCTGTATTACTTGGTGGTATCAATTACGTAACTACTGTCCTCAATCTTAGAACGAAAGGTATGAGCTTATGGCGTATGCCGCTTACAGTCTGGTCACTTCTTGTAACCGCTATACTTGGTATCCTCTCTTTCCCCGTGCTGGTATCAGGTTTCTTCCTGCTTATGTTTGATAGAGGAATGGGGACCAGTTTTTACTTGAGTGAAATATTTGTCAATGGTCACATACTGGAAAATGTAGGTGGTAGCCCGATCTTATACCAACACTTGTTCTGGTTTTTGGGCCATCCTGAAGTATACATTATTATTCTTCCGGCGATGGGTCTGACCAGTGAGGTCTTATCTGTGCATGCCCGCAAACCGATTTTCGGATATAAGGCGATGGTGTACTCTATTCTGGCTATCGGTTTCCTTTCCTTCATTGTTTGGGCCCACCACATGTTTATGTCCGGTGTGAATCCATTTATTTCAAACTTCTTTGTGATTTTCACCCTGATTATTGCAGTACCATCTGCCGTGAAGGTGTTTAACTGGATATCCACATTGTACAAAGGGAATATCAGGTTTACCTCTGGTATGCTCTTCGCTATTGGATTTGTATCCATGTTTATTTCAGGTGGTTTGACGGGTATCTTCCTTGGTAACTCAGCGATCGATATCCAGTTGCACGATACTTATTTTGTTGTAGCACACTTTCACATTGTCATGGGTATTGCAGCTTTCTTCGGCATGTTTGCAGGCGTTTATCATTGGTTTCCAAGAATGTATGGTCGTTTTATGAATGAAACGATGGGCCGTATCCATTTTTGGATAACGATGATCGGTGCGTATGCTATCTTTTGGCCGATGCATTATATCGGCATGGCAGGTGTGCCAAGACGCTACTATCGTTTCGATACGTTTGATGCTTTCGGACATTTCTCCGGAATAAATGAGTTTATCACGATCGCAGCCATTGTCGTTTTTGCGGCACAGTTGCTATTTGTATTCAACTTCTTCTACAGTATCTGGTACGGACGTAAAATGACTACCCAGAATCCATGGGGAGCTAATACACTTGAATGGACCACACCAATCCACGCGGGACATGGTAACTGGCCAGGCAACCTCCCAACTGTTCACAGATGGGCTTATGATTATAGTAAGGAAGGTGCAGATAAGGATTTTATCCAACAGCATTTACCTCTTACGGATAAAGAAAAAGAAGAAGCGGAACATCATTGATGAAAGCTAAAGAACAAGTACAAATCAGGACTGCGTCGATCACACTCAGGGACTGGATTCAGGATTTTGAACTCCTGGTCAAGTTCCGACTGAGTACGTTCGTTGTATTTTCATCTCTTGCGGCCTATGGTATTGCAGCAGGAAGTGAAATACGGCTAGTGCCTTTTTTGATGCTGATGGCAGGCGGTTTCCTGATCACTTTTGCAGCCAATATCCTCAATGAGATACTGGAAGCAGATTATGATCGTATGATGGAACGTACCTCTAATCGTCCATTAGCTGCACGGAGGTGGAACCCTTCTTCGGCCCTGGTTATAGCCGGTATTTTTAGCCTCTTCGGAATCATCTTCCTTGCACTGCTGAATCCGCTTACCTCTTTCCTGGGGACGGTGTCCTTGGTAACTTATGCATTCCTGTATACCCCTTTAAAGAGGTATAGTCCGGTTTCAGTCATTGTGGGGGCTATCCCAGGTGCACTTCCGGTGTTGATCGGAATGATTGCTCATGATGGGGTAGTCACTGCTGCGGCTTTGTTTTTATTTGCTATCCAGTTTATATGGCAGTTTCCGCATTTCTGGTCCATTGGATTTTTATCCTATGATCAATATAAACATGCAGGATATAAACTTCTTCCCGAAGATGATGGCAAAATAGACAGACGACTTGGAACACAGACGCTTGTATATACGCTCCTTTTGATACCGGTTATTGCTGTCGGTTTTCTGATGCAATTGATTTCCGTCTGGGGAGCTATCGGCCTGGTGCTGGTCTCTTCCTATTTTATCTGGAGGGCGTGGGTATTTTATAGACGCTTTGATAAAGCCAGTGCAAGAGCATTGATGTTTTCTTCTTTCATATTTCTTCCATTAGCACTCCTCGTGTTGTGGTGGGGAATACAATAAAATATAAACTGAATTGAATACAGGTATCGCTAGCGGCACAGTGGAACAGAAAACCAGGAAGGGAATTCATGCCCCTCTGTTTGCATTGTGGGCCGCGATGGGAAGTATGGTCATGATGTTTGGTTCACTGACCAGTGCTTATATCGTCAGGCAGGCAGCCGGCAATTGGCTTGAGTTCAGGATGCCGGATATCTTCTTTTACAGTACCGTGGTGATACTATTGAGCAGCGTTACTTTGCATGGCAGTTATTGGGCATTCCGCAATGGGAAGGAGACCATGTATAAACTGTTATTGCCTTTGACCATCATGCTGGGAATTGGTTTTATTGTGATGCAGTACCAAGGATGGAATATATTGTATTCTATCGGTGTGGCGCTTGACGGAAATCCGGGAGGATCATTCTTTTATGTGATTTCCGGTATTCACGCTGCGCATGTTATTGGAGGTGTGTTCGCACTCACCGTAGCCATGCTGCATGCTTTTACATTGAAGTATAAACCTACTGAAAAAAGAAGAAGGAGATTTCAACTCGTGCTGCATTACTGGCATTTCGTTGATTTCCTTTGGCTATATCTCTTTTTATTTCTTTTGATCCAATGATTTACTTTTAGATAAATGGCTACAGATACCTTAGACAAGAAACATACGGACCACGACAGCACAGCCAATGCCAGTTGGGACGGCGCGGAATATCCGTTTAAAGTAGGATATGGCAAACTGATGATCTGGTACTTTTTGGTATCAGATGCATTTACCTTTGCAGGTTTCCTTATTGCATACGGAACGCTTAGGTTTAGTATGCCGAGTTGGCCTGTACCGGATTATGTATTCAGTACATTTCCATTTCTCGAAGGTCATCACCCACTGCTCTTTGTTACGCTGATGACATTCGTCCTCCTCTTCAGTTCTTTTACAATGATCAGAGCGGTTCAGGAAGGCCATCGGGAGAACAGGCGAGGCGTGGCTATCTGGATGGGATTGACGATTATTGGTGGACTTGGATTCCTGGGCTGTCAGGCATGGGAGTGGACCACACTGATCGGAAAGGAACATATGAGTGTGACTACTAATCCATTTGGCACACACACCGAATCCGGAATCTATCTCGATGCAGCGGGTAAGGAATCTTCAGAGACTTTTATAGCTGGCACCACCTACCTTCTCCACAAAGCTACTTTTGGAGGTGATCATGAGGCGACACCTGTTCATAAAGAGGGCGCGGCTCCCCATGGCGAGGAAGCTGCACACGCAGATGCGGATGGTCACGGTGATCATGCTTACAAAGCACCGGGCGACTATCCTGATGCAGTCGTTGATGAAAGAGGATACATACACAAGAAGTATATTGTTGCTGATGGAGAACATGCAGGCCGTACCAAATCTGAATCATTTGGACCAAAAGCTTTTGGTGCCCTTTTCTTTTTTATCACTGGCTTCCACGGTTTCCACGTTTTTTCTGGTGTGGTATTTTTGCTGATTATTTTGATCAATGTCCTGAGCGGGATCTATATAGCCAGACGCAATGGGAATGAGATGGTTGAAAAGATAGGGCTTTACTGGCACTTTGTGGATTTGGTTTGGGTATTCGTATTTCTTGTTTTCTATCTCCTTTAAGACAAGTACAATTTCACATTATCGTTTCATAACAGACTGAACAAAAAAAAATATAGGAATGGCACACGATTATACTGGAGCAAAAAAGATCGCCTTAAAGACCATTATCATTCTTGCAGTGGTAACGGTGATTGAGGTGTTGGTCGCCCTTACAGGTAAAGGATACATCATTGAAGGATACCATGCACCTAAGGTGCTCATGAATACCCTGATGATCGGTATGAGCTTGTACAAGGCCTATCTCATCGTATTTGAATTCATGCACATGAAGTACGAAGCGAGAGGATTGATGTTAAGTGTGTTGCTGCCTGTTTGCCTGCTGATCTGGGCCATCATCGCCTTCCTCTATGAAGGTAATGCATGGAAGGGCTACCGACAGACAGTTCAGGATCGATCTAAGGTGGAAGTGTCCAGGTAGCTAGAATCTTTAAAGATTCCTCGGGTTGCCATACAAGGAATAGTCATCCTGCGGTTGAGTAACATACTTGTTATGAAACGAAATCTGACTTTATCAAAAGTATAATGATTGCAGAATGTCAAGGAAGTTTTTGGTTACTATTGTTTTGATTCTCTTCCTGCTCCCGTTTGTATCATGGTATTATCTCCAATCAGGTCTTGACTGGCGTAAGGATGCGCAGACCGTAATGAATGGGACTAGTCCTTTCCCGTCAGGCTCTTGTTTTTCTGCCGATGGGAGAAAATTTTCTGCTGATAGTCTGGAAGGTCGTGTTACCCTTATAACCTATGCATCATGTGATACGGTTGACAAGGGCCAGAAAGATGTATTGGAAGCGCTTTATGAACAGTTTAAAGAAACAGGAAAGGCAGCGTTTGTTTTACTTGATTCTTGTCAGGCAGGATCGGGGAGCTTATCTCAGAGGCAGCATAAAAACTGGTATATAATCCCTTGCAATGACGCTATGGCCATTTGCAGCGAGGTAAAATCGCTTTGGGAGAAGGATAAAATGTTTGCGCTGGTGGATCGAAAGGGAGTGATCAGAAGTTATTATACCATTAACACGTCCAATGAAAAGCGGATGCTCGTTGAGCATATGTCGTTGTTACTGCCGCGGGAACGTCAGGAAAAAGTGGAACTTAAACGAGGGGACAAGAAATGATTACAGTCGAACAACAGAAACGCATCAGTATGCTCAACAGGGTAGCCTGGGTTGTTACGGTAATTGTCTGGTTACTGGTCGGTGCCATGCGCAGATATAAATTTGATATTGAGGCTGACCTGAGTTTTCTGGCCGGACTAAATGCACTCTTTAATACCGGAGTGACCCTTGCACTGCTGGCTGCTTTTTATTTTATAAAGAATAAGAACATAGAAGCACATCGTCGTAGTATCTATGTGGCGATGGGCCTTTCCGCTGGATTCCTGCTCTCTTACGTAGGATATCATTTTACGAATGAGGAGATTGAATTTTGCAGGGAGGGGGTTGTCCGGCAAGTTTATTATTTTATTCTCTTCAGTCACATCATCCTGGCTGGATTGAGCCTTCCCTTTATCCTGCTTACTTTTATAAGAGGGTACTGCGGAGATTATGAGAAACACCGCAAGATGGCTAAATGGGTTTTCCCGGTTTGGCTCTATGTAGCAGCCACCGGACCTCTTGTTTATTTTTTTCTGCTTCCCTGCAGGTAAATGCCGTGAATTCCCTTAATTTTACGCTATGAAAAAGATGCATCGTATTGTCATTATCCTGGCGATCGTCATAATGGGAATCCTCACGTCTGACGAGTCATCCGCCCAATGCCCAATGTGTAAAATGTCAGCCGAATCTAATCTCAAGAACGGCGGTACTGCGGGTAAGGGGTTGAATGCGGGTATCCTTTACATGCTTGCCCTGCCGTATACCCTGATGGGAACGATTGGTTACATCTGGTGGCGCAACCGGCGCAAGGAAGAGGATGAAGTAGAAGTCCTCCCATAGTCCTCTTTTAGTCTTTCCATTTATATTTTTTCTTTTGGTTTCCCTGGTTCGCACAGCAGTGTGAAATAAAACAGGTGCATTGTATCCAATGCACCCGTTAAGATCAGTATGAAATGAATGAAACCGTTTAAAACATCATCGTGTACCCGATCCCTGCTGAGAAACCATGGGACTTGATGCCAATGTTTGCGATATTATCGTGCAGCATACTATTTAGGCTGTGCCTGTAACCAACCTCCAGATTGATGGCTCCAAATGTATTCGTAGGTATGCTAACCCCTGCTCCCGCTACAGCTGATATATCAAATCTGTTGTACAGGTCATTATCAAGGTTGATGTTGATCGATGGTAAGGACCAGTCAATTATGGCTTGCACCTTTGGCGTGATTTTACCATTTAAGGCATAGGCTGCGGATGCTCCGGCCTTTACATATGGAGTGACGCCGCTTTCAGTAAAATTGTATTTGATCATGAGAGGTGCCTCCAGATAATTCAATCTGGTTTCAATGCTTGCACCAAGCGGTATATCGATGCCCAACACAGTGATATCGAATTGTTCACGAACCCCAAAGCCCCTGGAACTGTATTGCGCACCCGTGATCATTGAAAAGTGACGAGAGAGAGCCTTCTCGTATTGAAGACCTGCGCTGTACTGTGTGATCGGCTTGATGTAAGGATCTGCGATGTCGAGAATTCCTGATCCGTTCATTTCGACATTTGTTGATCCAACAGATGCAACTGCAGTAATGCTGGATTGTGCTTGTGCCTCCTGGGATATGTTCATTAGAAACATGCCTGCGGCAGCGCTAAGGATTCGGAGAGATGCATTCGTTGTCATGGCTGTATGTTTTAGTTGCAAGGATGACGCTATGACACATCAAGAGGTTTCGTAAGGGTGCGTTAAAGGAAATTAAGGGAAGCTTAAAATAATTTATAAGGCTAAGGCTAAGGCTGAGGTTGAGGCGAAGGTTAGATAGCTTAACCAAATTTCTTGATCAGCCAGAGAATAAGCGAGACAGCACCCACGCTAAAAGCAAGAAGCCATAGAATGCCTATCCCTGTGGCGGCAACAGCACCACCTGCGAATAGGGTAATCAGGATGCCTGCGCCCCAGGAGATGCCCCAGATATAGAGCCAGCGGTCAATTGGGTCGCTGATGCCGTTGATTGATTTCTTTTGCATTTTAGCATGAATAGCTTTTTCAAAACGAAACATCAGGCTCTCTGCGCGATGAAGTAATCGCTCTTCTTTTTTCTGCTTTTTTAATTCTTTCTTTGAAAGGGGGGTGATATTGGCATATTCAACCATTGTGAGCTTTCCGGCAACAAAGTCTTCAGTATTGCTGGCCGGAGTGCAAAAACTTTGTTGGTGGACAGACATTAGTATGCAACAGAAGAAAATACGGGCGACACGGCTCATGTTGGGTCAGTTAGGGATGAAAGGCAATCGTTTTTACTTGTTGTTTGCTATATCCTAAGGTAGAAATAAATGGATTCATGCACAAATAAAAAAGGCTGACCAATGATAGGCCAGCCTTTTTTATTCGTACGGGAATGCTGACTAGTTCAGGACATAACGTGCTGCAAGAGCTCCCCATGAGTAATAACCATCTTCCCAGCCTCCTATACGGAAGGTAGGCATGAAGTCAAGACTTAAATTGACAGGAGCAGATGGGAATTTGTAGTCAAGACCAATTACACCACTAATTCCTACACCAACACTTCCTTGGTCCTCAAGACCACTCCAATAGTCTTCGTCATAGGTGAACAACTGAACACTGGCTCCAAAACCATAGTACCAACTCAGGCCATCAACATCCGCAATAGGCTTGTGGAATTCATACAAGCCACCTACAGTGAAATAGCCGTATACACTGGAATAGCTCCTGTACCCAAGATATAATTCAAGTGCATTGGATTCAGAAAGGAACGTTTTGTAGGAGATAGAAACCGGATACCCGAACCGCAAACCGATAGCACTCTTGTAATCCTGCGCTTTCACTTCATGGGCGATCGCGAGAATGAAAAGCATTGAGAAAAGTAGAACGATTTTTTTCATAGTTTGATTTTTTAGTATTGTGTACAGATTTAGTGGCTTGTTTTGATAGCGAAATATACAGATATTTATAATCTGTGTACCTATTCTGAAAAAAAATCAATTCCGGAAGGAAATTATTGGTTGGCTTTATGAAAAGTAAGAAAAACCCATCCGAGTATAAAACAGAGTCCTCCAAGGGGTGTTATAAATCCTATGTATGAGGATGGGAACCCTGTAAGGGAAGAAGTGCCGATTACAAACAAGGATCCGGAGAACATCATGATACCTGTGACAAAGGATATTCCTGCCATCCTCAGGAGTCTTGATCCTTGTTGCTGTTTAGCAATAACACAGACAACGAAGGTAGCCAGTGCATGGATAAAAAGATAAAGAACTCCGGTTTTAATGGTCTCAAGATCACCGGCATTCAGGCGGGTTTTCAGAAAGTGGGCCCCGAAAGCACCAAAAATCACCCCTATTGCTCCCATCGCTCCGGCAACGGATTGTAACCTGTTGTAAAAGGAATCATTCATTCAGTGACCAGTTTATAAGAGTTTCCCCCCGGTTAGATAGAATTGAGTTTGTCTTTGAAAAGTGGCTGCAACCTTTAAAGGCATCCCTGGCAAGCGGAGAAGGATGCGCAGCCTCCAGGATTGCATGCCTTTGGGGGTCAATTAAAAGTTTCTTTGAACGGGCATAATTACCCCACAGCAAGAAGATAAGGCCCTTCCTGTTGTCTGAAAGTGTTTTAATCACAGCATCCGTAAAAAGATGCCAGCCAATCTTACTATGAGAACCCGCCTGGTTTTTTTCAACGGTTAAGATGGCATTCATCAGAAATATCCCCTGGGTTGTCCAGGAGGTCAGATCTCCATGCCGGGGAATAGGAAGTCCAAGATCCCTGTTGATCTCTTTAAAGATGTTTTTCAGGGAAGCCGGTACAGGCATCTCGCTGGGCACTGAAAAGCATAATCCCATTGCCTGGCCATGCCCGTGGTATGGATCTTGCCCGAGAATAACCACCCTTACTTTATCAAAAGGAGTTTGATCAAAGGCATTAAAGATCAAGGGTCCCGGAGGGAAAATGATCTTCCCTTTTGCTTTTTCATCCGCGAGAATCTTCTTGATCCCGCCAAAGTAGGGCTTGGAGAATTCGGTTTGCAACTGCGCTTTCCAGCCAGGCTCTATCCGGACTTCAGCAGGATCTATCTGGGGATGGGGCACGATTGACTTTTTAAACTTTGAAGAAGTGACTCCACCAGGGATCGAACCTGGAACCTACGGTTTAGAAAACCGTTGCTCTATCCAATTGAGCTATGGAGCCATTTTAAGAGGTACAAATATAGGGTGCGGAGACCAAAGGGCAAAGGGCGGAGAGCAAGGGGCAAGGAGCAAGGGGCAAGGAGACAGTCACAACGCTCCGAATTGTGAATTGCTCACTTTTCAATCTTCACTTTTCACTCTTCACTTTATATGCAGGCCAGGTAGTTGTCTCATAATGCTCTTCGGCAGCAAATTTCAACTCCTTGATCAGCGTAGGTCCATCTTTATATCCTGGAGAAGCAAGTATCCTGCTGTATTCCTCGTCCAGGATGACATAGGTAGGGTAGGACATCTGTCCATCCAGAAGTTCATAGGCAAGTCGGTTGACACCATCTCTGCCACCGGCGACCCATTTGAATTCAACATCCCGCCAAAAAATACTTTCCTTTTGTTCGGCATTAAGTTTAACAGGATAAAAACTTTCATTTAAAATTTTGACTACATCTGCTTCCTTAAAGGTTGATGTATCCATTTTCTTACACCAGCCACACCAGTTTGTATACACATCCACAAATATTTTTTTGGGTTTTTTGACATTAGCTGCTGCAGCATCTTCCCATGACATCCAATTGACATCCTGACTGCTGAGCTGTAGGGTGATGAATAACAGGCCAGTGGCTAAACAATACTTGAAGAAAGACATTATATTAATGTTTTGTTATAGACACAAAGATATGTATAAACTCATAGTAGGCATTGGAGGTTCAAGCGGGTCCATATACGCAAAGCTTTTACTGGACAGACTCTCCGAAATACGAGATCAGTACGATGAGGTAGGCATTGTGACCAGCCAAAATGCTGAAATCAATTGGGGATTGGAAATCAAAGATAGAAGCATTGACAGTTATGGCCATTCCGTATATGACCCTAAAGATTTTACCGCTCCATTTGCCAGCGGCTCAGCGCGGTTTACGACGATGATCGTGTGCCCATGTTCCATGGGTGCAATGGCACGGATGGCCCATGGACTTTCAGATGACCTGATGACGCGCGCAGCAGATGTCATGCTCAAGGAAAGAAGAAAATTGATCCTTGTGCCAAGGGAAACTCCTCTGAGCCTGATCCATATTGATAATATGCGAAAACTGACGGAAGCAGGAGCAATTATCTGCCCTGCAATACCTTCCTTCTACAATGGGGCAGATACAATCGAAAAGGCCTGCCTGACGGTGGTGGACAGGGTACTGGATCTGGCAGGATTTAAGGTGGATACGTTTAGGTGGGGGGAATAGGCAAGGAGAAAGGAGCAAGGAGCAAGGGGCAAGGAGAAAGGAGCAAGGGGCAAGGAGAAAGGAGAAAGGAGCAAGGAGCAAGGAGCAAGGAGCAAGGAAAACTGTTAAGTTAAAGTCAAATCGAGGAATGAATTTTAACAATCGCGGAGATATTATCATCTGAATTTCTTGGCCCCTTGCCCTTTGCCCCATGCTCCTTGCAGGAGTAGCCCCGGCAGGAATCGAACCTGCATCAAAAGTTTAGGAAACTTCTATTCTATCCGTTGAACTACGGGACCATCATAACGAGTTAAAAGTTTGATACTGGATTCCGGGTAATGGAAACAGCCTTTTTACCAAGTCGGGTGCAAATATAAAGTTATCTCCGGGGAATCGATCCGATCGACGGCGTATTTATCAAAGCATTGATTCACACCTTATTAACAGCAAGTCATACATCCAAACTTTCGAGATATATATAGTTATCCTAATTTTGAACCCATATTTCAGTAACCTTTAAATAATCTCAGAAATGAATCTATTCAAAAATTTATTAGCAGCATTGGTCTTAGTTGGTTCTTTGACCATGATCGCTTGTCAGGGAGATGCAGATGATGCTCGTGCAAAAGCCAGAGAGAGCCTTGCAACCTCAGCGGATGGCACGGTTGCTCCGACTGCCGCCACTGATCCTAATGCTCAGCCTACAGCTTTGTCAGCTGAAAACCAAACTCCAACCGGACCAACTACCTCCATCAAATTTGAGCATAATGACTTTGACTTTGGTAGTGCAAAGGAAGGCGAAAAAGTAAAACACACATACAAGTTTAAAAACACAGGTAGTGAGCCATTGATCATCAGCAGTGCAAAAGGTAGCTGTGGCTGTACAGTACCAAAATGGCCTTCAGAACCTATCGCTCCAGGCGGAGAAGGTGTGATCGATGTTGAATTTGACAGCAAAGGCAAGCCAGGCAAGCAAACCAAAAGAGTAACTGTAAATGCGAACACGGTTCCTGCCCAGAGTTTCCTCAATATTTCAGGAAATGTTGAAAAGGACCCTAACGCTCCAGCTGCTAAACCAGCTGCTCCTCCAAAACAATAATTTCGTAACGTAGGCTACGACAGCTTAAAGTGCCTGTAAAGATGTTTTCTTTACAGGCATTTTTATTTTTAGGTTATGAAGGCTTACTTATCCCTGATTAAGTTTGCGCATACAGTGTTTGCGCTTCCATTTGCTCTGCTGGCTTTTTTCATCGGATTGAAGACGCTGGATATCGCGATCAACTGGCTTCTGTTTGTCTACATTCTGCTCTGTATGGTCTTTGCCCGAAGTGCGGCCATGGCTTTCAACCGCTATGTTGACAGGCATATCGATGCAAAGAATAAGCGGACAGTCATCCGTGAAATTCCGTCCGGGGTCATCCAACCATTATCTGCATTAACAATGGTCATCCTGATGTCCGCTGCCTTTATGGTGATGGCTTTGCTGATCAACCCATTGTGTTTTTACTTGTCACCGGTAGCATTACTGGTGATCCTTGGCTATAGTTTTACCAAACGCTTTACCTGGCTATGCCACTTTATCCTTGGCCTTGGTCTTGGTCTCGCTCCTGTTGGCGCCTATATCGCTGTGACCGGAAAATTTGACCTCCTACCTGTATTGTACGGCATCATGGTGATGTTATGGGTAAGTGGTTTTGACATATTATATGCCTTGCAAGATGAAGAGTTTGACCGACAAAACGGTCTGCATTCAGTGCCGGCTCATTTTGGACAGGAGCAGGCAAAAAAGATAGCAATCGCCATCCATTTTCTTTGCGCTATAATGTTATTCGTGATTACCTGGTATCAGAGCCAGCTGCTCCCTAGTTTTGGGATCCTTCACTGGATTGGAGCACTCGGTTTTGCAGCTCTGTTGTTCAGGCAGCACCGATTAGTATTTAAGTATAATCTGGAAAAGATTAATCAAGCCTTTTTTGAAACGAATGGAATAGCAAGTATTTGTTTCGGTACAGCGGTCATCGTCGATGTTCTATTCTGATCAAACCGTGTTTCTCACAAAGCAAATCTCATTTCTGCCCGGATAGGAAGTTTAGAAACAGCTTCATGGCTATAGCCCGATGGCTGATCTGATTTTTCAATTTCGGAGATAACTGCGCAAACGTCTTGTCAAATCCAGCCGGAATAAATACAGGATCATATCCAAATCCTCCAGTTCCTGAAGGCGTATAGGTAATCGTGCCTTCTATACTTCCCCTGAAGAGAAATAAATCCGTTTTATTTGGCTGAAATGCGATGACGGCGATAAAACTTGCGGTTCTGTCTTTTCTGCCGTTGAGTTCTGATAATACTTTGCGGACATTTTCCTCACTGCTTTTATGCTCACCTGCATAGCGGGCAGATAATACACCAGGTCTTCCATCTAAAGCATCTACAACCAACCCACTGTCATCTGCAAAACAAGCGATACCGGTTTTCTTGTACACATAAGAGGCTTTGGCGGCAGCGTTGGCTGCAAAAGTGTCGAAAGGCTCAGGAATTTCTTCATGAATGGAGTAATCGTTAAGTCCTGAAAGCAGATAATCAGCAGGGATGATCTGGCGCATTTCTTCCATTTTATGCAGGTTGGCACTTGCAAATAAAAGTTGTTTCGGGTGTTTCATTCGGTTATCGTTCCAGGAAAATTTGCATGGATTGCCATAATTCTTTCTTGGCAGCGGCATGTTTCGACAGTTCTTCAACAGGTAGCGTGAGAATAAAAATGCAGGATTCCAGTAAGCTGATTCCGGGTCGGCTCAGATCAATCCACAAACCTAGTTCAGATGGCATTACGCCAAAACTTATAATGAGTTTAGGTCTGGATTGGCTCAGAGACGGAAGCGAAATTTCTTCATTAGGAGGCTTCTGGAAGCAATAGACATCATCGCTGAAATTAGCTTTGAGAGCGGATGAAATCTTCAGCAGAAGGTCCGTATCAGCCTCTGTGAGCGGCTTTAGGATGAGCATCCAAAGCCATTTGGCGGAAGCTTCAGTTTGGTTTTTATCCGTTTCAGGGATTCGATAGGTTGTGTAAGGGAGCATTGACCAAATTTTGTTACAAATTATTTACAAATCAGCGAATTAAAGAATGTTTTAAAATATATAACAAGCTGACTGTGAGAACAAAATGAAATATATTACTTTTGTAGCAAATCTAAGATAATGAAGGACCTTACCATTCATCACGCCAAAGAATCACGGGTAGCAAATGTAGATTTTCAAAATCTGCCATTTGGAAAGATTATCACTGATCACATGTTCGAAATCGATTTCGATGGGAAGCAATGGATTAATCCAAGAATTTCTCCGGTGGAGAAGTTGAGCATTCATCCTATGAATATGGCTCTTCACTACGGGCAGTCTATTTTCGAAGGGATGAAAGCCTCAAGATCGAAAGATGGAACACCTCTTTTATTCAGGCCTGAATTGCATGCTAAACGGATGAATGCTTCTGCTGTGAGAATGTGTATGCCGGAACTTCCGGAAGAAATATTTGTCGAGGCAATACATGCTATAGTTGGACTTGAACAGGAATGGATTCCAAAAATTGAAGGCAGTGCTTTGTATATCCGCCCGCTCATGTTTGCTACAGATGAAATGGTAGGTGTGAAAGCATCTGACACCTACAAATTCATGATCATTTGTCTGCCTGTAGGTCCGTACTATCCAAAACCAATTAAATTACTGGTAGAGCCTCATTATATCCGCGCTGCACAGGGTGGGGTAGGCGAGGCAAAAACAGCAGGTAATTATGCAGCTGCACTGTATCCATCAAAACTCGCCCGTGAACAAGGGTACGATCAGGTTTTATGGCTCGATGCCATTCACCACAAATTTGTACAAGAGGTCGGGACGATGAATATCTTCTTTGTGTTCAACAATGAAATCGTAACCCCGGCAACTTCAGGGACTATCCTCAAAGGTATTACCAGGGCTTCCACACTCGAGATTTTGCGTGGCAGCGGCCATACAGTCAATGAACGCGATCTCTCTATCGATGAGGTGTTGAGCAGATATCAGGCTGGTGAACTTGTGGAAGTGTTTGGTACTGGTACTGCAGCGTTGATCGCCAATGTGGAGGAAATCAAATATGACAATCATGTCATTCGTCTCGAGAGCAGCAACTGGGAGTTGTCTACTTCTATCAAAGACGAAATCAATGGAATGCGTTTTGGCACCATTGAAGACAAGAGAGGCTGGACCGTACCTGTCAAAGAAATAGCAGTTATAGCATAAGTGTAAATTCCAAGAGAACACATATCAAAGGAAGGGTACAACATCGTTGTGCCCTTTTCTTTTTGATCTAATGCAATAAAAAAATCCCGCCATCCGGTAAAGGAGGCGGGATTTTTTATTTTGAATACGCTGATTAATATGTGATCAAATCTGCGCAATCTGCGAAATCTGTGGTGCGGGCTACATCATGCCACCCATTCCACCGCCACCACCATGCATATGGCCTCCGCCTCCTGCATTCTCTTCTTTCTTATCGTTGATCACACACTCCGTAGTCAGGATCATCGCTGCGATTGAAGCTGCGTTTTCAAGTGCGATCCTGGTCACTTTAGTAGGATCGATAACACCTGCTTTCTTCAGGTCTTCGTATTTGTCAGTGCGTGCGTTGTAGCCAGTGGCTCCTTTGCTCTTTATCACTTCCATTAATACGACGGAGCCTTCTACACCTGCATTTTCTGCAATGATACGCAGTGGCGCTTCCAGTGCCTTTTTAACAATTTGGATGCCGATGGTTTCGTCATCATTAATGCCTTTCAGGTTCTCAATTGATTTGATAGCATTGACCAGGGCAACACCTCCTCCGGTGACAATTCCTTCTTCTACAGCAGCACGTGTTGCGCTCAATGCATCATCAACGCGCGCTTTCTTCTCCTTCATTTCAACTTCAGTAGCAGCGCCTACATATAATACAGCAACACCACCTGCGAGTTTTGCAAGACGCTCCTGTAATTTCTCTTTATCATAATCAGAAGTGGTCGTTTCGATCTGTGATTTGATCTGGTTGATTCTGGAGGTGATCATTTCTGCAGTGCCGTGGCCATTGACGATCGTCGTATTGTCTTTGTCAACAGTAATTTTCTCAGCACGGCCAAGGTGTTCGAGTTCAACATTCTCGAGTTTATAGCCTTTCTCCTCACTGATCACAGTGCCACCGGTCAGGATAGCGATATCTTCCAGCATCGCTTTACGGCGATCTCCGAAGCCAGGAGCCTTAACAGCCACAATCTTCAGTTGTGCACGAAGACGATTCACTACCAAAACACCCAGTGCCTGGCTTTCGATATCCTCTGCAATGATCAATAAAGGACGTCCGGCAGAAATCACTTTTTCCAGTACTGGAACAATCTCCTGCATATTGGAGATCTTCTTGTCATGGATCAGGATCAATGGCTCCTCATATTCGGTGGTCATGTTTTCCGCATTGGTCACAAAATATGGAGACAGGTATCCTCTGTCAAATTGCATTCCTTTCACTTCGTCTACATAGGTATCGGTTCCTTTTGATTCTTCAACAGTGATGACACCATCTTTAGAAACACGACGCATAGCATCAGCGATGAGGGTTCCGATCTCTTCGTCATTATTGGCAGAGATGGAACCTACCTGCTTGATTTTCTCATAATCATCACCGATGACTTCGGATTGTTTGATCAGATCTTCAATCACAGCTTTGGTGGCTTTATCAATACCGCGTTTCAGGTCCATCGGATTGGCACCTGCGACAACGTTTTTAAATCCGGCATTCACCATCGCCTGGGCAAGAACTGTTGCTGTAGTTGTTCCATCTCCTGCAATATCTGCAGTTTTTGAAGCAACCTCTTTTACCAGTTGAGCGCCCATGTTTTGTACTGGATCATCCAGTTCGATATCTTTCGCTACCGTAACACCGTCTTTAGTGATCGTCGGAGCACCAAAACTTTTTTGAAGAATGACATTACGACCTTTTGGGCCCAGGGTAACCTTTACAGCATTGCACAATGCGTCAACGCCAGCTTTGAGTTTTTCTCTAGCCTCTGAATTAAAGCTAATTTCTTTAGCCATTTTTATTGGATTTTATCTTTGTTAATGTTGATAATTGAATAGAATAAAAAGCTTGAAGTGTCTTAACTGATGACCACCAGTACGTCGTCTTCACGCATAATCAGGTAATCAACCCCTTCATAGGCTAATTCCTGTCCGGAATACTTCCCATAGAGTACGATATCCCCAACCTGAACGGTCATAAGATTACCTTCCTTACCCGGACCTACGGCTACAACTTCACCACGCTGTGGTTTCTCTTTTGCCGTATCAGGTATGATAATCCCTCCTTTGGTTTTTTCTTCGGCAGGAGCGGGTTTGATGACGATCCGGTCATTGATAGGTTTGAGTTTCATAGAATTTTGATGATTTTATTGTTGATGATTTAATTATAGGATTCAGTTTCAAGCCACCATTATCATAAGATGTGCCAGTCAGGTAATGCCTGACATATTTGCAGCTAACGAACCAAAGCTTTGATATTCTTGCCAAAAGGAAGGACATCACTCAGGAGCCTGCTGCCAATATGACAATTTACCCATGTGGCTGACAGGTGTTGTAACGGATGTATACCAGAGGATGAAATCGGGTGATGGGAAGGATGCTGCTTACTTGACAAAGAAGCTGGCAAATATGCAGAGGCTGAATAAAGCTGCGGCCAGTCCCCAGGTCAGTTTTTCAATAAAATCAACTGATTTGGCAGCACCAAACATCTGGTTGGCACTCTGGCCCCCAAAAGTACTGTCAACACCCCCTCCCTTCGGGTTTTGGATAAGAATAACAGCCATAAGGAGGATGCAGATAAGGGCAATGAGTATCGTTATTAGCTTAAGCATGACAAATGAATATGATAATTATTGTTGTAGGGCTTCGATTTTGGCTGCAAAGAAACCACTTTTTTCCGGATATTTTTCCATCAGCTTGATATACATTTCAATAGCCTGCTCCTTATAGCCCTGAGCTGCCAGCAGATCAGCAAAAGTCTCGGATATCCCTTCCCCGGCAGGGCCGGAGCTCTGGGCGAAGGCAAAATCATCCTCATATGGGTGTACATAATCAGATCCTGCAAAGCCTTTGAGCCAGCGGGTAAATGGCGAAAGCTCAAATTCCAGCTGAGTTGGTTTCGTTTCCCGGTCCTTAATTTGTTCTTTCTCCTGGCGTTTTACAGATTTCGCCGCTTTTCGCACCAGCTTTCCAGCTTGAGGACTTTTCTCCTCTTCCTGAGTATCTTTCAACAAATCAGGACTTTCTTCCAGTTTTGGTTTTCCTTCCTTTTTGGATTTAGCTTTCTTTTTGGCTTTTGGGACCTGTTTACTATCCGCTGCCGATTGTTCATGAGTATCACCCTCATAAATCTCCTGTATCAGGTTGTGATAAGGATCTTCAATTTTATTTGAAGCAGGAATCGAAGGTTCGGGCTTTGTTTCTTCAACCGGTGATGTGTCATCAGGTTGCAGGCTCTCTCGTAACTGCAAGTGATCAAGAATCAGTAAATGATCAAGTTGTTTAGATGGATCCGGATTCCGAAGCAATTGCTCATGTGTAAGTTCTTCCCAAGCAGCGCCATTCCCTATTTCGGGATGAATGGCTTCAGGGAGACCGGGAGCAGGTTTGATATTCGGCTTGTTTTGTTCCATGTGATCAGGCTACCAATTGTTAAATGCCTGGTTGAAGACATCTTCCAGAATCTGGTTGAAGATAATGGTTATCAGTTCATCCTGAACCTGCAATAGATTCTGATCAGATGAAAAATCGGCAAAATGTGTAAAGGTTTTCTTCCAGTCTTCCTTAGCATCCAGATGATTGGTATACTCAATGGCAACATGTATGCTTAACCGGTTGAACGAAGTCTGTTCATTAGGTTTAGGAGCTACTGCTGAGACGATAAAACTCTGCACCGTACCATTAAATTCAAGATCAGGATGAAGATCAGTGAACTGTAGTCTTGATTCCCTGGCCACTTTATCTTTAAGTGCTTCTGCAAAAGTTTGATTGACCGTAGCCGGTGCATTTAATGCGGTGAGCTTGAAGTTGCCGACATAAAAGGATTTTACATCCGGTGCTATGCTATACCCTTTTAGGGAATAACATCCACTAATCCATGGAAGGATGATCAGCACCAGTATTATACCTTTTATATGCTTCATTCTTATTTTCATTAATCCTTAAATCCACTTTTGCCCCTAAATCCCCTAAAGGGGACTTGTTATCATTTTTCGATTTGTCTTTACTCCCTTGCTCCCTTCCTTTTTTTAGCGGGGTTAAAACCCCACTTTACAAAATTGGTCGTGCCTATGGCACTTGGATCGATGATTTGTAATCATCGATCTTTTTAAACTTCTATGATGAAGTATGCCTTTTGCCGCTTTAGCCTTCAGCCCCTTTAGCCTCTTAAGCTTTTAGCCCTTTCAAATATCATACTGCTTTATCTTCCGATACAATGTTCGTTCAGATATACCAAGTTCTGTTGCCGCCTCCTTCCTCCGCCCTCCATGCCGCTTTAATGATTTTTTGATCATATCCTTTTCCATATCCTCCAGCGCAAAGTTGTCATCGATGAGCTCTGATTTATCATATTTCTTCTCATCAATAATGATTGGACTTCTGTCCTGTAAGCTGGTAGTCGGTAGGATCTCCGGAATAGAATTACTTCCCCAGGAATCCGGAGTGATAAAGTCTCCTGCTGAAGGTTGTGCGTTAAATGCTCTGAAGCTAACGGTCTCAGGTACACGCAGATTGTTACCACGGATCAATTCAAAAACGAGTTGTTTGAGATCATGGAGGTCTCCTTTCATATCAAAAAGGAGTTTATACAGGATTTCCCGTTCCTGCAGACCATCTGTGCCTTTGCTGAGTGCAGGTAGGTTGGTTTTGGTGATGTGAGGAGCAATGGCAATCAGTGCTTCGGCATCTATTGATTTTTCCTCGGCAAGGACGCTGAGTTGTTCGATGAGATTTTTAAGCTCACGAATATTGCCTGGCCACGGATATTTCATCAACAAATTCTTCGCTTGCTCGTCAAGCCGTATTGACTCAGTATGATACGCTTCTGCAAAATCAACAGCGAATCGCCTGATCAGGATTGGAATATCTTCAGGTCGTTCCTTTAAGCTGGGTATGTGAATAGGGACGGTGTTGAGCCTGTAGTATAGGTCTTCCCTGAATTTTCCCTGACGTATATGATTGAGGAGGTCGATATTGCTGGCCGCAATAACCCTTACATCTGTTGTTTGAGTTTGTGAAGAACCTACGCGAATATACTCACCGGATTCCAACACCCGAAGCAAGTAAGATTGGGTATCGAGTGGCATTTCTCCAATCTCATCAAGGAATATCGTGCCTCCGTCTACAGATTCAAAATAACCTTTTCGGTCAGCAGTAGCTCCGGTAAAAGACCCTTTCTCATGACCAAATAGCTCCGAGTTAATAGTGCCTTGTGGAATCGCACCACAGTTGACAGCAATGAATTTGTTGTGCTTACGGGAGCTTAAAGTGTGGATGATATGGCTAAAAACCTCTTTGCCCACTCCGCTTTCACCGGTGATCAAGACGGTCAGATCCGTTGCTGCAACACGTGAAGCTGTGTTGAGGGCTCTGTCATAGATTTCTGATCGTCCGACCAGCCCGAAGCGTTGTTTAATGGTTGCTGCTGCTGAGTTCATCTGTTCTGCTGATTTATAGTTGAACGATGCGCCCGATGAGTGTTGCGCTGTTAGATGACTCTATAAATACATCAGCATAGCTTCCTGGTTTTAATCCCGGAACCTTTGGAAACACAATCATTTTATTCTGAGAATTTCTCCCTTTAAACTCATGCTCAGATTTTCGGGAATCGCCTTCAATCAGGACCTTAAAAGTCTTGCCCACATCACGTGCATTATGCTCAGCTGACAGTTGTCGCTGAAGGGCTATGATCTCGCTGAGGCGGGTTTTCTTGGTGTCTTCATCAATATCATCTTTATACTTTCTCGCGGCGAGTGTGCCGGGTCTTTCAGAATAACCATACATATAGCTCATGGAATAGTCAGCCCAGGCCATCATCGATAGCGTATCCTGATGCTCCTCATCTGTCTCTGTACAAAAGCCAGCAATAATGTCCGACGAAACAGTGCAATCCGGGACGATCTGACGGATGGCTTCGATCCGGTTTATATACCAATCACGGTCATAGGTTCTGTTCATGAGCGCCAATACACGGGAGCTTCCTGATTGGACCGGCAGGTGGATGTAGTTGCAGATATTTTCGAAGGATGCCATGGCATGGAGCACATCATCTGTCATGTCCTTTGGATGCGAGGTGCTGAAACGAACGCGAAGGTCAGGATGAATTCGGGCGACCTGCTCAAGCAGTTGAGCAAAGGTGTACGTCTCATGGTTTTCCGGATGCTGCCATTTATACGAATCAACATTCTGACCCAGCAACGTTACTTCCCTGAATCCCTTGTCAAATAAATGTGTGGCTTCTGAGACGATAGTAAATGGATCCCTGCTTCGCTCGCGACCCCGGGTGAATGGTACGACGCAAAAGGAACACATGTTGTCACAACCCCTCATGATCGAAATAAAGGCGGTGACTCCATTACTTTCAAGCCTGACGGGAGTGATATCTGCATATGTTTCTTCTCTGGAAAGGAGGACGTTGATGCCTTTGTCCCCATCCTCTGCCCGGTTGAGCAGTCTTGGTAGGTCTCTGTATGCGTCAGGGCCTACAACAAGGTCCACTAGCTTTTCTTCATCCAGAAGACTTTGCTTAAGACGTTCTGCCATGCATCCCAGGATACCTACCATGGTACCTGGACGGCTTTGCTTTAGCTTGTCAATAGTGCGCAAACGCTTCCTGATGGTTTCTTCCGCTTTTTCACGGATCGAACAGGTATTAAGTAATATCAGGTTTGCTTTTTCTATATCCTGGGTTGGATGGTATTGACTTTCAGCCAGGATGGATGCTACGATTTCGCTATCGCTAAAATTCATTTGGCAGCCATAACTTTCTATGTAAAACCGCTTTAGGTTGATGTCTTTAACAGACTCAATTTCAGGAATATAGAATGCCTCACCCTGCCGGGTTTTATCAATCAATTTTAGGTCGGAAACGATAGCTTTCATAGATTCAAAGGGAGGCAAAGATAGGGATTATCTGCCATTTTGACACCTGATTGTCTGTATAAACCAGGATAGTTCATAATGGTTTATGCCCGGAAAAGTGGTAATTTTGAAGGCTAAAAATTGATTACAAATGGCAACTGATACGCTCAACCAATCCAGTCTGTTTATCTCCCTGGAGGATAAATATGGAGCTCATAACTATCATCCGCTTCCGGTTGTGCTGACAAGAGGTCAAGGTGTGTTTCTTTGGGATGTGGAAGGAAAGCGATATTTCGATTTTCTCTCAGCTTATAGTGCTGTCAATCAGGGACATTGCCACCCTAAGATCATTGATGCACTGACCCAACAGGCAGGCCAGCTAACCCTGACATCAAGGGCGTTTTATAATGACAAACTCGGGCCGTTCGAAAAGTACATCACGAGCTATTTTGATTATGATAAAGCCCTGATAGCTAACTCCGGGGTTGAAGCCGTAGAAACCGCCATTAAACTATGCAGGAAGTGGGCATATCTTAAAAAAGGGCTTACTGACCAGTCCGCTAAAATTGTTTTTGTTTCGGGCAATTTTCATGGCCGGACCCTGGGCGTCATCTCTGCTTCCACTGATCCTTCCAGCACAGGTGGATTTGGGCCGTATATGCCTGGCTATGTGATCGTACCCTATAATGACAAACAGGCATTGGCAGAGGTCCTTGAAGACCCTTCAATTGCTGGAATCCTGGTGGAGCCAATTCAAGGTGAAGCAGGCGTTGTCGTACCGGATGCCGATTATCTGCCCTACATCCAGGCGCAGTGTCGTGAGAAGAACATCCTCTTTATTGCTGATGAGGTACAGACAGGGATAGCAAGAACCGGCAAATTACTTGCAACATGCGGTAATTGTTCCTGCACAGGATTTTGCGAAAACAAACCTGAGGTAAAGCCTGATATCCTGATTTTAGGAAAAGCACTGTCAGGAGGAGTGTTACCAGTATCAGCGGTTTTAGCTGACGATGAGATTATGCTTTGTATCAAGCCCGGTGAGCATGGATCCACATTTGGTGGTAATCCATTAGCCTGTGCGGTTGCGATGGCTGCATTGGATGTGATCAGGGATGAACGGTTAGATGCGAATGCAGAAAAACTTGGTATCATCTTCCGCGAGCGTATCCAAAAGACTATTGATAAGTATCCGGTGGCATTGCTTGTCAGAGGTAAAGGACTGCTCAATGCGATTGTCGTAGATGATGATGAAGAAGGCCATCTGGCATGGGATATTTGCGTGGCCATGGCCGCCAAAGGGCTATTAGCCAAACCCACGCATGGAAACATCATCCGGTTTGCACCACCACTCGTCATTACAGAAGATCAGTTGCACGAGTGCTGCGATATTATTGAAGAAGTTATCGCAGCCTTCAGCAAATAACAAACGACCATTATTTTTCTTTAAGTCCCCTTTGGGGGATTTAGGGGCAAATGAATAATCATTCTGTGTATATCCATCACCTGGTCAATCAATGATCTTGTTCCATCATTGTAAATCACAAAGTCTGAATGGGGAATTTTTTTGATGTCCGGCAACTGATTGTTGATCCGCTTGACTACATCCTCTCTTGCAACGCTGTCGCGATTCATGACGCGTTCAATCCTTACTTCTTCAGGTGCTACAACCAGGATGATAGCGGAAAATCTTTTATCCAGTTGCTCTTCAAAAAGAAGGGCACTTTCCTGAATCAGATATGGAGCATTGCGTTGAGACTCAACACGAGTCCAGTCGATCAAATCCTGGAAAACAGCAGGATGCACTATGTCATTGAGTTGTTGGAGAAGAGCGGGATTGGTAAAAGCTTTTGAAGCGATCCAGCCACGGTTCAGTTTCGATTCCAGATCATAGGCTTCAGGACCAAACAAGGCAATAATCTCATCCTTTAACTGAGCATTGCTCTGCATCAAGGATTTCGCTCGTTGATCAGATTCATAGACAGGGATACCCAGTGTAGGGAACAGGCCAGCCACAGTTGATTTACCTGATCCAATGCCTCCTGTTAATCCAATGAGTTTCATGTCTGCGTAAAATTACTTTGTTTTATTGACTATGACTGTGTCAATAACACTAACCTGTAGTAGATGTAGCGCGTATTTAAAGGCGTTTTCATGAACATTCAAAATAGGATTTTAAATATTAAGTATATGGTCCCTGAGCTTGCCGAAGGGTGTGTCAAGTGATACTCTGCACCACCTCACATTTACCCTTGTGCCCCTGGCACAAGGGCAAATGTGAGGTGTAAACGATCCTATTTGTCTCCCTTCAGCAAGTTCAGGGACCGGGAGACCAGGTCTAAGAAAATAGATGCTTTGTGATTTCTTTTTTTCTCTTAGTCAATAAATTGATCTTAATAATAAGTTGATATCTAATGAGAATGGTTTGAAATGTAAATTTTACATGATGTGGTCCTGATCAAGGAATTGAATGTTAAAATCAAGATGGTTGGTGTAATCTTCGAGTGCCTTGAAATCCATTTTACTGTATTCTTTCAATGTTCCCAGCAGGAGATCTCTTGCATCAGTTTTCTTAAAACCAATGATCAATGAAACCCTGTTATCAAAGACCTCTTCAAATACAGGGATGTTGTGCTGCTTGCAAAAATTAAGGAAGGGCGAATAGGATTCAAAAGTTAGATTGACCGCCACTTTACTAAATACATTCCCTTCAATCTTCGTGCCTGCACTGATAGCATTTGCAGTACTTGTTTTATATGCTTCGATCAACCCCGGGATGCCAAGTTTAGTCCCACCAAAATATCTGACCACCACAACGAAAATATTAGTCAGATCATTTTTTATGAGTTGTCCGAGGATAGGTTTGCCAGCTGAACCAGACGGTTCTCCGTCATCATTCGATCTTTCTAGTGAAGCATCCGGATAAAGGCGCAGGGCACTACAGAAATGTCTTGCCTTAGGGTGGTCCTTTTTCAATGCATGAAGAATATGCTGTACTTCATCTTCCGTCTGAACAGGAAAGGCGTAAGCTTGGAATTTACTGCCTCGTTCCATATAATACCCTTCAGAGAGGGACTTCAATGTTAGGAAGTGATCTTTCAATGGGAGGCGGTATGCGCGTATGCGATGATCAGGATGGCTGCTGACGCCAGACCAATTCCAATCCAGTTGAGCCGGTTTAGTTTTTCACGAAATGCAATGACGGCCACAATTGTAGATAGTAACAGCACAGAAACATTAACCAGTGGATACATCAGTGAGCCGTTCCATCCCTGGTTGAGCATTTTGAGCAGTAGAAAAATGGAGAAGAAGTTAGGGATGCCCAGGAGTATACCTGCAATGACATCTCTACCTGTAAGCTTAAGTTTCTTTTTAAACCACAGCCAGGCCAGTGAAAGCCATCCGAAAATAGCAGCACATCCAAATCCGTGTGTAGTAAAGGCCATTTGATTGTTTCCAACCAATCCGGTTTTCTCCACATAATAGAGGAGAATTTCAATGGCTGCGGAAAGGAGGAGTACAGCCATGAGGATAAACGGAAAAGGTCCAGTGCGATGAAGCGACAAGGAGGATGTTTTCTGGTTGATAGCAACTATAGCCAAGAGGGCCATCAAAAGGCCGCAGAATTCCAGCCAGCCAAAATGTTCGTGGAAAAGGATGACAGTGAAGGAAACCGTCAGTATAATAGACATCCGCTGGATTAAAGTGGTCATGGTGATACCAGCCTGCTGAATAGAGTGCGCTGTCAGGTTGAATCCAACGATAAACATCAGCCCAAGGATCACATCAAACAAAAACCAGCGGGCTTGAATAATGGTGCCGGAGAAAGGCCACCCGGATTCCGGATCGATCAAGGTGCCAAGGATCAGGCAGACGGTATAATTGATCACGATGGCATTGAAGGTATTTATTTTGAAACGGCTGAATAGTTTGAAACCAATGCCTATGCAGGTTGTTACCGTAATGCACCAAAGAAACTCCATCAAGGGCTCGTTTTAGGTATTGTTAACAGGTCAAATTTAATTTTTTGATAATCTTTGTACCTCATTTGATCACTTTGATGACTGATATTCATCCGGTAATAATTAAAAACACTCATTAAGATAACCTCTAAGTGGAACAAAGCCTCACCCAGTATGATGCAGTGATTGCCAGGTGCAAGGAGCTTTTCCTTCGTAAAAACAAGGACTATGGTTCTGCCTGGCGGATATTGAGGCTTCCCTCCCTGACAGACCAGATTTATATTAAAGCCTCCCGGGTCCGTAATATAGAGGAGCAAGGTACAAGTAAAGTCAGCGATGGGGTAGAGGATGAATATGTCGGCATGATCAATTACAGCCTGATGGCCCTCATCCAGCATGCATTAGGAAGTGATGACAGACAGGATATACCAGTCACAGAATTAGCGCCTCTTTATGATACCTTTGTCAGTGAGACAAGGCAGTTGTTTTGTGATAAAAACCATGATTACGGGGAGATTTGGAGGGATATGCGGATCAGCAGTTATACTGACCTTATCCTGATGAAGCTATTGCGTATCAAACAGATTGAAGATAACCAGGGGCAGTTACTCGTCTCTGAAGGGGTTGATGCCAATTATATGGACATCATCAACTATTGTGCTTTTGCCCTCATCCGTTTAGAAGAACAAGATTCCTTATGACTATACTGACGCTCATCCTCTACATCGCTGTTGCAGCGGCCATCCTCACCGCCATTATTGGTCTTTTGAAGAAAGGACATAAGCAATGGCTGATGACTTTTCTGCAGAATTTCACGGGGATACTATTTATCATTTCAGGTTTGGTGAAAGCGATTGACCCTATGGGGACGGCGTTCAAGATGGAGCAATATTTTACAGAATTTGAATACACTTTTGCAGATACAGCTATGAGTTTTATGGCTCCGCTGTTTCCATTTCTCAGCAGTATCTCATTGATTTTTTCAGTAACAATGATTGTGTTGGAGATAGTTCTGGGAGTGATGTTACTGCTTGGCCACCGATCCAAACTCACAGCCTGGGCGTTTTTATTGCTGGTTATTTTCTTTACCATACTGACAGGATTCACGTTCCTTACTGGTTATGTGCCAAGTAGCGTCAACTTCTTCCAGTTTTCGGAATGGGGCCCTTATGCACTATCCAATATGCGTGTTACGGATTGCGGATGTTTTGGAGATTTCATTAAACTCCAGCCGAAGATTTCCTTTTTTAAGGACCTTGTATTGTTGATTCCTGCCTTCTATTTTGTAATCAGACATAAGGAAATGCACCAATTGTTATCTCCAAAGGTGCGGGCAATCACCATCTGGTTAGTGACTGCATTGCTATTACTTTTTTGCCTCCGCAACTTCTACTGGGGACTTCCGGTGATTGATTTCAGACCATTTAAAGTAGGAACAGACCTTTATCAGAAGAAGACAGCTGAAGAGGAAGCAGCCGCTGCAGTGAAAATTATCTCCATGAAGCTAAAGAACAAGAAAACCGGAGAAATCAAGGAGCTGTCTTATGAAGAGTATATGAAAGAGTGGGCCAAGTATCCAAAAGAAGAATGGGAAACTATCGAACAGATCAAGTCCAAGGTTACTATCGAACCAACTAAGGTCAGCGAATTTTCCATTATCAGTCCAGATGGCTTTGATGTGGCTGAAGATATCCTGACAGATTCAGGACATGTATTCCTCATCGTGGCATATAAACTTGATGGCGAATCAGACATACAGGAAATCATGGTGCCGGATACTACCTGGCAGACGGATACCGTTACGGTGAGCCCGGATAGTGTCGTGGTGGTGAAGGGTATCGCTCAGATCGGTACCCGGAAGGAGAGCAAAGAAGTCTACACCTGGAATAAAGGATATGTGACTGATTATACTGGCAAAGTAAATATCCTGATGGACGATGTCATGAAGCAGGGTGCAAAGGTATATGCAGCAGCTGGTGGGGCAGGCGGAGAAAAACTGGAGTCGTTTAAGGCTGCAATTGGAAGCAAGTATGATTGGTATGAGGCAGATGATATATTACTCAAGACGATCATCAGGTCCAATCCGGGTGTAGTTCATATCCAGGGTGGTAAAGTGATTGAAATGTGGCATATCCGGTCACTTCCGCAGAGCATATCTCTAAAATGACCTAAAATCGCGTTTTTTTGAAAATATGCATCACATTTAATAAATTATTATTCGTTCTTGCAAGGTAAACTCAAATAAGTTTTATTTTTGCGCGAATGTTCGTTGAATCAACTGAGGCACATCCGATATGGTAAGCAGGAGAAGTATAAGGGTTAAAGTGATGCAATTGCTGTATTCCCTGGATCGTGACCCCGGCGTAAGCCACAAGGATTTATTGCACCGGTATGATCAGGCGGTTGATTTGGCCTACGAAAGTCTGTTGTTCAACCTTTTCATTATTCTGGAAATCACCCACCAGGCTGTCTCTGATAGGGATGCCCGCCATTCCAAACTCAGGCCCGGACCTGACGATCCCAACTGGAATGCCAAGCTTTACGAAAATGAGCTTGTCCAAAGCCTTGTCAAAAATAAAACGCTAAGGTCTTATTTCGATAAGCGTTCCTTTGGTGCAAGGCTGGACCAGGAACTCCTCATGAAGATGTACAATACCTTTTCCAAAACACCTGAATACAAGATGTATGTTCTGGAGGAGGTCGATAATGCCAGGCACAGGGAGTTCTTGCTGGATATCTACAGGAATCTGCGTAAAAATGAGATATACGAGGAAATGGTGGATGATCAATATTCGTTCTGGCAGGAAGATAAGTCCCTTGTCATTGGAGCACTGAAGAAGATCATCAAACAACTGCCAGAAGCTAACGAGCGTTTCTTTGAGGAATATCTTCCAGATAACGATACAGTAATTGATTTTGGAAGGAAACTGATTGAAGTGACCATGGAACAGGCACCTGAATTAGAAAAGCTGATCGAACCTACGCTCAAGAACTGGGACATGGAACGACTTGCGGTGCTGGATGTCATTCTTATAAAAATGGCGTTGGTGGAATTCCTGTATTTCCCGACCATCCCTACTAAAGTGACCCTTGATGAGTATGTAGATGTCTCCAAGGAGTACAGTACGCCAAAGAGCAAAGACTTTGTAAACGGGATTCTGGACAAGTTGATGAAAACCCTGCTTGAAGAGGGCAAGATTAAGAAGGAAGGCCGGGGCCTCCTGGAAGAATAATTCAGGATTAAACTATGCAGGAAATTCAATTCATACGTTTCCTGTATTCAACATATAGAGCCATACCCTGATGAAGGAAAAAGTACTCATCCTTGACTTTGGTGCACAATACACCCAATTGATAGCCCGTCGCGTCCGCGAGCTCGAAATCTTCAGTGAGATCATACCGTATCATGCCTTACCTGCTGAAATACCTTCAGATGTAAAGGCACTGATCTTATCAGGCAGCCCTTTCTCTGTGAAAGATGCAAATGCTTTGCGTCCGGATCTCTCAGCCTGGGTTGGTAAAGTGCCAATCCTCGGCATCTGCTATGGGGCACAATACATTGCAGATACATTCGGAGGTAGCGTGGCACGATCCGATAAAAGGGAATATGGAAAAGCAAGACTCCAGGTGCTGAGGTCTGATCATCCATTCTTCTCTGGCATTCCTCAAGGGTCCCAGGTATGGATGTCACATGGTGATACTATTCTCGAATTACCGGAAGGATTCGAATTGCTGGCGGAGACTGACAGCATCCCAGTAGCTGCATATGCCAGCCTGCCAGGACATTTTGATAAGATGATTTGTTGTGTCCAGTATCACCCTGAGGTCACACATTCACTTGATGGACATTTATTGCTATCTAATTTTTTACGCGGCATTGCTGGCCTAAAAGAAAGATGGACGCCTGATTTGTTTATCGAGGAAAGTGTCCAGACCATCAAACAACAGACGCAGGGCGAAGAAGTCCTCATGGCTTTATCTGGTGGTGTGGATAGCACGGTGGGAGCACTTCTGTTACATAAGGCTATCGGAGACAAGCTGCATTGTTTTTTTATCGACAATGGTTTGTTGAGGAAGAATGAATTCCAGCTGGTCATGGACAAGTATGCCACTATGGGTTTGAAGGTGCATGGAATCGATGCCCGCCAGAAGTTTTGGGATGGGTTGGCCGGCATCACGGATCCTGAGTCGAAGAGGAAAGCGATCGGGAGGATGTTTATCGAAGTGTTTGAAGAAGAATCAAAAGCATACCCTGCCGTAAAGTGGCTGGGACAAGGTACCATATATCCGGATGTGATAGAATCTATTTCTGTACATGGGCCATCTGCAACTATAAAGTCTCATCACAACGTAGGTGGGTTGCCGGATCATCTGAAACTAAAAATCGTAGAGCCACTGCGCATGTTGTTCAAGGACGAAGTGCGAAAGGTTGGTGATGCGCTCGGTATTCCCGCAGAGATTCTGGGAAGACATCCATTTCCAGGACCAGGATTGGCCATCCGCATCATCAGTGATGTCACACCTGAAAAAGTGGCCACCTTACAAGAGGCAGATGCGATCTATACAGATATCCTGCGCAAGCATGGCTGGTATGATAAAATCTGGCAGTCAGGAGCAATATTCCTTCCCATCCTTTCCGTTGGGGTGATGGGTGATGAGCGGAGTTATGAAAATGCCATTGCCCTCAGAGCCGTCAATTCTGTGGATGGCATGACCGCGGAATGGAGTAAGATCCCTCATGAAATATTGGCGGAAATATCAAGCGAAATCATCAACAAAGTAAAGGGCATCAATCGGGTCGTATATGATATCAGTACCAAGCCACCGGCAACCATTGAGTGGGAGTAATGCACTTCTGCTGTGCCTGGTGATATGCGCCATATGTTCATGTTCAACACCAAGGCGTGCTGTGGTGAAACCACCACAACCTTCTGCCCCTCCTGTTACCAAACAAGATGATGTAAAACAGTATGATCCGGATTCGGATTCAGTCATACTGGTTCCTCGTGATGCTATTAAGACAGATACGATAGCATGGACGGAAGATAAGACCCCACCTATCGTAACGGATGCAGTCATCCAACCGGATAAGCCTGTAAAGCATGGAGCTGTTGAGATTGCTCTCCTGATACCGTTCAATGCCCTCAATGCAGAATTGTTCAGCGAGCACCAGGATCCTAAATTGAACAGGTTCATACAATATTATGCCGGTGTCCGCATGGCAATGGACAAGATTGACTCCATCGGGATGCCTGTAAAAGTAAGAAGCTTTGATGCTGATGCAAGTGCTGTGACACTCACTAAATTGATATCTAAAGAAGAAATTAAAAATGCTGACGTTATCATCGGCCCTTATGAAAAGAAAGATCTTGAAACGCTTGCCTCCTTCGGACTGAAAAACGAAATCATGGTCGTATCACCATGGCTTCCGGCTTTTACAATGGATTCCACCAATCCATTTCTGATCCAGCTCTATCCGGGACTTAGTACACATGCCGAAGCTATCACGGAATTTATCCGCGACAAGATGCGTGATAAGAAAGTATATGTAGTCACAAGAGATAGTCCGATAGAACGAAACAGGGCGCAGATGTTCACCAAGATTGAAGGTTTTGAAGTAGAAGAACTCGTGATTAAGGATTCGTCACCGGAAATGCTCAATACCGACTTGCACACCTTGATGTCTGATGAAAAGGGTACCATTTTTATTCTGCCGTATTTCCTTAAATCTGAAGAGACATTTGTCAACGCTTTTATGCGTAAACTTCATGCTGACAAGGACACCAGGGAGGCCATTGTATTCGGGTTACCGCAATGGGTCGGCTATACCAATCTCAATGCAAATTACATGGAGAGCCTCTCTCTCCATTTGAGTATTTCCACTTTCCTTGACATTGCCAGTCCGGACTATCATTCATTTAAAGCAGGATTTTACCAAAAATTCCATACCATCCCTGACCTCAATGCATTCCTGGGCTATGACTTGATGATGTGGCTGGCGAAAAGTTTAACTGACCATGGACAGGAGGGCCTCATCGGTCATATGGATCCGCAGTCCTATGGCCTTGCATCAGGTTTTGACATCCAACCTGTTTATAAAAACACCACAGGTCCTGCAACAGAAATGAATGTTCCACTCTATTATGAAAACAGGCGTATCAGAATTCTACAATACAAGGAGCAGGACTTTAGCCTGGTATGGTAATTAAGCTAAAATGGAAAGTGCTTTTGCAATACGTTCGGCAGCATCTTTCAATTTCGCATCAGATGTAGCATACGAAAGGCGAATACATTTTTCATTTCCAAAAGCAACACCGGACACTGTACTCACACGTGCTTCAGCGAGCAGGTAGAGGCTCATATCATCTGCGTCTTTGACATGGTATCCACCTGTGGATGTCTTGCCAAAATAAGCAGAGACATCCGGGAAAATATAAAATGCTCCCTGTGGACGATTGACCAGGAGTAATGGTATTTGTTCCAGGAGATTGATGATGAGATCCCTTCGCTGATGAAAAGCTTTTACCATGTCTTTGGTAGGTGTATGGTCTGATTCAAGGGCGACAGCAGCAGCTTTCTGGCCAAACGAACTTGCACCGCTGGTCACTTGTCCCTGGATCTTGGTACATGCCTCAGCAATCCAATCAGGTCCAGCTATATAACCAAGCCTCCATCCTGTCATCGCATATCCCTTAGACATCCCATTGATAATCACTGTGCGGTCCTTCATACCCTCCATAGAGGCTATTGTATAATGGCGATCCGTAAAATTGATGTGTTCATAGATCTCATCAGAGACCACTAACACGTGTTCATGTGCCTGGAGCATCGAGGCAAGTGCTTGCAGTTCATCGAAAGAAAATACTGAACCACTGGGATTGCAAGGTGAAGAATACAGGATAAACTTAGTGCGATCGGAAATAAGTGCTTCAATCTCTTCAGGGGTGCTCTTAAAATCCTGTTCGATAGAGGAGTTGGCTATGACAGGCACGCCACCAGCCATCTTCACGATCTCAGCATAGGAGACCCAGTAAGGTGCAGGAAGTATGACTTCATCCCCCGGATCCAAAAGGGCCATGCAAAGGTTGTATACGCTTTGTTTGGCACCGTTGGACACAACGATCTGGTTGATGGTATAGTGTAGATCATTTTCCCTTGCCAGTTTATTGACGATGGCCTGACGTAGCTCAACCAGGCCATTGACAGGCGTATATTTTGTATACCCATCATCCAGGGCCTTTTTTGCGGCCTCCTTGATGTGCACAGGCGTATCAAAGTCAGGTTCGCCAAGGCTCAGGTCAATGACGTCTTTTCCCTGGGCTTTCAGTTCACGAGCCATTTTGGCCATTTTGAGGGTTGCAGATTCCTGCATCTCGGTCACTAGCTTTGATAAGGGCAGGGAGGTTGTAAGACTATTCGTCATGTTGCGGGTATATTATTTAATTTGGGGGCTAAGTTACCAATCGAATGAATAAAAAAACCAATGAATTATCAAGGCGTCAGGATCTGGCCAACTTAGGAGGTGGCCAGGATCGTATCGATCAGCAGCATGCCAAAGGAAAACTGACGGCCAGAGAGCGTATTCGTTTACTCTTTGACGATCATAGCTTTGAGGAGATCGGGATGATGGTGGTGCACCGTACGACGGAGTTCGGTATGGATCAGCAGCAATTTTATGGGGATGGAGTCGTGACAGGTTATGGTACCATTGAAGGTCGTCTGGTTTATGCTTACGCTCAGGATTTTACGGTCTTTGGTGGGGCGCTCTCAGAGACGCATGCAGAGAAGATTTGCAAGATCATGGATCTGGCTGTCGAAAACGGGGTGCCGCTAATCGGACTCAACGACAGTGGCGGTGCAAGGATACAGGAAGGGGTAAGGTCGCTTGGTGGATATGCTGATATTTTCTACCGCAATGTGCAGGCTTCCGGAGTTATTCCCCAGATCAGCGCGATCATGGGGCCATGTGCAGGTGGAGCTGTCTACAGTCCGGCTATGACTGATTTTACAATTATGGTGGAGGGTAGTTCCTATATGTTTGTGACCGGACCTAATGTCGTTAAGACCGTGACCAATGAGGAGGTCACCAGTGAGGAGTTAGGAGGAGCTATGACCCATGCCACTAAATCCGGCGTAACCCATCTGACCGCAGCTAATGATGTCGATTGTATCAGGCAAATCAGGAGACTCCTGAGTTATATGCCTCAAAATAGCCAGTCGAAGGCTGCTCATATTGATGTACAACTGCAGGAAGAATCTCGTCCTGCACTTGCGACCATGATGCCTGAAAGTGTCGCCACGCCATATGAAATGAGGGATGTGATAGAGCAACTGGTGGATGCAGAAAGTTATATGGAAATACACGAGCATTTTGCTCAAAACATGTTGGTTGGTTTTGGAAGGATGGGCGGCAGGAGTATTGGTATAGTTGCTAACCAGCCAAAGCACCTTGCAGGTGTGCTCGATACAGATGCTTCACGCAAAGCTGCAAGGTTCGTTAGGTTTTGCGACTGCTTCAATATCCCTCTACTCGTGTTGGTAGATGTCCCTGGATTTCTGCCGGGTACTGATCAGGAATGGCATGGGATCATCCAACACGGGGCTAAACTTTTATATGCATTCAGCGAAGCAACTGTCCCACGGATCACGTTGATCACACGCAAGGCCTATGGTGGAGCATATGATGTAATGAATTCAAAACACATCGGTGCCGACATGAATTTTGCCTGGCCTACTGCCGAGATAGCAGTGATGGGCGCTAAAGGAGCTTCTGAAATTATTTTCAAAAAGGAAATACAAAGTTCAAAAGACCCGCAGGCTACTTTGTTAGAAAAAGAAAAAGAATATGCTGAATTGTTCGCCACGCCATATCAGGCCGCAGAAAGAGGATTTATTGATGAGGTCATTCTGCCTGAAGATTCAAGGAGGAAAATCATAAAAGCATTTGCCGTGCTGGCCAATAAAAAGAAAGCAACACCGCACCGGAAACACGGGAATATTCCTTTGTAATTGCAATTCACTTTTACTTTACAAAAAAAGGGCTCACTGTTTTGCAGTAAGCCCTTTTTTATAAGAAAATTTATCTATCGTCCGACTAGTTTCCTGATTTCACAAGCTTCACCGGCCAGATGTTTTTTCCATTCATGATGGTGGCCATGTACAATCCTGCAGGCTGCGTATTCAATTCATACATTTCATCTGCTGACAGCGGTAATTGATACAGCACGTTTTTACCATTCGCATTATACAGTGATAACACGACATCCTTCTTAGCATAGATGCCTGGGATCGTGCCATTGTTGAACACTGAAAAGAATTGGTCATAGTCAACAGGGGTAGTGGATACGAGGCATTGTACGATACCAGGATTGATCACCTGAAAACAGCCCGGATTAGCTCCATCAAAGACCAGGAATTCATAATTTGTATCATCTGATGGAAAAGGACCGATTTGCACCGGCACATTTTCATAACTGAAGTTACCATATTCATTTCCGTTGCCAACTACGTTGTAACCCTCATCGCCAACATTGGCAAAATCAAAATCAAGGATAAAGTAAAAGTTGTCTGCAGAGTCACAAGCAGTCAGTGTGTACCCGAGATTTAATATGTCACATGCATTTGATCCACAGAGCGGACCGTTGAATTCAAGGCTTGTGCAACAGGTGGTGCTATCGCTTTCGCAAACAGTGATTACATAGTTTCCGGTTTCATTTGCAGGAAAGTTCGGGATGTTAGCAGGTATTTGTTCCAAAGTGAAAAAGCCCAAATAGGTGTCTCCTGCATAGATGTCAAAACCTCCTGGAACATTCTCGTGATGAAAATTGACGAACAAACCAAAAGTTGTATCCGAACTACAATCCTGTACATCCACCACAATTTCGTTGATCACACAATCATTAGAACAAGATGGAGTTTCAAAAGTATAGGATGCACAGCAATCGACTGCTCCTACAGCACACACCGTGATGATCGTTTGTTCACCTGCCAGATGAGGGAAATTCTCGATGTGAATGAAATCAGAGGCATTAAAGTAAGTGCCCACATACTGGCTGTTGGCAAAAATAAAGACAGAGTCACCGGGTAGATTGTAATCCTCGAATACGACGTCCACTACAAAAGTTGTATCAGACGTACATTCACCCAATTCTGCAAACAGGTTGTAAAATTCGCAGATGAATTCCTGGCCACAATCAGGTGTTTCAAATTCAAATTCATCACAACATTCTACGCTATCAAGGGCACACACGGTGATCGTTGTATGACTTGTATTGTAAGCAGGGAATGCCGGGATCGTGAAGCCGTCAGGATGGTGGGCAAAATGTCCCGAGAATCCTTCAGGCGTGCTGACCATCACACTGTCAGATGAAAGATTGGCAGCAAAATAATGGACAAAGAGCGAATAGGTGAAATCTCCGTTACAAGTTCCGGGATCTGCAACAAGATCAAAGATGTTGCACTCTTCACCACAATCAATGGTAGGTGTTTCAAATTGGGTTGTGGCACAGCATTCAGGATCGCCGGATGCACAAACCGTAAGGATCGTGATGACAGAGTCGAGTACCGGAAAATTCTGAATAGTGAATCCATCAGGATTGACATGGTAGGTGCCAATGGTATCTCCATAGGAAGTAACGACAACAGAATCACCTGGCATGTTTAACGAATTGAAATTGATATGGAGGACGAATGTGGTATCTGATGTACATTCTCCAACAACTGCATTCAGATCCAAAATCTGGCACTGACCAAACAGCGAACAATCCGGCGTTACAAATTCGAAAGTGTCACAGCAGTCTGGCGCTCCGACCGCACAAACAACGAGGGTGGTAATTGAGTCATCAAAGAAGGGGAATTGCTCTATTACGATATTTTGTCCATTGACAAGGAACTGTCCAATAGGATTTCCATTGCCTGTAACGATGACGGAATCAATGTCCAGATTAAGAGTGTCAAATTCAAATACGAGTTCGTAGGTAGAATCTGAATTGCACTCTCCCGCATCAGCCACCAGGTCAAATATCTGGCACTGGCCAAAGAGTGAACAGTCCGGTGTGACAATGCTATAGGCGTCGCAGCAATCAAGAGCGCCAACTGCACAAACAATAATGATAGTGGTATCAGCTTCCAGTGCAGGGAAGTTTTCTATTCTGTTAAACTCAGGTTGTATCAGGTATTGACCCACAAATTGTCCATTAGCAGTGACGATAATAGAATCGGATGGCATGTTTATGGTGTCAAAAACCAGGTCCACCAGGAAGGTTGAGGCTGAATTGCAAGGGCCAATCTCTGCAACCAAATCAAAGATGCCACACTGTGGTGTTTCACACTGAATCAGGTCGAGGACCACTTCGTCACAACAATTGTTGAGGTCATTTGCACACACCGTGAGGACAGCAGTTCCATCACCTTCCGGGATGTCCAGCATCAAAGGGATATCCTCCACATTATAGAAGCCAATCAGTAGGCCGTCAAGGAAAACATCAACGGAATTGTCTGGTAGATTTTCATAGAAAAACTCAAGCGATATCCTAAAAGTACTGTCGGTGTTACAACCCAGGTATTGCACAGTAGCATCAAAGATGTTGCATGCACAGTCAGGTGCAGCAAATGATAGGGACTCACAACAAAGGGGACTTTCATTTTCACAAACCATGATCACATCCGTACCCGTGCCATTGGATGGAAATTCTTCAATTGTCAATGGCAATTGTCCGTAATTGTAAGAACCATACAATTCACCATTAGCGAAAAGATCAAATCCGACACCCGATACACCCTGGTAATCAAAGTCAACATGAAGGACGTATGTATTATTGCCGGTACAAGCTCCGGTTTCGACGACAAGATTGTAAAGATCGCAGATGGTATCGCAATCGACAAATCCAAGTTCAACTGCTTCAAAGCAAAGAGAATTGACAATATCTGTCACTACAAATTCAAAATACTGGCTTCCATCGCCAAGAAATGGGCCTACCTGTACAGGAAGATCTTCGTACATAAACTGACCATAGTTATTTCCATTGCCTGAAATTTCAAATCCTTCTGTAGAGGTGTTTGTATGATCAAAATCGATCTGTACAAAGATTTCATCTTCTGCATTACAGGGGAGTGGTGTGGCGGTCAGGTTATAGATCAGGCATCCAGCGCAGAGTAGCGCTTCAAACGGCGTGGTGAAACAACAACCGAGATTTTCATTGTCACAAACGGAAACGATATCTACAAAATTCCCTGAACCTTCAAAGGCTGGGATCGTGATCGGTAACTGATTGTACATATAATTGCCATAATATCCTGTTTCAGAAAAGACTGCAAATCCAAGGTCACCTTCTCCTTCAATTTCAAGTCCTATCTCGAGGGCAAAGGCTTCATTACTAAAGCATTCTAATGCCAATGCTTCCATCGCCAAAACATCACATGGTGGAGGACAATGATAAATTCCTAATAGTTCTGTGGCACTGCAGGCAGGATTTCCTATATCCTCAATATTGAACACCCAATTGATATTGCTGTTGCCATTGAGTGGCCCAAGGGTGATAGGAAGTGAATCATACGGAAATGCACCGTATGACAGATTATTGCCGGTTACTTTAAAACTATCAGAGGCAGGGTTGTCATAATCAAAATCAAGGTGAACAAGGAAATTGGAGCCAGTGCATTCAGGGTCAACAGTCACGCTGAAAATTTCACAGTTGTTGTTATTGCAATCAATGGCATCAAGTACAAACGTCTCACAACAACTATTATCGCTATGATCACATACGGTAAGAATAATAGGTGCTGCTCCGTTGACTATAAAGAAAGGTTCAGTTATAGGCAGGCTCTGATATAGGTAGGTACTAATTAATTCTCCATCTTCATTGAACAGATCAAATGTGAGTCCGGGTGGGTTTTGATAATCGAAATCAAATACGACAAGTGCACTTTGATTACCAATGCAGGAAATGGAATCCAACTCGAAATTGCTGAACGAACAAATCGGGCCACAATTTTCTGCTCCGATGGTTGTGAATTGCTGGCAGTCTGCATTTTCCACATCCCAGGCTATGAACTCGTATAGTGACTCATCATCACCTAATAAAGGACCTACAACCACTGGAAGATCGGAGTACAGATATGTGCCATAGATCACTCCGTTACCTGCGAGTGTGAAACCCGGGCTTGAAGGATTATTGACCAGCAGATTTACGGAAACTGAAAAATTGTTTCCCTGGCAGGGGAGGGCAACTGCAGTGACGGCTGTAATTTCACAGGGCTGAGCTTCCAGCGTTGCGTACAACAGATTAAAGGTCAGGCAGATGGAGAGCAGTAATTTGGTCATAGGTATTTCTTTTACGGAATACAAATCTATATAAAAGTGGCGTAGCATGGGCCACTCTCTTAAGATACCGATATCTTTAGGTCTGTTGTATGACCATCAGAAAATCACCACTTTAGTATGAGTTCAATGATTTTATGGGGGCTTGATAAGCCCCTGGAGCCGGCAGAGATCGCCCCGACATTACCATCAGCGGGTGAGGTTTATGTACATCTACGTGCTGCTGCCCTCAATAAGCGGGATTACTGGATTACAAAGGGAAAGTACCCTGGCTTATCGTTCCCTTTGGTACTGGGTAGTGATGGTGCTGGTGTGCTGGACGGAAGAGAAGTGATTATCAATCCCGGACTTGACTGGGGAAGTGACCCGGATTACTTTTCATCTGACTTCAGGATTTTAGGAATGCCCGACCACGGTACCTTCTCGGATACGGTTAAAGTACCTGCAAGCAATCTTTATGACAAACCAAGTCATCTGTCCTGGGTAGAAGCTGCGGCCCTGCCCGTATGTGGTGTGACTGCCTATAGGGCTATGTTCACCCGAGGCAAGGCAAAAGCCGGAGAAACGATGCTCATCACCGGTATCGGCGGGGGAGTAGCCTCGATGGCATTGCTCTTTGGCATTGCCATTGGAATGGATGTATGGGTAACGAGTTCTTTAGATCATAAAATTGACATGGCAGTTCAACAAGGAGCGTCAGGCGGGGCTAATTATGCCCGGAGTACCTGGGACCAGGAATTGGCCAATAAGTTGAATGGGAAATTTGACCTCATCATTGATGGCGCAGGTGGCCCTGATTTTTCCAGGATTCTGCCTATGATGAGTCCCCGGGGTAGAATGGTGATGTATGGTGGCACCAGAGGCAATATCAATGAACTCAGTCCGCAGCGCATATTCTGGAAGCAACTGGACATCCTTGGGTCAACGATGGGATCACCAGATGATTTCAGCAACATGATCGATTTTGTTAATAAGCATAAGATCAAACCTATCGTTAGTCATACTTTTCAACTTGCCGAGGTCAATGATGCTTTAGCCGTCATCGCGGAAGGTGATCAGTTTGGAAAAGTTTGCCTCGAGATTTCAGGGTAATGGTCAGGATAGGATTGTTATCTGATACACACAGCTATTTGGATCCTGCTCTTCTCCCTGTTTTGGAGGACTGTGATGAGATCTGGCATGCTGGTGATCTAGGCAACCTGGCATTACTCAATCAGCTTCGCAAACTGAATAAGCCACTTAGGGTTGTTTATGGAAATATAGATGGTCATGATATCCGTATTGATGTTCCACAATACCTGATCTGGCAGGTGGAAAAGATGAAAATCTTCATGACCCATATCGGTGGTTATCCCGGACATTACACAGCAGATGTAAAGAAGAGACTGTTAGCAGAAAAACCTGATGTGTATATCTGTGGCCACTCGCACATCCTCAAAGTTATTTATGATAAGCAACTTCAACTATTGCACATCAATCCAGGTGCGTGCGGGCGAGAAGGTTTTCAGAAAGTGCGGACGATGATCAGGTTTACCATCGATCAGGACAAAGTCAAGGATCTGGCGATCATAGAAATGTAAGAGAGTAAGAGCGTGAGAGCGTGAGACGCGTGAGAGCGTGAGGCGCGATTGAAAATTGTGATTAAAATGTAGAGACTCGATTAATCGCGTCTCTACATTTTAATCATAATTTTCTAATAATGTTATTCAATAGCTTGTAGTAAATCATCCAGTATATCCTGTGGATCTTCAATCCCCACAGATACACGTATGAGCCCATCAGAGATGCCTGCATTTCTGCGGACTTCAGGATCAACTTTGAGATGTGATGATGAGGCAGGATGGAGAATCAATGTATCAACATCCCCAAGCGTGGGAGCCAGGGAGCAAAACCTGAGTTTATTCATAGCCTTTATAGCTGTCTCAATCCCGCCAGTCAACTCGAAACTCATCATCCCTCCAAAGGCACGCATTTGTTTTTTAGCGATGGCATGATCCGGATGGGATTCAAGTCCGGGATAATTGACACGAGACACATTTGGATGATTGGATAGGGTAGTGGCGACCAACAGCGCGTTTGCAGAATGCTTATCCATGCGCAACGGAAGTGTCTTCATACCCTGGTAGACGAGCCATGCTTCAAACGGACTGCAATTAGCACCGGTCAGTTTCATGGTATTCCATATCGTTTGTTTAAAGAGCTCAGCATCTTTGCCGATGACTACACCTGCTATGCTGTTGCCATGACCATTGAGAAATTTCGTTGTTGAATGGATGACGAAGTCCACACCGAGTAGTAAGGGTTGTTGCAGATATGGTGTGGCGAATGTATTGTCGATAGCAGAATACCGGTTGTGAAGGGATGTTACTCTTGCAAGTGCCTCTATATCGATACAGGCCAGCGTTGGATTGGCAGGTGTTTCGAGGTATACCAGTTTGATGGAAGGATCAGCTTTAAGCAAAGCATCTACTTCCTCTGTTTGACGGAGATCTGCATAGACCAATTCGATGCCCCAGCTTTTACTCATCTGTCTGAATAGTTCTGTAGTGCCGCCGTAAATATTTGGTTGAGTGAGCATCTTGTCACCAGATTTGAGCAATGCAGAGACCAAAACGTGTATTGCAGACATCCCTGAATTGGTCATCACAGCAGATGCCGTCATTGAACTTCCATACGTTTCCAGGGCTGCAATTTTAGATGCTGTTGCTTCTGCGGTTGGATTACCATACCGGCTGTAGGTATGCCCTGTTTCTTTTCCAGAAAAGATGTCGATGCCTTGTCCGATATCTTCAAAGTCGTAGGATGAAGTCGCGTATATAGGCAGGATATGCGGCGTCGTGGTTTTTGGATCTGGCCATTCGCGGGCGGAGAGGGATTCGAAGCGGATCATTGGCGATGTGTTTATTGGTTGATGAGTTGATAGGTTGATGTGTTTATGTGCTTATAAGCTTATAAGCACATAAGCCTATAAGCCTCCGTTTTAGGTAATGCAATATAGGGAGACCTTGAGAGATCCTGCTGGAGCAAGACTTCTCAAGGTGCATTTATTTGATTAGATTCCTGAAATGGAGCGAACCTAGTGAAGTATGACGACAGGTATCGTGCGTTGACCTTCAGAAGTCTCTACTTGTATATGATATGATCCTGCAACAAGATCCCTAACATCAAATTTTTCAGTGTGGCTAAAAACGGATGAGTGCAAAGTCCTGGTCATGATACGCTGTCCCAGGCTATTAATGAGATTGACTTGGACATCATGATGCTGACTGGTAAACTCCAATTTAACATGTAAGGATTCATTTACTGGATTAGGGAAGACAGATATTTTTTCAGTGCTTGAAAGTTCTTCTAATCCAACAATGCAACCTTTTTCGTTGGTGATGACCCTGACCAAAGGCACGATATCATTTCCAAAAAATATACGGTCATCATTAAAGTCAAGTTCTTTTACTTCATAATCGATGTTGGAAATATCACCGTTTGGTGAAAAGCCTAAAACAGAAAAATAGGAGGGCCTGTCAATTAACCCCTGAGCAAAAGCTGAATCACTTGCTATTTGTTGTCCGATGTAGTCACGCTCTTCACTTGCCAATATAAAAAATTGCGGATCGTCTTCTGATGTAGCCTGGTATTCAATGATGGCCATGTAACCATGCCCTGCGTCCATCATAATAGGGAAGCCAGGACTTTCAAAATTTTCCAAAGAGGTTTCTATGATCGCATTTTCACCTTCATCACCCGAAAAAGTATAATCATCAAAGCCCACAAATTTCCTTTCATTTGATTCTGCTATTTGATTTTGGTTGAGATCCGACCATTCCAAAAGATAAACTTGGACTGTATGATCTTTCATTTCATCAGGGTTGTTCACACCCCACACAATTCTATCTGCGCATGTTGTTGTACTCGGTTTGAAATAATTTCCATAAGCATAAGAGAGTGGAGCTCCCTTGTCATATATGCTATTGGCAACAGCAACAGATCGGGTAAATCTATCTTCCAGTGCGAACGTATTTCCACCTATCTGAAAGTTGAACACAATATAATCGGGGTTGGGTGGTGGATTTATAGAGTCCAGCGTAAGTTTATATTGTAGTTGATAATCGTCAGGATAGAAGGGGAACTCCACTAATTCGGGAAATAACACATAGGCCCTGTCACCAGGGCTTATAGTATCAATTGTAATTTCTTCATTGAACACCGTGTCTGCTGTAGTCAATGACTTTATCATTAACTCGACCTTCGCGTCTTGTTGTGCACACGTTCCATTATTTTTTAAATATACGGAAGCTGGAAAGGGGTTGATTTGATTCGAGGGATAGATTGCAAAAGGAGCAATTGCATAATTCCGCCTATCAATATTTAAATCATTACAGGGGATTAGGCTTCCTTCAATTTTAACATCATCAATTGCCCACATGTAATAGTTTGAATTATATATGAAGCGGATTTGAAGGGAATCCCTGCCAAGCGCCCCATTTAACGAAACTCTTTGGAAATCGTTCGAGAGAAAGTCTCCATTGACAACCATCTCCATATTAACCTGCTGATCTATCCAATCGCTCCAAACAGTATTTTCGTCACGTATTCGGTAGGAAAAGATGTAAGTGCTTTGGAATTGACGGATAGCCTGTGTCCAGGTAAGCCATAGGACGGGTCCAATCCAACCCCCACTAAAGATTATTGGTGAAATCAAAATATGTTGTGCTGGATTGTTACATGGACCCACTGAGGAGGTTTCATTTCCATAATTGTCGTTGTAGTCACTATCGACACCAACTGCACCATCACATAATGTTGAGGAACTAATAGCAGCACCTGCAAAGATAAAAGCACCTTTGTCCACAAGCCCATCCGGAAGATATTTCCAACCTGCATTGTGGTTTGAGTCAGCGAAAGCGCAATAACCCTCAGTAGTCCAGCCATTCGCCTCAAGTCCTCCACCGAAGGTTTCCCACCAAAATATGTCTGTGATTGGTAGTCCAGCAAAAGCACCAATCCGGAAAGTACCCTCAGTACTCGAATCAGCGCCTCCTGACCAGATTCTGACCAGATATTCCTGATCTGCCACCAGGCATGGAACAGGAAGTTCCATTTTGTTCAATTCCGGATCATCATCAACATAACATGACACTAGTACCTCATCCATACCACATCCCGCGTATACAGCCATGCCAACGTGCGGCAAGTCAGTCGGACTGACAATATTGTCAAAATACGCTTTTATCACAATGCCACCATCCGGTAGGATTGACGGTGTCGTAAACTTATACCAGACATCATCAGTATAAAATGACTGTGAACAAACATTTGAAGGTGCAGTAGAGGCTATGGCTCCACGAGTATCACCGTCGACATGAATAACCTCAGCTTCGCTGTTTGCAAATTCAAGTTGATAGGCATTTGCACAATCATCATTTGCTGGTTGTGCCCAGGCTGTACTCCAGCATGACAGCAAGAGGATGATTTGGATGATTTTCGTTTTCATTAGATCGCTGATTTTCTTGAGGATGAAAAGACCAAGCACTCAGTACTCCAGCATAAGCCAGACAAGGGAATTGTAGTGATATCTAAAGTTACCTTGGATATATGACTGGCAATACTACATAAATCAGATATGCAATTTCGAAGACAATAATCACCCGTAAAGACAAAAAAAAACTCCGAAGAGTGATCCCCGGAGTTTTTTGAGATGTAGGGCTTTGTTAGTCAGCCACTACATGGCAAAGGAATTGTATTTTTTACTTAACAACCACTACTGGTATAGAGCGCTGTCCATCAATCGTCTCAACCTGGAGCATATAGTTTCCTGCAGACAGTTCACTTACACTTACAGCTTCAACGTGTGTAGTAATGGTTTGTGTCAATGCTTTGTAATAAACTACGCGACCGAGATTATCGATCAAACGGAGTTTAACATCACTATAAGGCTGGCTAAACTCAAGTTTAACTTGTACCATATCTACAGCCGGATTAGGGTATGCAGAGATAGCATTGTCAAGTGGTAACTCATCTACTGTGTTTGTTCCGAGTACTACAACACGAACCAAAGGCACGATATCATGACCGAAGAATACACGATCATCGTTCACATCAAGTTCAGTTACTTCATAGTCAATATTAGCAATGTTACCATCTGGTGAGAAACCTAATACAGAAGAGTATACATGCTGATCAGCAAGGCCATTTGCAACTGCAGTATCCATAGCAAGTACTTGTGCACCATAGCTGCGTGCTTCGCTAGCCAGGATAAAGAACTGTGGATCATCCGCAGTTGAAGCCTGGTATTCAACGATGGCGATATAGCCGAAGCCACCTTGCATGATGATTGGATCACCTGGATTGTCAAAGTTTTCAAGGGTCGTTTCAAGGATTGCATTAGCTCCTTCAGCTCCACTGAAAGTATAGTCAGAGAAACCGATAAATCTGCGCTCACTGCTTTCTGCGATCTGGTCACCATTGGTATCTGTCCATTGCAGCAAGTAGATCTGGACTGTTTTGTCAACCATATCCTCAGGGTTATTAACCCCCCAGATAATCCTCTCTACTTCAGCATCTTCCACTGGTCTGAAATAGTTTCCATAGGCGAATGATAAAGGTGCACCTGGATCATAGACACTGTTGGCAACAGCCACTGAACGGGTAAAGCCATCTTCTAATCCGAATGTATTTCCGCCTGCATTATAATTGAAGGTAATTACGTTGTCAGTAGGATCGAAGTCTGCCTGATCCTGTGTCAGTGTATAAGTACCTGTATAATTACCAGGAACTGAAGGAAGAACGATCAATTCAGGATTCAACCTGTTTTCGTAGGTAGAATCAGCTACAACAGTACCATATACAAGATTCTCATTGTAGATTTCTGCCTGTGTATCACTGTTTATGACAGTGTGGTTGAGGTTTACATTGGTTTGGTCAGAAGCACCTGCATTTCTAATGTCAGCAAGAGCACCAAATGGATATACCTGGTTTTCAGGAATAGTAGCCCAAGGAGCGATAGCATAGAAATTAGATTGAACGCGGAGGTTGTTAGCTTCTGTTTCAACGATTTTCACATCGTCAATACCCCACATGTAGTAGTTGGCATTGTAAACAAAACGAATCTGCAACAGATCATGACCGGCAGCACCGGACATAAAGTGGCGTTGAACGTTAGTATTTTCAAAATTGCCATTGGTAGCAAATTCTGTGTTCACCTGGAAATCAACCCATTCGCTCCATGGGTCTTCGCCGTCCTTTGTGCGGAAAGAGAAGAAATAGGTGCTTTGGAAATGGCGAAGAGCCTGGTTCCATGTTAGGGAAAGACCCACAGCAGTCCAGGCAGACGTATTGAGCTCCGGAGAGATAAGGATATGCTGAGCAGGAGCAGGACATGGACCGCCGCCGAAGTTGCCTTCGATACCACCATTATCATCAAAGTCACTGTCTACACCTACAGCACCATCGCAAAGCGTTGGTGAACTGATAGCAGCACCAGCGAAAATGTATGCGCCTTTGTCTAATAAGCCTTGCGGAAGATACTTCCAGCCTGAATTTATATTGGAATCAATAACAGCGCACTCACCTTCGGTGGTCCAGCCGTTAGCTTCGATGCCGCCATTAAACGATTCCCACCATAAGGAAACATCAGCAGCCGTATTGGCAAAAACACCAATCTTAAAGGTTCCTTCAGTAGTGGCATCTGCTCCGCCGGACCAGATTCTTACCAAATACTCCTGTCCTGGGTTAAGGCATGCGCTTGGCAGCTCAGTCTTATTCAGATCTGGATTATCATCTACATAGCAGGAAACCAGTACTTCGTCAATGTCGCAACTTGCATAAACAGCCATTCCTACGTGCGGTAAATCATCTGGATTTACGGTATTGTTGAAATAAGCTTTTATCACTATTCCGTTTTGAGGAAGAACCCCAGGTGTCGTGAATTTATACCAGACGTCATCTGTGAAAAAAGTCTGCGAACAAACAGCGGCAGGCGTAGTAGAAGCAATGGCTCCGCGCGTATCACCATCGACTAAGACAGCTTCAGCCTCTGTATTGGCAAAAACCATCACAAAAGCATTGGCACAATCATCATTGGCTGGTTGCGCCCAGGCCGTGGCACTCCATAAGACAAGCCCGAAAAATAGACTTGAAAATCGTAAAGTTACTTTCATCATTTTCAGAATTTAGTTTTAATTAATAGCAGTTAATTCTATACAAGGGTCAATTGAAGTCGTGATGTCCTTAAGGGGAATTTAGGGTAAAAATATAAAAATTTGACATTTAGCTAACATCGTAATTGATTTATGTAGTCCGCATGACAAATATGATCATATCCACTCATGTATGGCTCCAACATCTATCGTCACAACGCCTGAATGCGAGCAAACATAGCCTCCGGTCAAATTAGCCAGCGATCCGCATTTGCTCAACTCCAAGCCACTCATCATCCCTAAAGCCAATGCACAAATCACTGCATCTCCCGCGCCGCATACATCCACGACATCAATTGATCGTCCGGGAAGCACATGTATGTTGGTTTTTTCATCCTGTAGATACACCCCCTGACCTCCCAAAGTAACAGCTATTGTGTTGATTTTCATTGTTTTTCGCCAGTCTGCACATATTTCACCCAGATCTTCGACTCTTAAATGGCGGTGGGCTGCATGCCCCGCCTCCCGTAGGTTGGGTTTGAACAGATTAGCACCCTGATACATAAAGAAGTTTTTGTCTTTAGGATCCACCGCTATGAAGACACCAAGATCAATGGCGATCCCTATGACAGCAGAAATGATTTTTTCAGTCAGGAAACCTTTATTATAGTCCTCAAGGATGATCAGGTCCGGGGTTTCAGTACGAATATGACCCACAAGGTGATCGATGGCGAGCTTTTCTTCTGTTCCAGTCAGGTATTCAACAGACTCCTCATCAATACGGAGTAAATGGTGAGATGCTGCAACCACCCGCGTCTTAATCGTTGTCGGCCTGTGTTCACTTCTGAAAAAATGATGTTTGATACCTTTCTCCTCAAGTAAACCTGCAAGCTTGCCGGAATTATAATCAGCACCAGTAAGTCCTATCAGGGTGGTTTCACAACCCCAGGCGGCTAGGTTTAATGCCACATTAGCTGATCCTCCTGCTTTTATCTCTGTTTTTTGGTGAGAAAGGACAGGAACAGGTGCCTCGGGTGAAATTCGGTCTACGCTCCCATATATGTACTGGTCAAGCATCGCATCACCGATCACCAGCGCCTTGACTTTCCGTGCTTTTTCCCGGACTCTTTCTATATCTGAACTCGTTATCATTTTTTGACGCTGTAAGGTATTGATTCGAGGAGGTATTTTGTCACTTTATCACTCGCACCACTATTCTTGACCAAATAGGCAAAGGCTGTTTTTCCGGCCACTTCTGCATTTCCAGGTTTCCTAAAGTAGTTTACAGCTTCTATAAGTTCCTGAATAGTAGAAACTGATCGGGCACCTTTTAATTTCACCATTTCCACCGCTTCCGGAAATTTGGAATAAGCCGGCCCGAATAAGACGGGCTTCTTATGTGCCAAAGGCTCCAGTGTATTATGTATCCCTGCACCAAATCCGCCACCAACATAAGCGATTTTGCCTTTTGCATACAGAACGGATAAGAGGCCTATACTATCTGCGATCACAACCGACGCAGTAGTGGTTCCTTCGCGAAGTTCGCTAAGTTTTACTACTGGAAATGGACAGGAATGGATCAATTGGTTCACATTAGCCGATGAAACATCATGAGGCGCTATCAGTACACGAAGGTTTAAAGTCTTTACAGCTTCAATGATCAACTTTTCATCAGGCGGCCATGTACTACCAGCCACAAGGTCAAATGATTCCAACACTTTAAGTTCAGAAGGAAGCCTGGCGTCAGTTTCCGCTGGTAACTCAAGGCACCGGTCTATGCGAGTGTCGCCGGCTACACTGAGATTTTCAAATCCTTTCTGCCTGAAATAAGCAAGATGATTGTCTTGTTGCAGAAAGATCCGACTGAATTTACGAAGAAGTGATCTGGTCGGAGGAATATTTCTGGAGTTCAGCAGACCTCCAGGTGTCCAGTGTGCAGAAATAAGTACCGCTGGAATTTTCTTTTTGTCCAGCGCTTTGAGGTAACCGGGCCACAGATCATATTTGACAAATACAGCAATGTCTGGTTGAATTTCTTCAATCCAATGTGAAGCATGTCCCGGCAGATCAGCGGGCAGATATCGCACAGTAGCCAGGGGATAACCTGAACGAATCTGGTAGCCGCTGGGGGAGAAGAAGGTAAGAATGACCTCAATCGGTTCATGATGAGCCTTGAGTTTTTCAATGACGGGTCTGGCTTGCTCAAACTCACCTAGACTTGATACATGAAACCAAATCCTCCGGTGTTTTTTCGGCGGAACCATTTTAAGTTGCTCTTTCCAGTTTTTACGCCCGCTTACCCATAGTGCTGACTTGACATTCCACAGACTGGAAAGCCTGATACCTGCAGTCATCAGGTAGATGATGAGAAAATAGAAAGGCCATATCATCAGGCTAATAGTAGATATTCTCTGAGCGTTTCTCCCTGCTGATGCTGACCGTATAGGCTAAACTGAAGCCTCCAAGTAAATCAGTCCTTTTCTGATTCAGGTAAGTTCCTGTTGCATAATCAAGGTCCCTTCTGGACTCAGTGCGAGCTCCATACAGGTCGGCCATAATGTGAAAATGAAAATTATTTGTAGGGCTCTGATACTGATAGCCAAGTCCCAGGTGCATGGCTGGTCCGTTTGTCAGTCGGTCGTATCCTTGTAGATATTTTTTTTCTAAAGCAACGATATTTTCTGAATTGTCCTGCACCCTGATTTTGTGCTGAAGGAGACCGGCGCCAATCTGAGCCCTGATGCCTGTCAGCTTATTCATGTGCTGGGTAGTCGGGAATATTTTTCCGGCATTCAATCCGATATAAAACCCGCGCTCTTTGAGGTTGACATCTCCGAAAATGCCATCTATGCCAATGATCGTGCCGTCATATGTGCGTAATTGGTGGAGCACGTCCTCTTTGACCATATTGCCAAAGATGAAGATTCCGTCCAGGCCGAAGAAAATTTTGTTGTTCAGATTGACGGATTGAATGCTCAGGCCAATGTCACTATTCGACCCGAATCGGTCCTGCAAATCTCCCAACGGCATATGAAAGCCGTATTTAAACTCCAGGAGATTGATCGCATTTCCTTTCTGAGCCTGGCTATCCATACTGCCTAAAACGGACAACAGAAGGGGTAGAAGGCCCCAAAATCTTAATTCTAGTATCTTTACGCCTCTCATAAATCTTTAAATCATTAATAAAGGTATTGAAAAGGGTACTAATTACCGGCGCGGCCGGATTCATCGGGTCGCATCTGTGTGATCGTTTTTTGAAAGAAGGCTTTCATGTCATCGGGATGGACAATCTTTTAACAGGCTCAATGGCTAATATTGAACACCTGTTGCCGGAGCAGCATTTTGAATTTCATCATCACGATATCACTAAATACGTCCATATCACAGGAGCGTTGGATTACATTCTTCATTTTGCTTCTCCTGCTAGTCCTATCGATTACCTCAAGATGCCTATCCAGACCCTAAAGGTTGGGTCTCTTGGTACCCATAATTTGCTCGGGGTAGCCAAGTCTAAAAAATCAAGAATCCTAATAGCCTCAACATCAGAGGTTTACGGCGACCCTTTGGTGCACCCTCAAAAGGAGGATTATTGGGGCAATGTCAATCCGATAGGCCCCAGAGGTGTGTATGATGAAGCAAAACGATTTATGGAGGCTATCACGATGGCTTATCATCGTTTTCACGGTGTCGAAGTCCGCATCATCAGGATCTTCAATACATATGGTCCAAGGATGAGAATAGAGGATGGACGCGCGCTACCTGCCTTTATGGCACAGGCTTTGAGAGGTGAAGGGTTAACTGTTTACGGAGATGGAAGCCAGACGAGGTCTTTTTGCTACGTGGATGACCTGGTGGAAGGCATCTATAGTTTATTACTCAGCGATTATGCTTTGCCTGTCAACATCGGTAACCCGGATGAGATAACGATCATGCAATTGGCTAATGAGATACTAAGCCTTGTTGGTAATAAAGAAGCTTATATCGATTATCGGTCTTTGCCGGAAGATGATCCAAAAGTGCGCCAACCTGATATCACACTTGCCCGGAAATTGCTTGGTTGGGAACCTAAAGTAGTCAGGTCTGAGGGTTTGGTGCATACATTGAAATATTTTAGAGAAGCCCTTGAAAAAGATTGAGCTTCAGTTGCATAAATGGAAACCATGTTTAAGAACATACTGAACTACAGAATAGCGCTCATTTTTTTATTGGGTTTTTTCTTGTATTCAAACTCAGCATTCTGCCAGATCACTGAAGCACAGGCCAGGGACCTACTAGTCCAGAGAGGTATCCCGGAAGATACACTCAAGGCCCGATTGATAGCTAAAGGATATGATCCCGACAATATCACTCCTGATCAACTTGAAAGTATTCAAAGCGTTATCCTGGAAACCGTAAAGGAAATCGAAGCTGATCAACAACAAAGACTGGGAAAAGAACAACCGATCGTTGAACCAATTATTACCCGTGAACAGGTACCCATTAAATCTTTAGATTCCTCTCCCTTGGACATGGCGCCTAAAGTACCTGATCCTGTCAAAATATATGGTCAGGAGATTTTCAGGAACAATTCTATACCGATTTATCAGAAGGCGGAGGATTTGGTCGCCGGTGATACCTATGTACTCGGCACAGGTGATCATATCGGAGTAGTAGCTTTCGGAAGGTCTCAGGTTGAACAGACGCTGGTGATTGACAAGGATGGTTTTGTCCAGCCAGGAGACAGGTTGCCCAAAATACTGTTGAAAGGGCTCAGGTTTGGTGATGCTAAAGAGCTGCTCTTTCAGCGATATAGTCAGTATCATGTCATTAGCCGAAATGAATTCCTGGTGACATTGACCAAGCCCCGGAATATGACTGTCAATGTCTTTGGTGAAGCTAAAACAACAGGTGCATTCACTTTGCCTGGCACCAATACAGCATTTAACGTAATCAGCGCGGCAGGCGGTCCAACAGATATAGGCTCTGTAAGACGGATTAAAGTCATCAGAGGTAATGAGACCATACCACTTGATGTGTATGAATTTATGTCTAACCCCGGAGTGGCAAAAAATTATTTTCTGCAAAACAATGATTATATCCATATACCCGTCGCCCAGAAAGTAGTGACTATTCAAGGCGCTGTCACCAGGCCGATGACGTATGAACTTTTGGATAATGAGAATTTATTGCAACTGGTGAAGTTTGCCGGTGGCGCAAAAGCAAATGCGTTTTTATCCTTTGTGCAGGTGACCAGATTTATGAATGATAAAACCATCATTACGAATGTCAACCTGAATGAACTTTCGGCAAGTGATGGTGACTATATTCTATTCAACGGAGATATCGTGGAAATCAAAGCGATAAGCGAAGGTGTTCAAAACACTGTGAGTATACAAGGCGCAGTTGCTTATCCGGGGAAATTGGAAAGACGCGACGGCATGAAGATTTCGGATATGCTCCAACAAAGTGTATTGCTACCGGAGGCCAGATTAGATTTTGCATATCTCTTAAGATATCAGGCTGATGGTACATATAGATTTGAACGTATTAGCATTGAAGAGATACTTGCTAACCCTGCTTCGGCATCCAATTCCCTGGTGTCTAATCAGGATGTCTTACATGTGCTGACTTTAAAAACCTATGTTGATCCTGGATTCTTTTCGGTCGTTGGTGCTGTTAAGGTTCCTGACACCTTCGCCTTCAATCCTACGGGCAGGCTCAAACTTGAAGAAGCCATTATACTTGCAGGAGGATTACTTCCTGATGCTTCAGATTTTGGGTATATCATGCGTTTTGATCCAAGCGAGCCAAAGACTATTGAGTACCTAAATGTCAATCTGGTGGAAGCACTCAATGATCCATTTTCCGCAGCAAATGTGGAAATTAAAGCAGGAGATCAAATTCATATTTTTGATAAGGGCGGTCGTCGTGATGACGTGACCGTTTCAATCTATGGTGCAGTAAGAAATCCAGGCACCTATACGTATGGGCCAGGTATGCGTCTGGCCGATCTCATAAGCATTGGAGGTGGGTTCAGATTTGAAGCAGATAATGAAAGAATAGATATTGCCCGTTCTATATACGGAAATGGTGAAAGCCTGAAAATCGCGCAGTATGCGACAGAACTTCCCAGAGCGTTTGAATCAGATAACGAAACAGATTCTAGTTTTGAATTGCAGCCCTATGATCATGTGTATGTGCGTACTATACCGGAATATGAAATGCAGCGCACCGTGCAACTCGATGGTGAATTAAAATATCCCGGTACTTATCCACTCCTGCAGAACAGAGAACGAATCTCTGATCTGATCGATAGAGCAGGAGGCTTAACAATCGAGGCGTTCCCGGAGGGTGCAAAACTATACAGGCAGGGCGATGGTACTGGATTGGTCGTGATTGATCTGGATGATATACTATTAGATAAAAATCACCCATCCAATATTGTCCTTAGAGAAGGTGATCTGATTCAGATACCAAAAAGCCGGGATCTGGTCACCATTGGTGGTTATGTAAATCTTAATGAAGCATATACCCAGGGTTATTTGACCGGTGAAAGAACGATCTCTGTTGCATTTCGTGGTCAAAAGAGTGCTAAATTTTACGTCGATAGATTCGCTGCAGGTGTAAGTAAAGATGGTGCAATGAATGAACTGCGGGTACAGTATGCAGATGGTCGGGTGCAGAAAACGAAGAAATTCCTGTTTTTCAACAGTTATCCGAGTGTGAAGAAAGGTTCTTACATAACAGTAGGCCCGAAAAAAATAAAACCGGTCACTGAGAAAGCGGAAAAGAAATCCGATTGGGGAAATATTTTGAGGGATACTATGTATCAGGCTACGGCAGTTCTTACTTTATTGATTCTGGTAGATCAACTGGCCAATTAAGTTTTTTGTTAACGATGCTATGGTTAGGATAAAAGATCTTGAATTGGGTGAATTCCCGCTGTTACTTGCTCCCATGGAGGATGTAAGTGACCCTCCTTTCAGGTTCCTCTGCAAGGAGCATGGCTGTGATATGCTCTACACCGAATTTATCAGTGTGGAAGGTTTGATCCGCGATGCAGAAAAAAGTATTCAGAAGCTTGATATATACGACTCTGAGCGGCCTATTGGCATTCAGATATTCGGTGCAGAAATGGATTCTATGCTCCAGGCAACAGATATTGTCGTTGAAGCGAAACCGGAATTGTTGGATATCAATTACGGTTGTCCTGTGAAGAAAGTAGTCTGTAAAGAAGCCGGTGCGGGTATTTTAAAGGATATTCCTAAAATGATCAGACTTACCGAAGCTGTTGTGAAGAGAAGCACAATCCCGGTAACGGTGAAAACAAGATTAGGATGGGATGATCAGTCAAAACATATAGTCGAAGTAGCGGAGCGTTTGCAGGACATTGGCATTGCTGCTATATCCATTCACGCCAGGACACGCTCACAGATGTACAAAGGTGAAGCTGATTGGACCCTGGTAGGTGAAGTGAAGAACAATTCAAGAATGCGGATACCGGTTTTTGGTAATGGAGATATTGACTCACCGGAAAAAGCAAAATTGTACAAGGACAGATATGGTGTGGATGGAATCATGATCGGCAGGGCCAGTATAGGTTATCCATGGATCTTCAGGGAAATAAAACACTATTTAGCTACAGGTTCTCTTTTGCCGGGGCCTACAATTGCTGAAAGGGTAGAAGCTGCACGCCGGCATCTTGCGCATTCCATTGTTTGGAAAGGAGAGAAGCTTGGTGTCCAGGAAATGCGTCGGCACTATACAAATTATTTCCGGTCACTCGAAGGGATCAAACATTTCAGATCTTTCCTCGTGACGGAGTCAGATCCAGCCGTACTCTACGATTTACTCGAACAAATCGGTAACCACTATGCACCGCAGTTATTAGAGCCCGTGTGACCAGTATTATCCTGCTTAAAAACCCTCTCAGCACACATCAAAGTATGTTAAGCTAACAGCGAAAAGTCTTTCTTCCTATTCCGATGAAATTAGAAATCACACCTCAAGAGAAAGAACTTTTTGAAGTCATACAGACTGCTGCAGACTATTTGCAGCAGGAGGTGTACGTTGTTGGTGGATTTGTCCGAGATCGTATACTGGGTATTCCGTGTAAGGATTTAGATTTTGTCACTGTTGGCGATGGTCCTGCCCTTGCTGAGGAAGTCAGCCGCCGCCTCGGAGCCGCTGCTTCTGATTTATCTGTCTTCAAGACCTTTGGCACCGCCATGATCAGGTACAAAGATCTGGAACTCGAATTTGTCGGTGCAAGGAAAGAATCGTACAACACTGACAGCAGGAAACCCGATGTAGAAGCGGGTACCCTGGAGGATGATCAATTGCGAAGAGATTTTACCATCAACGCACTTGCAGCCAAGTTGCAGGGAGAGGATCGCTACACCATTATCGATCCATTCAATGGACTTGAAGATCTGCGTGATGGTCTCATCGTCACACCACTGGATCCTCATCAAACTTTTTCTGATGATCCACTGAGGATGATGCGGGCTATCAGATTTGCAAGCCAGCTTTCTTTTCGTATTGATCAGGCAACGCTTGATGCTATGACTTCCATGCGGGAACGTATCACGATCGTTTCGATGGAGCGAATCTCTTATGAACTCAATAAAATTATACGCTCGCCGGTCCCTTCCATTGGATTCCTTCTACTAGATAAGACAGGATTACTTAAGATAATACTCCCTGAGCTTGATGCGATGAAAGGAGTAGAGCAACATGCAGGGTATGGACATAAAGATAATTTCTACCACACTTTACAGGTGTTGGATAACATATCAGAGAACACCTATGATCTCTGGCTCAGATGGAGTGCCATCCTCCACGACATAGCCAAACCTGTTACTAAGCGTTTCGAACCGGGGCACGGGTGGACCTTTCATGGACATGAAGTAGTAGGTGCCGGTATGGTAGCCAGGATATTCCGAAGGTTGAAATTACCGATGGATGACAAGATGAAGTATGTTCAGAAACTGGTGAGACTGCATCTCAGGCCAATTGCGCTGGTCCAGGAAGAAATATCAGATTCAGCTATTCGGAGGTTGTTGTTTGATGCGGGCGATGACCTGGATGATCTGATGACATTGTGCAAATCAGATATCACGTCTAAAAATCCTGACAGGGTAGCCAGGTATCTTAAAAATTATGAAGTCGTCATTTCAAGGTTAAAGGATGTGGAAGACCGGGATCATCTGCGAAACTGGCAACCTCCTATCACTGGTGAGATCATCATGAAAACCTTTGGGATCGGTCCCTCCAGACTCGTTGGAGATATTAAAGAGGCCATTCGCGAGGCCATTTTGGACGGAGACCTGGATAGTGATTTTGATAAGGCATTCCAATTTATGCTCCTCGAAGGGAAACGCCACGGATTGGAACCCCCCCGATCATAGATTATTCTCCTTATTTTTACTAATTCTTAATATCAGGAAGCATATTGCCAGGGTTAAATCGTTTTTATTAAAACACCTAAATGCTCAGGTTCAGGCTATTGATCGGATTAATGTCTACGTTCGCGCTTGGAGGGCAAATCCTTGGGCAGGCCCAGAATTTGGTCGTGAAGGCTTATACCAGAGATCCTTCTGAATTTTTTATGGATCTCAGTTTGCAGAGTGGGGTTAATATCATCTTCAGCGATAATGTCATTGAAAAGCTCCCACCGATCTCACTTGAGATGAAAGGTGTATCGGTGGATGAGATTCTCCAAAAAGTCCTTGAGGGCAGTCAGATCAGTTTCAGATATATTGATCAGCAAATTGTCTTGTTTCAGATTCCACCTCCGCCTGTACGTTACACCATAAGCGGTGTAGTGACAGATTCAATCTCCGGTGAGCCATTGATTTCTGCTTATGTATATGATGCCATTTCAGACAAAGGCACAGTAACTAATAATTACGGCTACTATAGTTTGAATCTGGCTTCCGGACCCGTGCAAATATTATCCGGTTTTCTTGGATACGCTACCCGAATCAGGAATTTTACGTTGTCAGGAAATTCGATCATTCATCTTCGTCTCAAGCAAAGTGGTCTGCTTAAAGAGATCATTGTCAATGCGAATGAAACAGGAAGAGGTCAGGCCATTGTCCCTCCGGCTGAAAGGATAACGCTTCATGATCTGCAGAATAATATACACCTCGGCGGATCGAGTGACCTCTATCGGGCTGCTGATTTTATCCCGGGTGTGCATACAGGGACAGATGGAATCGGGGGCATTCACGTCCGGGGTGGTGGTAATGATCAGAACCTGATCCTGATGGACGGTGTTCCTGTGTATCATCCAAATCATCTTTTAGGTATCGTATCTGTGTTTAATTACCAGGCACTTCAGCAAGCCTCCATTTATAAAGCCAATTTTCCAAGCCGTTTCAGCGGTCGTCTTTCTTCAGTGATGGATGTAAGGCTAAGAGAGGGTAATATCCACGAATGGGGATTTTCGGGAAACATTGCCACTTCAGAAATCGGCATGATGGCCGAAGGACCCTTAGTAAAAGACAAAGTAGGTATTCTAGTGAGTAGCAGATTTTTCCTGCCAGGTCTCTTCATTCGTGACCTGACTCGTGATTATAAAACCAGGAAGGGTGTAGGAGGGTCAGCGGACCTCGATTATTTTGATTTCAACAGTAAGATTAACTGGATCATCGGCCAACGCGACAGGCTATACCTCAGCTTATACCAGGGAAGTGACCGGTTTGCAGACCAGACCATAACGGATCGGGATGAAATCGATGAAGATTCAGGTGTCCGCATTGTGTCGCATGAAGAATTCAATAAGGAACTAAACTGGACAAACAGGACGGGGGTGCTTCGCTGGAATCATATCGTGAGTGATCAGATTTTTTCAAACCTCATTATTTCAAGAAGTTCATTCGTGCTTCAATCAGTAGATCGTAGTGAATTTGATTACAGCTTTCCCGGGTCAGGTATCAATCCACTTTCTGGATTTGATGCTAAGGAGTTTAAATCAGGGATAGAAGATGTTACAGTTAAATTGGAACTGGACATACGACCATCCGCTGACCATCAGCTATCTGCCGGCATTTATGGCATCTCTTATAAATTCCAGCCAAAATCAATCACGATTAATGAAGAAAGTAAAGTAGGCGATTTCTACATCAAAGAAGGACTGTTGGATGATGTATTCTTCTCTTCTTTTAAAGTTAAATCACTTGAATCAGGTGTCTATTTCGAAGACAAGTGGGATATCAGCACAAAGTTCAGATTATCATCCGGTCTCCATATATCAGGGTTCTTTGTGCAAGGCGTTTATTACCTCGATCCTCAACTCAGATTAAGTCTGGATTACTTTCCAACCCCTAAGCTTGCCTTCAACATAGGTTATAGCCGCATGGCTCAATACCTGCACAACCTCACTTCAAGCAGTATTGGCTTACCCACAGACTTATGGGTCCCTACCACTGCAAATGTGTCTCCTGCCTTATCAGATCAGTATGCAGTGTCAGGCATCTGGAAAGCAGGTAAATATTCATCCGTTGAATTGTCCGCCTATCTAAAATCTATGAGAAGCCTCATTTCATACCAGGAGGGAGCAAGTTTCCTGCTCAGAGAAGGTTTGGTGCCTTCGAGTATAGTGGATGCTGCCAATTGGGAGTCCAAGATCACAGAGGGCACCGGTGAAGCGTCTGGTGTCGAGTTACAGTATGTTTATGATGGCAGGAGACTTCAATTCAAATGGAACGCTACCTGGTCAAGGTCTTACCGCCAATATGATGAGATCAACAATGGAACAGCCTATCCAGACAGGTATGACCGTCGCTGGTCCTCTACCTTTTCAGGTCAGATAAAGCTCGGACCCAGATGGAGAGGTGGAGCAAACTGGCTGTTTGGAACCGGTATAGGTATCACTCTGGCCGAAAGCAAATTTTTTAATCCGGGGTCCTTTTTTCCAGAAATAGGGATTAACTACAGCGAACGGAATGGTTTCCAACTTCCGGACTATCACCGGCTTGACCTGAGTGTAAATTATCTCCTCGCCGACAAGGAAAACTTTAACCACTCTCTTACCCTCAATTTATACAACGTTTACGGCCGTGTGAACCCTTTTTATATCACATTGGTTCAGGATCCAGTCAGTCAGGACTTTGAGTTCAGGCAGTTTTCTTTGTTCAAATTCTTCCCCTCTTTCAGCTACCGATTCTCCTTTCATTAAGGACAGGTAAATGAGGTGCAAAGGATTTTTGAATAGTAAAGTGAAAAAACCATATCTTTAAACAGTGAAAAGACTTTTACCAATTAATCTCATTTTTCTATCGTTGAGTTCCATGCTCATCTTGATAGGCTGTGAGACGACCTTGGAATTCCCGGAGCAAAACCTTGCACCTAAGCTTACAATCATAGCTCACCTGACCTCCTCTGATTCACCCGGATGGGAGACGCCGAGAGTCTTTGTGTATGCGTCCCAATCACCTTCTGATTCAAGCACTTTCGTAACCCCTGCTAACCTGGACGTTGAAGTCACAGAGCTCGAAACAGATTACTCCATAAGGTTGGCCTTGACCAAGGAAGGTCAAGAGAGTTTTTTCGGCTTCCCCAAGGATTTTCTGAAAGAAGGCTTTTCCTATACGATTTCTGCTTTTGCACCTGGATTTGAAAGTGTGCGGGCCACTACCAGGATTCCTCGTCCAAGCACGATCTCCAATCTAAGCATTCAGGATATCAGCATTGAGCCGTCAACCAAAAACGAGTTTAAGAATATCGTACGCTATACGCTTGTTTTTGATATCGATCATTTCGAATCAAATCAATATTACCATCTCGTTTTTTATAATACATATGATAGTCTGAAAAATAAGTTCCTGATTGACCCTGAGCTTTCTGATGACCAGCCATTCCTCCACCATTACGATTTTGGGATCCTGGTTGACAAAGAAGACCTTGTACCAGGTGAACCTTTGACTTTTCATTTTGTGGACTGGGTAGTAAATCATGACCTCAAAAAGGTTTATGTAGAGTTGAGGACTATAACCCAGGAATATTATAAATATCACAGTTCACTGGCGAGACAACTCATTGTGCGTCAGGACCCTTTTGCCGAGCCCGTCACGATATTCAACAATATTGAAGGCGGATATGGTAATTTCTCTGGGTTTTCCCCGGATATATCTTCATCAGATTTGCCGGAATAGCCTCCCAGGCTATTTTTATTCTGCCAGACGTAGGGGTGGGCGAATGTAATTGTGTCTTTTACCTGACAGATTACTTTATCCTTTTATGCTCAAGACCGCAAATTGGCTATGAAACACGAAATACTAAACAGCATTCCTTTTTTCAGTGTACTGGAAAAAGAAGAATTGGCCACCCTGGCACTCCATATGGAATTTCACATGGCCGCCAAACATGGATTGATCTACACAGAAGGGGAGGCAGCTGATTATTTCTACATCCTTTCAGAAGGGAGTATCAAAATCGGCACCCACCATGAAGATGGCCGCGAGGTGATCAAGCAGGTGCTCCATCCTAGAATGGTTTTTGGTGAATTTGCCCTGATCGGACGAAACGAAATGCATCATAATTTTGCCATGGCATTGTCTCCTTCTACTGGATACTATCGAATCCGCGTTGATATCTTCCGACAGATGATGGATAAAAATGCACAATTGAGCATGAGCGTTGTTTCACTGATCGGGCTAAAATTGCGGCAGACAGAGAATCAACTGGAATCCCTGATCTTCAAAGACGCCAGAGCCAGAATCATCGACTTCATCATTGAGAATGCCAATCAATGCGGCAGACAAGTGGGACTTGAGACGCTGTTAAAGCACTCCCTTACACAGCAGGATATTGCTAATTACACCGGCACCAGCCGGCAGACTGTAACCGCGGTACTCAATGATTTGCGTAAAGCGAATAAAATCTATTTTACCCGGAGCAGCATTTTGATCCGGGATCTGGCAGCACTGGCATAGGTTTCAAAAGGTATAATTGTAAAGGTTTGGTTATAGCAACCGGAGTGAAATATTATGTTTCACTCCGGTTTTTTATGGGACAGCAGTGGAAAAAAAAATAGTGTTCTTTCCATTATCCGGGATTAACTTAGACTCAGGAAAAAATTCTTTCTGTAATTTCAAATAAAAGTCTTTTGTTTGTCATTAATATTTTTTCAATTTATCCCCTGAAACAGGAGAGGATCATCTGGTAACTCTTCTTTTCAGGCTAACAGACACACTCAAGCATGGCTACTACTAAACCACGTATTGTCAAGGATTATGAGAAGTTGGATCCGGATATCCAGGAGCAAATCAAACTCATGTATCCCTATGGATTCGCAAAGCATCTCATTCAGTACAAGAATGCCGAAGGCAAATTTGTGTCTGCACTTCCTTTCGAAACAGACGACAGGTATTACCTGGTGCGCATGACCCTGATCGAGGCACGCCAGATCATTGAAGATGATGATGATTATGATGAAAGCGGCGAACTGAAGGAAAGTGTGAAGGAAGAGTATGAAGAGAAATACGGTGATATGGATTACCTCACCATTACGGAAGGTGATACCGATACCGGATCCGATGATGAAGAGGAACCTGCTGATGATGAAGAGGAAGATGATGGTGGAGATGACGAGGAATAAGTGATTCAACCCTTTTCCTGACCATCCTGATCAGTATGTGGTGCAGGTCATCTCCGATACAGAATCATTGTCTGCCGTTTTTGCGGTAGTGAAGGGATGTAAAAGAGAAAATAAAAAAGGAAGAAGTACGGACAGGACGCGTCCTGTCCGTACTTCTTCCTTTTT